>JAHJMN010000117.1 GCA_018821305.1 Myxococcota bacterium
GTCCTGAGCAAAAAATCGGCGAAAAATTTGATTTTCGGTATTTCAGGACAGTAACTAACTATTGGGAGTTAATGATTTATTCCCGGGCTTTCCAGGAACCCCGATTTTTCAGAGTCTGGGGCGCCATTGCATGGCTTGTGGCGTTGGTGCATTTTGTCCAGGGGCGCGAATGCTGCGCATCCTTTACCCCTGGCTACTCCAAGATATGGAAAGTTTTGGCTCTCAACATATTTTTTCTACGAAAAAATAGTCCTTTCCCCCTTTTGTTGCGCCGCCTTCGGCGGCGCAACAAAAGGGGGAAAGGCAACAAAATGCATTCATTCCCGGGGTTTACACCCCGGGCTGATAAACTTTCGCCTGTGCGGGCACAGGCTCATGATCCGCGGATTCAGGGTCGAAGTATGATTTACAGGTGGTGGCGTCATTCACGTCTATGTGATTACCCTCTTCGCATTTCGCGTTGCGAAATTGCCGTACCCGCCGCCTCGATGCCTTCCGGCATCTTTGATCCCTTCGCTAAACCGCTTACGGAATATAAGGATCGAAAAGTGAAAAGTGTATGTTTTCATCCTGCCATTTGTAATTATGCTTTGATGTTCAATGTTTATGACCTGTTCCTGAACCTGCTTGCCTGTTCGCCTGTGTCCCTTTTTAAAATTTCAGGCAATCAGGAAATCAGGGGGCTCATTCCTGAAGCATTTCATTAAATTAATTTACTATCGTATTACCTCATGAGGCGGTATTAGAATATATTTGGGAGGTAGGTTCCGTTTTCCATGAGGGTGATTTCGGAACCGGAGTCCATCTCGAGGACTAGATAATTGAGCTTCACGAGGGGCTGGGTTTCGGGAATATAAACCCGATCAATGTGGATTACTTTGTCCGGAGAAGTGAATTTGTCCGGACCGACGGTGCCACCGAAGTGCTCACTGCGACCGAATGCAATGTGAAGACCGAGTTTTTCATCGAGAAGAATTTCACCGGCGGGTTTGATGCCGAAATCTGCCAGAACTCCGAGACCGAGCTCGGAAATGTTTGCGTAGGCGATTTCTTCCCGGATGGCATTGCGTTCAGTATCGGAAGCGGGTCCCTGGGATATTACATCCACTGCAGTGTTGTTTTCAATGCGGTAGACAACAACTTCGGAACCGAATTGTACAGGCAGATACCCACGAGTAAAGGAAGGATCGCCTTCAATTTCACCTTCGTAAGGAACGATATAAGCTTCACCACTGGGAAGATTTCCTGCAACCCAGCCTGTGTTTAAAATACCGCCGCTGGCATGAGCGGTGCGATGACGCAAATCCATATGAAACTTCCAGGTTTCACCCGCTACAGTAAAGGAAGCAAGCGCTCCGGTAGCTCTATCCAGAAGGTTTTTTAGCAGCATAACCCGTCGATTTACTTCGGTATAATCAACCCGGAGCGCATCGGCCATAGCCATGGTAAAACCGGGCATGGTCGCTGCGCGATACTGATACTGCGATGCGGAGCTCTTTAACGGAGCGGTTGTGGAATACCGGGTTGGAGCGTATATAATATCGGAGCGCTCCAGAACTTTCGAGAAATCGTTATTGTTGAATTCATCCCGCCAGATGTCGCTGGTATTCACGTTCACCGCACATCGTGTCGGGAGATTACCGTTATTGCGACCCACGGAGCGATACTGAACGAAATCCACCGTGGCTTTTGGGAAAGCTTCCCGGAGCACAGGTATCCATTCGCTGGCCATCTGACGCTGTTCGAGCCATTTATCATCGTCATCGTCAATATTGTCGGGCACATCGGACAACACGGAAATAACTGCGCCATCCTTCACTGCGCCAAATACCCTGAGTGTCAGATTCTTAAATTCTTCGGATTTTAGATTTTCCATTGTCATTCCCTTCTAAACTATCAATAATAACTAGTCCGTGTCCTGAAATTCAATTTTTATCAAAATTGAGCATGTTTACGAAAACATGCTATTCAGAACACTGCAATAATTTCAAGCATAGCGCTCTCGCGCAGCGAAGCGCGGAGGCGACAGGCAACTGCGTAGCAGATGCCGATAGCGACCTTCATTCTTAATGTCCTGTGTCGAATTTTGGTAAAACTTGAAAAGATAGTATTACAGGACATTAACTAACTATTCCGTATACACCACTACAAAAGCTGTAATCATAATACCGCGCCAGTTGTCCCCGGTGTATGGCTGATCATTGTAAAAGCCAGTATAACTGACCTGATTGACTCCGGGACCAGATACATGGGTAGTGATATCTTCAGTAACAAGCTGAACTTCTTTACCCGGACACCAGCCACTGCGACCATACCACCAGGTACCGTACTGGTTGGGAACGGTGCCTTCTTCGCTTTTCAACATACAGTCCACCATGCGACCTGCTTCGGTAAAGCTGCGCACAACATCCCCGTCATTAATGGAAAACGTGTGCTCTGTATTGCAGAATTCCGCGCAGTTTCCGGGGTTACTCATACCATGCCCGGTAATTACACTGGCGAGCTCTACACTACCGTAATTATCGGGAATCGTGACATCAACGGGGGTAAAATTATCGTTATAGGTTTCATTGAATTCAAAGTATCCGCTCCAGAGCGGATGAACACTGCTTACGCGACGTGTTTTGTTTTTATTGGTAAGTTTGGCAGTGAGGGTGACGATCCAGGGATCCTGGCTGTAATACTTGAACCGGAAATTTCCACCATTTGCAAAAAGACCCATGAGGGGGGAAACGTCGTGTACCCAGCGACCGTGGCGATGATATGATGTGATCCATCGACCGATTTCAAGGTTGCAGCTCTCATCCGTGGAGTCGGTACACAGGTAGAGATGGACAAGGCGATCCCACTCAGGACAAGACCCAACCTCTCCGCCGTTTTCACAGCGCATAGTCATATCAAAGATCATGGTGTCGTAGAGTTCCATTTCCGCTGATGAGGGGAAATCCACGGTGAAGAAGTGATCCCCGGCAACGGGATTTTCCGAAATAAGCGGCAGCGTTTCCCAGGTGTTAAGTGCGAGATCTTCTTCCCGTTTGCTCTCAAAGTTGTAATAAATTGATTCATTTCGTACGAAGGAGAGATTAGGCTCGAACCAGCCTACGGATTCGTTGTATCGAGAAGGATCCGCAAAACTCCCGATGTACCGCAGGCGCTGAAAACGATCGATCCCAAGACCGAAACCCGGGGACGGGAAGTGATCTCCTAAAAAACCCTCGGCATCCCGGGCGCGAACTGTGACAAAGTGCACTCTTTCACGCCAGTGATTAGCATGAGGTATCGGCATGTCGTCAAATTCAGCATCGAAAAGGGCCTGAAGAGCAGTGAGGCTTTCCCCTCTGGCCGTTTCATCCGCCGTATCGGAAATAAAGAACAAGTGCACATTTTCAGGGATATTGTCCAGAAGAGCAGCTATATCTCTTGACCAGGTCATGCCGGGAAAATCACCGTTCTGACTGGGGTTTTCGGGAATGAATAGAATACTGTCACAACCGGTCCAGATTTCGCTCAAACGAAGATTTCCTTCCGTTGTGGGGATAGTGATGTCGGAAGCAACGCTGTAAAGTCCGGATCCCGTCCCATCCTGGATAAAGGGTCTCGTGGGTTCGTTGATAGAAACACAGTAAGGATTCTCAACTACTCCGGAGTCTTCAATGACGTCAGAATCGGCAGCGTCAGTGCCTGCATCGTTATTTGTGTTGTTTGAGTTGTTTGTTGAGGAAGTATCATCGCAGGAAAAAACAAAAAAAATGATCAAAAATACAGTTAAGATTGATTTCATATTGAACTTTTGTCTTTCTTCTCCCACTTAGGAGACTTTAGTACTTCAGATTACTTTTAATATTCCATAAGTGACACCAAGTCAAGTCTAAGTATTTGCAGCTACTACTATTTTTACAGTCTGCAAAAACCTGTAAAGAACTAACTCATGGTCCGATGTTCCGGGTCTTTTTATCGCTTTTTCAATTTAAATATGACGACCAGTAAAAAAAACTTTACATCATTATTATGTGTAAATAATTTTCCACATTGAACGTACACCACAGGTGTATTAAATTAACCAATAGTAATGGTTTTCTGCACAGTCACGAGGGTCTAGCTTTATAAACCAACGGACTTTGCGGAAAACTGATTGGAGATATTAAAATGATGAACCGTATATTAATTACAGCTTTCCTCCTGATGCTGCCTTCGGTATCCAATGCCAACAAAACCTGGATAAAAATTGCCGAGCCCGCATCCACAAGAGTCACAAAAACTCAGATGACCACCCTGCTGAAAAGTGAAATCCGCAACAATGCCGCTGGTTTTATAAAAGCAAAAAACCTGATACGCATCGAAATTAACGGCGGTGGCGGACCGAAAGGTCTGAGTGAGACAGTTATTTACTTTAAAAGCCTTCCATTTAAAGCTCTTGCCACCGCATCCACGGACATAAAAGGCCGAAGTGGCGTAATGATTTCCCAGTATCAGAAATGTCCCTGGGATGAGAAAACCCTTCAGCATAACTGCCCTGGTGGTGGCATCGCCAATGAGGGACCCATAGATATATTTAATATTGTAAAACAAAAACACCTGCTTGTTGTCAGCCGGAGTGCCTCGAAAGATAAAGCAAAAACCATCATCTGGCTTGGGGCGGATGCATTTCCCCTGATGTATTATTACAACATCAAGCAGCCGCATTTCGGCATGGACTCGATTGCCGTTAAGACATTTAATGTTGTGGCGGATCCCAAACCGGATCTTCCTCCGGATCCCACGGATATTGTTCAGCCTGTAGTTAAACCTGAAGTAAAGCCTGTTGTTAAACCTGAAGTTAAACCTGAAATTAAGCCTGAAGTTAAACCTGAAATTAAGCCTGAAGTTAAACCCGACGTTCAGCCCATCGTTGAACCCGTGGCTCCTCCCGTGGTTCCGGTTAAACCTGCGGTGGCCATTCCAGCTGGTTTCAAACGTTTTCCATTTAAAAAAGTAAATGCAAGCCCCCTTGGTCGCATGAAAAAAGACTACATTACGGATCCCGCTATCCTGAACTCTAACCTCCACTGGGTCCGCATTCAAATGTCCGGCCTTGATTATAAAAACTATGCTGACTTTACAGCTGATTTTCAGAGAAAACCGGACAAAGTCTACATCTTTGCCTGGACTGATAACGTGGAAACTGCCACAACTTTCATCGGTGACTCAAAGACTTGTAAGCCGGACATGACAAGGGGATGCCCCTACAAAATCAACGGAAAACAGTGGTATGATTTTTCAAGTATCATTAAATCCCCAAGATTCGAAGTCCGGAGTGGACCCAGCACGAAATTCGCTGGAAATTTCATTATGTGGGTCGGATTCAAAACCCTTCCCGGCTATGCTGCATGGAAATCAACTAAAACAACTGGCGTTTTGAATGCTCATCGATACTCTAATGCTGCAAAAACCGTCGAAGCCCCCATTGATGTAGCAGCTCCTGTTAAAACTGCAGTTAAACCTGTTGCTGCCAAATCACCACTCAAATCCCTTACGCCACTGGCTTTCAGCACCATGCTGAAAAGACATGGGATTGATGCGGAAGCAAGCGGACTTCTCAACTACAAATATATTGTTCGCATTGCCCTTCGCCCCAAGACCACAGGTAAATCCATTATTGACATCAAACTTCCCGGAACACCGGATTTTGTTCTTGCCCGCTCAACGGGAAAAGCCCGGGCCAAGTTCCGCAGTCAAATGGGACCAGTTTCAAGATGTCAGGGTGATGCCTGTCCTTATCATTTTCATGGTCTCGGTTGGAGAAACCTTACATCTGCCTTCACTTCCGGTGCAAGTCGAATTGTCATGAAATCCACTGATACCGGTGATGTAGGCGGTGTTGTGTACTTTGTAGCCTACTCCATCCCCCCGAAAAACTGGCACCTGAAAATTGCTGGTGATAAAAAAGCTCGCCCCGGCATTACTACAAGTCTTTACAAAATAGAAGTTCAGACCGATAATCTTCTTTATGAGTGATTACGTTCCCCTTCCCCGTGGTACAAGCCTTAATAATGGCACATACACATTAAGTCGCCTGCTGGCGGTAGGTGGAATGGGTGCCGTTTATAAAGGATATCGCGGTGGCACTCAAGGTTTCTACCTCCCTGTTGCTGTAAAAGAACTCCTGCCTAGTCTCTCGGATAAAAAGCCTCTGGTTGATTTGTTCTTCAGCGAAGCAAGACTACATGCGAACCTGAACCATTCCAATATAGTTCGGGTAGTAGATCTTTTCTATGACAACGCACGTTACTACATCGTTTTAGAATGGGTAGATGGGCTTGATCTCCGTGGCGTCATCAAGGCTCTGGTCCATAAAACTATTTTCATGCCCATCAACATAAGTGTTTTTATATTTTCTGAGCTGCTACAGGCTCTTGACTATGCTCATACCATTTTCATTTACGAAAAAAATATCAAAGGGATCATTCACAGGGATCTCAGTCCGTCGAATATACTCATTTCCCGCAGTGGAGAAGTCAAACTTACAGATTTCGGCATCTCACAGGCAGGCACCCGCCTTGAAGGATTTAAGAAAGTACCCGGAAAAAAAGGCTACATGCCGCCGGAGCATCAAACGGGGGAAATCGGTGAAGCCCGCAGTGACATTTACTCTCTGATGGTTTGTTTTTATGAAGTACTTGCGCTGGTAAATCCCCTGGCTGTAAAAAGCCGAATGGGATACATTCCATCCATGAAAAAGTTCCGGCCGGATATCCCTCCTTTGCTGGAAGAAATTATTTTCTGGGGTCTTGAAACATATATTGAAGATAGACCCACGGCGAGGGATCTCATTTATTACCTGCAGAATCTCGCTACGCAAGAAGGGCTGCAGGTTTCCTCCCTTGTTCTAGCGGATTTTCTTGCCAACGAACTGACTCCCGATACAAAACCCGACGATAACTGAGCCCCCGTAACATTCATTTTTCAGAGGGCCGTCTCAAATGCGGCGGGCAGCTTTAAGTTCATCGTAGCGGGAAAACGCAGTTTTAAGAGTTGATGAACTGCCTATTAAATGGCGGGAAGATTCTATTAATTCAGAAAGGCCAATATAAGCCTCTTCAAGGCGATAAATGGACTCATCTATTTTTCGACGGATGGCATTAATTACGTCACCAAAGGAATTATCCTGCTCTTCCTGGCCTATCGTAAGTTTTTCCAGTTGTGTTTCAAGTTCCGTAAGTTGATACTGAATATCACTGCATTCTTCAGAAGATGCTCCGGAAGAAATCAGGGCTTTGTATTCCATGTTGAGGGAGATGATAGCATGTCTGAGTTTGCTGGTACGCTCTCGTCCCGTTTCTTCAATTTTCTCAAATTGTCGTGTGGATACGTTGAGTTCCTCACGTAATATGGCAAGACTTTCCGAGCTTTCTCTAAGAATTTCGAGCTGTTCCTTGATGTGTGAAGAACCAATACCGCGATCGGACATCTGTTCTGCTATTTCCATGAGGCATTCACGATAACTGAGTTCAATTGCTGCTCTGGAGTCCGTTTCAACGCTGATGGCAGGGGATCTTATTTCCCGAGAATTTGCTCCGACGAGGGTAATCTTTTTACCGGAGTCGGTCAGTTCTTTGAGGACCATTTTGTAGATGGAATTCATTTCCGCAGCGCGGGAAAACCGCCTTGAAGGTTCTTTCTCCATGGCTTTAAGAACCAGAGAATCCAAAACTGCTGGCACATCGCTGCGGGCAAGGGATGGAGCCGGAGCTGGTTGTTTTTTGTGACACATAAGCACTGCCAGCATTGGCCCTGAAAATGGAGGTTTTCCAATGAGCATTTCATATGTAAGAACGCCCAGCGCGTAGATGTCCACACGATGATCGAGATGTCCGGAAGTAATCTGCTCAGGAGCCATGGTTTCGGGAGTACCGAAAATCTGGCCTTCACTTGTAATGCTCTGAAAATCGAGAGCGTCACTGACAACTTTAGCAAGGCCGAAATCAAGGATTTTAACCCGCTCTTCGCCCCGCTGTATGTGAATAAAAATATTTTCGGATTTCAGATCCCGGTGTATAACGCCTTTTTCATGTGCATAATCAAGGGCATCACTTACCTGGGTAAGGATAGCGCAGGCTCGATTTATATCGAGAGGACCTTCGTCCTGGAGGATCTGACGAAGACTTTTACCGGCAATATATTCCATAACAATATAGAACCGGTTATCCTGCATCTGATCGAAATCACTGATGTAAACGACATTGGGATGCTCAAGACGACTTGCCGCACGAGCTTCACGCTTGAATCTCTCAACAACAACCGGGTCTTTGCGCATATCGCTGCGCAGAACTTTAACTGCAAAATCTCTTTCGAGAAGTTCATGCCGTGCACGGTAGACAGTACCCATACCGCCTTTGCCGATTTTTTCGACTAAGGTAAGTCGGTCACCTATTTTGGTTCCAATGAGTGGATCCTGAGGAAATTTCGCCATTTATAAAATAAGTTCCGTAAAAACAGCTTTCCTGAAAATCCACAATAAAGATTCAGGGCGGTCTGCATTCAGAATGATACATGAAAATCACTTGATAGGCAATTAGTCACTGCTGTGAAATATTAACTTTTAAAGTTTTCTTCAATTTGTAACGGTGGACGCCCGGGTCTCTGTTGATATTTGCAGTCACCGACTATCGATTTGCAGCGCAAACAGTGCAAAGCATGTACTGGCACTTCAGCCGGTGATTTTAAGAATGTTCAGAACTGTAGCGTTTTCCGATGGGTACGTATGTTCGCTTGCACAAATCAGCATGCTGCCCCAACCCCAGATAAACAGATCTGTGGAAGGATTTCCTGGGCCCGGATAGGTAAAGTGATCTTCAAATTCAGGTTTTACAGAGGGAGTGTGATTTCTGAGGTCCCCACTATGAATCGTCTTGGAAATAAGGCCGAAATCTCTGGAATCAAGTTCAGTGTAAAGGGTTACTGTCCCTTCCTGAAGTTCTTTCCGGACAAGTTCCGTAACATGCTCATATTCAGGTAAATCTGCACAGGTAATTATATGGATGAGATCCGTTCCAGCATCACCGTTAACAACCGTGCAATGACTGGTTCCAAGAATGCAGAAACTCCCGGACCAGTTCTCAGTTTTGAACACTTTTCGACTGATAATTTTCAGTTCCGCAAGGATCACTTCCGTGGTGACGGCCGGACATTTAAGTATTATTTCAGTGAGTTCGCGATGGGATAAATCCCGAAAATCAATTTCCATGAAGATAATTGACATTAAAAGAACGTTTCGGTCAACTTTTTTTTGGATTAATACTTCATTCAGGACGCGAACTATATCCAAACAGCATTGGGTATAGTCAAAAGAAGCACATTGTGAAGGTGGAGGAAAAGGAGAAGGAAAAGGAGAAGGAGAAGGTATGGTTGAATCAGTGAGATTCCATGAAGATACTGCTTGAAGAACCTGTGTGGATAACCATTGCAGCGGATTTCACTGTACTTCTGACTTCGCTGAAATCACTTTCGGATTTTTTGGAACTGGTTACAAAAACTTTAAGTTTTGCATTGAGGCCATTAACCATGGCTTTGTCCCAGGAAAAAAGAACCAGAGTCTCTAAATCGGTGCTTGCGGAAGGGGACCAAGTAATGTTCTGTCCGGAAAAATATGCATTTTTGAGGTTTTTCATTGAACCGATACTTACACTGGCTTTTTCGTTGCTGGTATTAACATATATTTTTTTAAGAGAATCAATCCCGGGAACTTTCGCAGAGATTTCATTGGATACTACGAGGCTGAGGGACTCAAGATGATTCATTTCTGCGAGATTATCCAAATTGGAGCTCTTGTAACCTTGAATACTTAATGATTTAAGTCCAGGACATTTTCCGGCCCATTCGATACCGGAAAGATGCAGGTGACGGAGGTTTTCGTTACAATCTTTATCACCAAGAACTACGGTCTTGCCGTAATTTTCAAGATTCAGGTACATTGCGTTTGTTCCAAACAGTTTCTCAATAAGCTCCCGGTTCATGGTCGCATGGATCTTGAGATATTTTACAGCAGGAACTTCAGAAATCATGGTTTTTACTGAAACTTTCAAAGATTTAAGGCTTCCAAGTTCCTTTTTAGCAAGTTCATCTTCGTGAAGACGGATACCTGTCCAGTCAAGTTCCACAAGTCGAGTAGTGTCCAGTTTCTTCCAGAAGGAAGTCTTTTCATCGGTAAAAACACGGGACACCTTCAGAGTAACAGGGCGGAATTTAGCTATTGCCTCGAGAGCCTGCTCATCAATTGAACCGTTTATTTCAATGTCTTTTGACTCTGGAAAAGTTGATTGCAACGCTGCAATTTGTACAGAAGCTGCAGTGCGACTGCCGGCAACGAAGCTGAGAAAGACCGACTGGATCTTATTATTTGGCTCCGAGGCTTTAAGTTCAGAATCTACATTCATTCCAATAACTTTAAGATTATCAAAATTTTTGAAAACACTGAGATCACCGGTTTTAAATTCTCTAATGAAGATCCCTTCAACAGCTCCGGCAAGCGGTTCCAGATATTTCAGGTCTTCATCTGAGGAGAGCGTCAACAAAAGACCGTCTTTAACAGTGATTTGCGATAACAGTTTCTTCAGACGCTCGGTCTTTAAAAGGCTCAAATCCAGGCTTTTCACCGTTTCAAGCCCTGCAATGCTTGGCTTGCGCAAAAGTGCCGAGTTTATAGTATCACCCGTAGTAAACATTACGGCATTATCCTTAAAAACAGGAATCTGTGCTCCGGACTCACCATTTCTGTTAATAAATGTTGAAAATCCCGTGAGATCATCAAAGTTTTTAAGGTTAACGGCATCAGCCTTTACGGATGTACTTCCGCCTTTGAAAGACCATACTGCCATTGAAGGAGCTGGCTGCGTACGTGACCAACTGAGAGACTCGAAACGCACACCAGTTGTTGATTCCGGGGCCGGAGCTTTTTCAGAAGAGCAGGAAAGAGTTGTTAAAAGAACGATGGAAATTAATGTAACTTTTTTCATAATAAATCCTTCTATAGATTTAGTTCAACCGGAGCACCATTGCACCGGTCAGGTTAGTTGAAACCGGAGCACCATTGCGCCGGTCAGTTGCTATATGTTCGCGACTTTTGAACTCCGGTTGCAGAATGAGTGCATTTTTTTTTGAAAAAAATTTTCCCCCTGCGAAATTTCCCTGAATCCATCAAAAGTTAACCTTCAGCTTGTTTTTCGTTAAATAAAAATTATAATGCATCCGCCCGTGTGGTCGGGTACCAGTAGAGGTGGTCCTTATGGGTTTTTTCAGTGCAATTTTTAACAAAGAAGAACGGGCATCAAGAGCCCTTGAAAAGAATCTCGCTACAGCAATCAATAAACGGATTCAACCGGAAGACAGGTATAACGCTTTAATTTTTCTGCGTAATCTTGGAACTCCTGAAGCGATATATGGGTTATTGCGGCGGTTTACAATAGTTGCCGACGGCAAAGGTGGGGTTGTTACTGACGAAGAAGAACGCGAATGGGTATCCAAAGCGCTTCTTAATTTCGGGGAAACAGCTCTTCCTCAGATTAAAAAATTCATTTTTGCAAAAGAAGGACCCACTGTCAGTCCTGTACACAGTGTCAGTCAAGCACTGGAACTATACAGAATCATTATCAACTCTGATGAAAAAATGATTGAACTTCTCAAGGAACTTATTGAAGCAAATCCCCCGGGCTACGAACGGGATCCCCTTCGTAAGGAAGAAATTCTCAGTTTTCTCATTGACTGGAAACGCGGGGATCTCGCCGAAGCAATTATTCCCTATATTGAAGACACAAATGAAACAATTCGCTTTATGACCGTTGAATATCTTCTGAAATTTGCTCCGGATGATCTTATCCGGGAGCCGCTCCTTGGCCTTTTCCTGCCAGAGAAAGACGAAAGCCTTCGGGTAAAAAATAAAATTCTTCATGCAATCATTGAGCGGGAATGGTCCATTAAAAATGTCCGTTCTTATGTTGAGTCTATTCTGAACGAAAACGAGCATCAGGTATTCAGAGGTGAATTCATAAAGAAAAAGGCCGGAAGTAAATAATGAACAAATATCCCATTACCCCCGATGGCATTGCTAAACTGAAAGTGGAACTTCACAATTTGAAAAACGTTGAAGTCCCTCAGAATATAAAAGATATTGAAGAAGCTCGGGCTCACGGTGACTTGAAAGAAAATGCTGAATATCATGCGGCAAAAGAGAAGCAGTCACATCTTCATGCGAGGATTGCCTACCTGGAAGATCGCATTGCACGAGCTGATATCATCGAACCGAAGAAAATAAAAACGGAAAAAATCGCTTTTGGTGCCACCGTATCGTTTGAAAATATGGATACGGGAGAACAATTGGTGTATAAGATTGTCGGTGAGGATGAATCAAACCCCAACGAGGGAACGATTTCCATCACCAGCCCTCTGGCAAAAGCCCTTATCGGGAAAACAAAGGGGGATGAATTTGAATTTAAAACTTCCAAAGGCGTTCGTGAGTACGCCATTGAAAATATTGAGTATAAGTGATGCATATTAAAAAAATTATGTTTTTTCTCGCTGCATTGACATTCTTTTCCTGCACTCAGGGTGAAGGTGATCGATGTGAACGACGCGATGACGCTGATTGTGAAGACGGAATGATCTGCTGTATTCCGGCAAACCAGAATGAAGGCACCTGTATTGACCCGGCAGTTCATGAATGTGATTTGTAGTCAGCAGTCGTGAGTAGATATTTATTATGTTTAAACTGATTGTTCCTGTTATGTTTGTAATTTTGGGTTCTGCCTGTACGCAAGCGGAAGGCAACTCATGTTTCGTTAATAAAGATTGCGAGGAAGGTCTCGTATGCTGCGTTCAGAATCTGCTTAACGAACAGGGAAAATGTGTCCCACCAAATGAGTGCATTACAGACACCGCAGGAAATGATTCTGATACTATAAATGATGGAAATACGGATTCACAGTAATTTACTGTTTTTAATTTTAAAAATGTTCCTGATACCCGGGCTCATATTGTCGGCGGGTTTTGTCGCATCCTGCGATGACACTTCAGATACAAGCATTGAAAACGGCTGTAAAAAAGACAGCGACTGTCCATTGCCTGATCGCCAGAAATGTAACGTTGAACTGGGAATCTGCAGCGGTCATACCACTAAGCCGGGAGATGTAGACGCAGCTCCCGGGGATGACGCATCCTTTTAAAACCGTATTTCCCTAAAAGGTGAAAAGAATGTTTGACTGGCTATACAGTCTTTTTTCCAATGATCTTGCCATTGATCTGGGAACTGCGACCACTCTTACCTTTGTTAAAGGAAAAGGAATTGTCAGCCATGAACCGTCCGTTGTGGCGGTGCAGAGAACACCCATGGGTGGCAGACGTCCCTTCAGATTCGGATTTGAAGCTAAAGAAATGCTCGGTAGAACACCGGGGAACATTGAGGCAATCAAACCACTGAAAGACGGTGTAATCGCAGACTTTGAACTTACTGAAAAGATGCTGGTTTATTTTATTAATAAAGCACACCAGCGACGTACTCTCGTAAAACCGCGAATCATTATCTGCGTCCCTGCGGGAATCACAGAAGTTGAAAGAAAAGCTGTTATCGACAGTGCCCTTGGAGCGGGTGCCCGGGAAGTGTATCTCATTGAGGAACCCATGGCCGCAGCCATTGGAGCGGGTCTTCCAATTACCGAACCGTCGGGAAACATGATTGTTGATATCGGAGGCGGTACAACGGAAGTCGCCGTAATTTCGTTATCGGGAATTGTATATGCAAAATCCCTTCGTATCGGTGGAAATAAGCTGGATGAATCCATCATTAACTATTTGAAAAAGAATCACAATTTCCTTGTCGGGGAACAAACAGCTGAGAACATTAAAATCCAGATTGGAGATGCTCTCCCCGTTGGCGACCCCATGGAAATGGATATCCGTGGCCGCGACCTCATTGCGGGAATACCGAGAACAATGCACTTAAATTCCCTGCAGGTTAATGAAGCCCTGGCTGAACCCCTGCAGTCTATAATAGATACCATTAAAGAAGTGCTGGAACAGACTCCACCGGAGCTGTCTGCAGACATTGTCGAACGTGGTATTGTTCTCACTGGTGGTGGAGCGCTTCTACGAAATCTGGATTTATACATTCAGGAAGGGACAGGTCTTCCCGCCTCCGTTTGTGATAACCCCGAATACGCCGTGGTTTTAGGAACGGGAAAAGCTCTGGAAGAAATAAGGCTCCTCAAAGAGGTAACACTGGTCCGCCAGGGTTGAGGTGAATTACAATGCTTCTTTCCCGACGTGCCAAAGAAATTGTCCTCAGCATTTTACTGCTGGCTCTTCCGGTTGTATTCCTGTTTGCAAACATTAAGCATCCAGAAAAACTTAATAATTTTGATCGTTTCATTCTGAAGTTAAGTGCCCCGGTCCAGCATGCTTCGTTTTTTATCTATTCAAAAGCCCGGAATGTCTGGCTGAACTATATCTACCTTGTTAATTTGAAAAAAGAAAACGACCGACTTAGAATGGAAAACGGCGTTTTAAAGGCCAATAATGCCATTTTAGAGATTTGGGCCCAGCGCGGTAGAGAAGTTGAAAAGATCCTTGGGTTCAAAGAATCCAATCCTTCAGAAATGATTGCCGCTCGGGTCATCAGCAAAAGCCTCAGTCCTTACTATCGAGTTCTGCGCATGCGACTTGATCGCGGCAAAGGAAAAGTCAGCGTAAACGATCCCGTGGTAACGCCCGATGGCGTCGTGGGTAAAATTCATCGTCTGTATGGGTCCTACGCTGACATCCTGCTGTCCGTTGACCCCCGGGTTAAGATTCCCGTCGTCGTTAAAAGAACCGGCACTGAAGCCCTTTTAGTTGGCCTCGGCGACGAAAAGAATTACACAGCGAAGCTCACCTTCCTCCGAAGAGAAGAGGAAATAAAAGTAGGTGATATAGTGGTTACTTCCGGAATGGGTGGACTTCAAGGAACTCGTTTTCCTCCGGACCTTCCCGTGGGCCGGGTAACTCAAATCTACAAAAAGGAATTCGGAAAGTTCCAGAGTGCCATCGTTGAAGCTACGGTGGATTTCTCGAAGCTTGACAAGGTACTGGTGGTAATTACACCTCCACCGCCTCAGGATACTAACCCGTCCACCGGCGACAAGGAAAAATCCCTGCCGCGGGTGGGTTTGCGACCGTATTGATATGCCGAGAATTGCAATCCTTTTTGGTGTCACAATCTTTGTAATTCTTGTTGTTCAGCCTTTTCTGCTGGCCGTGGTCCCGGTGTTCGGAACCGCCGCCCCTGAGTTCGGCCTTCTGGGAGTTATCTATTTTGCGCACGGTGTAAAAGGCTCACCAAGCCGGGGAGCAGGAGCTTCCTTTGCCACAGGATACCTCATGGATCTACTCACAGGTGCTCCCGTTGGTATTCATTGTTTGATCTATGTAGTAATGTACTTCTTTATAAGGCTGATATCCTTCAAAATATACGGGCGTTCGATTATTACACAGGCCCTCATGGGTGCTATAATCTCTGCTTTTGCCGGATTTCTGATTATTTCATTTGAACAATGGCTTAACCCACTCAAACATTCCTGGGTACTTTTACGGCAGATCCCGCGTCAGGCTTTTATCACTGCATTATTCAGTCCCGTATATTTCTTCATCCTCTGGAAAATAGATCGTGCTCTCACCTATGAAGCGCCTCACGACGGAGTTTTCCGATGAGTCGCCTGTTTTCCAACGATGACAGTGAATTTGCAAAAAAATATCGAACGGCCACGGCATTTGTAATCATCTGTTTTCTGATTCTTGCAGGCCGCCTTGTACAACTGCAAATTGTGTACGGCAATGAATACCGGGAACTGAGCAAGTATAATTTCCTTCACAGGCGTACAGAAGAGGCTCCCCGGGGAATCATGTACGATCGAAACGGTAAAATTCTGGCAAAAAACACTGTTTCATATAATGTTTTTATAATTCCTCAGTTTTTCAAGAAAGATGCCTTCGAGTTTCTTCAGGGCCTGATTGAACTCAGCCGTACTGAGATTGATTATATCCGCCAGAAGATAATGCTTGCCGAGGGCAAAAAACGTACTTTTTCCCTCCTTGGTTTGCGGGACATCCCCAAAGAGTGGGCAATGATTCTGGAATCCAATCGTGACAGGCTCCCGGGTCTTGAAATAGTCCCGATGGAAAAGCGTTTCTACCCTCAAAGCATGCTTGCATCCCACGCTCTGGGATTCATGGGGGAAGTGACAGCGGAGGACAAAAAACGCTATCCTGAGTACAATTATCGAGACCAGGACTGGCGCGGAAAGTACGGGCTTGAGTTTAAACTTGAGAACTACCTTCGGGGCAAACGAGGATTCATATGGCGCGTTACTGACTCGAAAGGACGACCCCAGCACTCCCGGGAAGCTGCAAGATGGCTGCCCCGCCCATGGAAAAAGGATCCCGTCCCCGGTCATAACGTGTATCTGACCCTCGACTTCAACCTTCAGACAATTGTTGAACGCGCCATGGCAAAACATATATCCGGTGCCGCAGTCATGGTAGATGTTCGCACCGGTCGCATTCTAGCTTACAGCTCCAAACCCGCTTATGACCCCAACGAACTCACTGGCCGACTCTCACCTACACGGGCATCGGAACTTTACTCATCTCCCCTTCATCCGATGCTTGATAAGGTCATCCAGGGAACCTATTTTCCGGGCTCCACATACAAAATTATTCCTGCTATTGCCGCCTATGAAGAAAAGCTCATCGATTTTAATGAATATCACCTGTGTAAAGGTTTCTACGAGTACGGTCGGAACTCGTCCTTTTCCTGTACTCATTCCCATGGTCTGATAAATCTGGAATCCTCCATAGTTGCAAGTTGCAACGTTTTTTATTTTATGCTTTCCGAGCGTGTCGGTATGGATCGAATGGCGAGATATGCACGTCTTGTTGGCTTCGGTGCCCCCACGGGACTTGGTCTTAACTATGAAAAATCAGGATTTATACCCACCAAACAATGGTATGCACAGAAATTCCAGGAAGGTTTCCGCATCGGTCACACTTTAAACAGTGCCATTGGTCAGGGAAATGTCAAATCCACGGTTTTGCAACTTGCCATGGCATATGCGGCCATCGCAAACCGCGGAATACTGCTTGAACCTCAAATAATTGAACAAATAACCACCTGGAACGGAGATTTAGTACAGGGCTTCAAACCCAAAGTACGCCGTCGCCTCGGGTTTAAAGACGAAACATATGATTTTCTCATCCGCTCTTTAGCTGGTGTTGTGGACGACAGTCGTGGTACAGCATATAAAGAACGAGTCCCCGGGCTTAAAGTTGCAGGCAAAACTGGTACTGCACAGGTTCGCGGAATGAAAAAGGACGGAAGTGATGCAAAAGAATCCAAGTGGAAATTTCAGGATCATGCCTGGTTTGCGGGCTTTGCGCCTTATGACAACCCCGAAGTAGTTGTGGTTGTTTTAGTTGAACATGGCGGTTTCGCTGCCAAAGCTGCGGTGCCCGTCGTTATGAAGATTTTCGAGGGGTATTTTGCCGAAAAGAAAAATAAAGGAGGAAAATAGCCATGTTTGAACCAGAAGGCAGATTTTTCCTCAGAATTGACTGGACGTTGCTTTTGCTCGTCGGATCCATCATCGGGCTTGGACTTATGAACCTGCATAGTGCCAGCGCCAATGTGAACACTCCAATGTTCACCCAGCAGGTTTACTGGATCTTCCTTGGTGGTAGTGCATTTTTTATCACCGCTACCATCGACTATCGGGTGTACAATAGAATCGCCTACTTTATATACATCATGGGGATTTTGGCCCTTGCTCTCGTTCTAATCATCGGGAAGGTAACCCACGGTTCGCGCCGATGGCTGAACATCGGTCCCATCGGCATTCAACCGTCAGAACTTATGAAAATCGCAGTTATTCTGGCTATGGCACACCATATTGATGCATCTCCTCCCAAAACCGAGGAAGGTCGCACTATGGCCGAACTGATGCCTCCGGCTTTTCTGGTATTCATTCCGTTTCTCCTCATTTTGATTCAACCGGATCTCGGAACAGGTCTGATTATTCTTCTCGTATTCTTCTCCATAATGTTTCTTCTGAAACTTCGCATCCGATCCCTTCTTACTCTGATAAGTTCCGCTGCCATACTGATGCCCCTCATCTGGACTTTTGTACTTCAGGGATATCAGAAAAAACGTATTCTGGTTTTCCTGGATCCTTCCTCGGATCCTACGGGGGAAGGCTGGCACATCCGCCAGTCAATTTTTGCCATTGGCAGCGGTAAATTTTTCGGTAAAGGCTATATGCGGGGAACCCAGAGTCAATTCCATTTCCTTCCAGCTCAGTGGTCGGATTTCCCCTTCAGCGTCTGGTCCGAGGAATGGGGTTTTCTCGGTTCCCTCGTAATTCTTGGACTTTACCTCGTACTTATCATGTGGGCCATACGTCTTGCAACAATCACCCGAGACCGGTTCGCAAGCGTTATCTGCATCGGTGTCGGCGCCATGTTCTTCTGGCATACGATCATTAATCTAGGAATGATTATGGGGCTTTTACCCATTGTCGGTGTCACCCTGCCCCTCTTCTCCCACGGTGGAAGCTCCATGCTCACCTTCATGATCGGCGCCGGCCTTCTCATGAGCGTAAGTGCCCGCCGCCAGTATTAAACCGCATTCATTTTATAAATATAAAAGACCCTCAATACCGCTTCCTTAGTAATACGATTGTGACTCATTTTAAAGAAATGTTTAAGGAAAGGGCCCCTGATATCCTGTTTCTGTTACTGAGTTCCTGTGTTCCTGACTTTTTTAACAGGTAATCAGGAAGTCAGGAAAACAGGTTCAGGAACAGGTCGTAAACATTCAATATCAATTAACAATTAAAAGAAACGTAATTTTTAATTCAATTTCCTAATTTCGATCCTTTTATTCTGCAAGCGGTATAGAGTAGGACGAAATCTTTTTAAATAAGAAATTGAATTTCAGGACAAGAAATAATTATCTTACTATTTTACGAAGAAGTTTTTGATTCCGGACCAGAAAAGGCCGAGACGGGAAGCGCCAGGGTTTGCCGCCCGGGCTTTTTCAAAAAAGATTTCAAGACGCTGTAATTCACCAGCATCAAGCCAAATGCCACGACACTCTGGACACACATCAATCTGAATGCCACTGTTTCCGGCATAAATCTTCTTAATCAGAACGTCATCACAGGAAGGACAGTCGCGACTTTCTTCATCAAGTTGACTCTCAAATTCAGCTCTGGAATCGTAATGTTCGGCAAATTTACTGGAGTAATCATTTTCACGGATATCCTGAATCTTCTCCAGCTCACCCGCATCAAGCCAAATTCCTGCGCACTCGGGACAGATGTCAATTTCTACATCACCTTCATATATTTTCTTTTCAAGGGGCGTTTTATCAATTGGACAATTCATTATTTCCTCATAATCTTTGCTGCGGCCTTACGGCACAGGTTATCAATTCGTTCTTCGTCGAGATTAACGGATGTTTTCTTCGTTGCAATGAAAATTCGACCAACCAGTGTCTCATGCCGGAATAAACAGCTGCTTCCCGCAATAACCGTCTGCTTGTCAGGAGATTGGATTTCACCTGAAAAAACCATGCAGGTCATACCTTTTACCGGACACTCGCGAGTCTTTGTGAATTCCTTTTTACCTCGCGAAGTTGATGAAGAATAATATTCTTTCGCCTGACTCTCCGTTTCGAAAAGAGCCCGTGAATCAGCTATCATGTCAGATTTTATCCAGACTCTGGACTGAGACTTCAGAATCCCGGCTTTTTTCCTTTCTGACTCAGTTCCAGCAGAATCCGATGTGTCCATATTAGTCTTTTTGTATCCCGGAAGATCTTCAGACATCAGAAACGAACCCTCGAAACTTCCAACGGAAATCTTTTTTGCTGTATTTCCAGACTTCCCTGTACAACCGCCAACACTGATAGCTAAAAACAAAAATAAAAATATCTTCATAACTAATTCCCTCTATATTTCCTGAACTTCAGGATAACCATCAAAGTACCAGGTTGAGATCAAAATTCAAACTTATAAAGTACTCTAAACATGGCTCACAGGGTCTTCAAGATCCTGCCTGCTTTTTATAAACCAAAAGTGTAAAAGTACAAAGAAAACAAAAATCATAATGTAACTGAGAGCCCATTTCATACCTGCTCCGGGATAAATCGTGTAAATTCCACCGCTGGGAGATGCTTTTCCAGCATGGATAAATCCGAAATAAGCCAGAAGTGAACCCGCCAGAGCCCAGAATGCTGCATGCAGGAACTTTCTCTCAATAAGATAAACGCTCATGCTTGCCCAGATGATACAGGTAAACATGAAGCCCTGAGAAATTGCCACGAGACCATCAAGGTGCAGCCCAGCCATCTTGAAAGCTGCAGGGTTTGCGAGAACTTCTCCGGGAATTGCAAAATTACCTTTCGCATTGGCAACGGCCCCGAGGGTCTGGGTTACAACCAAAAGCCCCCAAGCAGCAATAGCTGGAAAAAGACCAACGGCAACGGCAACGGCGTGCTTCTTTGAGTTTGCGGAAAAAGCCTGAGCTGTAATAATTATTCCAATCCAAAGCACGATGGCCATGCCACTTTCGATGGGAATAATTGCTGCAACAAAAGAAGAAAGACCGAAAAGAGCCACAAGGGTGTAAAAAACACCATTTAAAATACTGTATCCGCTGCGAGCGCCCATAGCCTTCCATCCCGGATGACCAATATAAATCGTTGTGGGGTAGCACGAACCGAAAACAGCTCCAACCATTGAGCCCAGACCGTTGACCAGTAGTGAGGGTCTTTCTTTGAATCGATCCCCGGCGGCCTCAGCGGATTCAATGTTCTGAAGGGAGCCGAGCACGTTAAAAAGACCCATGGGAAGCATAACGGGAATAATAAACTGCAGGGCCATGGGATGAGTAAGCCCTCGATACAAATCGCCAAATACGGGAACGGGGGGATGGAAGCCCAGATATTGTTTCGATGCACACACAGCACAGGAACTTACGGGCCCGGTTCCGGTAAAGTGGAAAATCAGCCATGCCGTTGCAGTTCCAAGTCCCACCGCTAAAGCTCCACCGGGAATCCTGAAAGGGAGCCTGATGCCGGAGAAATATGTGGCGAGGATCACAGCCAGCGGCAACATTGCCAGCAAGGGGGATTCAAAAGTTTTAAGCGCGAAATCGATAGCGATGAAACTTATGGCAATTCCTGCTAAAGTGGAGAGCAATGCAGCCCGGGGCGTCAGTTTACGAATAAACCGCGCAACAAAACTTCCGGCAAACTCGATCAAACCGGACACAAAACACGCCCCAAGCCCTATCTGCCATGCGAGATTTGAAGCGGCGGCAGAAGACATCCCTGATTTCTGAGCGGCAACTTTTACCGGAAGCATAACTAAAAACACATAAGCAAATAATGAAACCGTATTAATACCATAAGGAAGAGCAGTTACATCCTTTCGCCCCGTTTCCGCACTGACTTTCTGCGCCTGCCATGCGTAGAAAAGATTTCCCAGAAGGAGGGAAATTGCTGCTCCGGGAAGGATTTTCCCGATGATAAGTGATACGGGAAACCCTAAAACTGCAGTACCTAAACTAATAATGAGCAGATACTGTATAAGGTTATCTAAAGCGAGGCCGAAAAAACCGTCCAGATCTCCACGGACAAACATTGGCTGAGCATTTTTGTGTGAAAAAATCATAAGTTATCCTTTTCAGACGGTACTGAGCCAGGTAGAAAACGCCCGGGGGTTATGAAACAAAACACAAACAACCTGAAAACATTACCGTAAACGGAAAACAGACTAAACTTCAGACATGATAAGTCAACGAAAAATCCACCAGTCACTGAGGAATTTCGATTTGAGTCGTTGAAAGTTGAAAACCCCTTCTTGACAATTAGATTTTTTATGGTGAACTTAGCTGACTATGCGGACTGAGCATTCCTTGTAACGATTCATGTAAACGTTAAAGTACCTGAATGCTCTAAGTCGTTCGTGTCCTGTAATTCGCTTCGCGAAGGATTTTATTAAAAATCCGAACAGGCCACTAGTAATAAATTCAACACCTTGCGGTTACTGTCCTGAGCAAAAATCGGACGAAAAATTTGGTTTTCGGTATTTCAGGACAGTAACCAAGTCAAACGGGGACACGGGCTTTCCCTGAAAGGTTTTTTATGAAATATTTACCATATTTATCTTTACTTATAATTTCGCTCATTGCTTTTGATGCTAATGCTCAGAGACTAAAGCACTTTCAGGCAGAAGGAAGCATCGGTATATTTTATGGAACTGGTAGCGATGCTGAAAACCTTAAAATTGGTCCTTCAATGGAAGTCGCCGGGCGTTACTATTTCAATAAAAATATCAGGGCGGGGGTTGTTTTCCAGTTTGCAATGCCGGATACCAAAGCTGAAGATGCCCCAGATGCCGTTGACATAACAATAACCAACGTATTCGGTGCAATATCCGGCGGATGGCTCCAGAAAATTAATAAAAAGCTGTCAATTGCCGGGGATCTTGAATTCGGGTACCTGAGACAGACTTTTTCCGGGGGCGGAAGTAGTAACTTCTACGACGGTTGGCATGTTGGAATCGTTGCTTCCGGCATTTATAAAATCGATGAAAACTACAGCTTTTATGCCCGGGTGCGCTACAGCATCGGAATCTGGAACGAAGAATGTCTGAATATTGTGGGAGTTGAAGAATGCACAACACCGGACCTTAACTCAATCACAATAAGCGCCGGCTTCTCCTACCACTTCTAAAATCCAAACCTTTGTCTCTTCGTCTACAGTTCGCGATTTGCATCTCTGAACTTACCGTCGGAACCCTGAACCCAGTGAACCAGATTCCATCTGGCCATCAAATAAAGTTTTAAAACCAGTGCTGCCCTGTCAAAGGGACCAACCGCTGCTTCCGGTTCGAAAGGTCGCGGATCGTCCCCGGTAAAAGACCCCAGAAATGTTGCCTCAAAACCAACGCTCAATGTGCTTCCAAGCGTAAACATGACTCCAGCACCTGCCTCAAACCCGAAATAGTTTACTGTTTTATTCTCATCTATTTTAGGCTCAATAACATAATCTACCTGCTCATACACAGCTCCAGCTTTTAAATAGTAACTGTATCCCACAGGATTATATTTGAATGGAAAGAACATTGCTGTCACACCGCTGCCGAAACCTCCACGATCTCCATATTCAGGGGATTTGAAAGTAGCACTCACGATGTTGAAAATGGAGATTTCAAGACCTAGATAGTAACTGGGGAAATAATACAATGAAAACATTGCGCCACCCACGGGACCATCACTATCGAAGTTGTTGCGCCATGAGATTGCGGCGGCAAAACTTTTCAAGTGTGGAATCTCTTTCTTTACAACTACTGTCTTCACAGGCACAGGACCTGCGGGTTGGGGTTCCGTAGGTTTTTCCGGTTGCGCATTCGCTGGTGCAGATGGATTTTCCGGTTGCGTGCTGGGAGACGCTGGCTTTTCAGTCTTTGTCACCACTGTCGGAGTTGCAGTTGCATCTTTTGTTGCAGGCTCAGAACCCACCAAGGGAGGAAGTGATCCGTCACTTTCTTTCGTCTGAGCATAAGTGGATGTTGTTGATAATAAGCATGTGACCGTAAATACCGCACAAATAATTTTAGAAACTCTCATTTCGCCTCCTTTGCAAAAGATATATTATCAATCATCAACAAAAATTGATTTACCCTGAAGTGTGAGACGCAAACCTGCTAATCCCACAAAGTGACTTTGTCATGAATAAAATATTATTTCAATTATAAATCAGTTTTTTTAACTGGAAAAGCTGGCGGGCTAAACTTTCAAGCTCTCTCATGAAGATTTTCTTGAAAACAGGGCAGTAAGACATTACTTCGACATGTGTCCTATACCGCTTGCGGAGTAATATGATTGTGAAAAATTTTAAAGAAATACTTCAGGAAAGAGCCCCTGTTTTCGCCTTGCATTCCGCACTGCGTTGCGAAATTGCTTGCCTGTTCCTGCTACTGATTTCCTGTTTCCCTGAAATTTTAAACAGGGACACAGGTGGGCAGGCAAACAGGATCCCGGTTCAGGTCATAAACATTCAACATCAAAGCATAATTAGTTACTGTCCTGTAATACAAGAAATCAAATTTTTCACCGATTTTTTGCGCAGGACAGTAACCGCAAGGTGTTGAATTTATTGTAGTGGCCTGAATAGCATGTTTTCCTAAACATGCTCAATTTTGACAAAAATTGAATTTCAGGACACGAACTAATTAGTTACTGTCCTGAAATACCCAAAATCAAATTTTTCGCCGATTTTTTGTTCAGGACAGTAACCGCAAGGTGTTGAAAATATTACTAGTGGCCGGATAGAATTTTTAATAAAATTCTTCGCGAAGCGAATTTCCGGACAC
>JAHJMN010000118.1 GCA_018821305.1 Myxococcota bacterium
CTGGTCACCACCACCACCCTTTACTGCGCCGCCGCAGGCGGCGCAGTAAAGGGGAAAAGGAAGGAAACATCAACGAAACCCGGGGTTTACACCCCGGGCTGAAAAGCTTCCGTTTAATAATAAAGCGGTCTCTATTCCTGCAAAACACATACTTTCAAAATAAACACCAACCCCGCTCCTCCTGCCCCTGTTTACCTGAGTACCTGGCTATCTGAGATATATTTATATAGAACTACTCTGGCTCAACCAACATGGGCACCGCTGTAGAGTTTCAGTCCAGGGAGATGCGGGTTATTACTGCTTTGTGGTCTGAAGGAGACGGGAGGGGGGCGATTACTTCTACTGAATCGGGTATGTAGCGAGTCTGGAGGGCCGGGGACAGGATTATGTGATCGAGTTCCGAGTCGAAATCCGTGTGGGTGGTGACATTCAGAAGTTCATGATTAACGGGTAGAAAATCGTTTGAGGCTTCTTCGTCGGATTTCAATGTGAGCATATCAAGAGTGTTTCCCGGTTCAAAGTCTTCTGAAATGGCGGTATTGGCGTCGCCGGCGCAAATTATGTAGTCTGAAGATGTGTCGTGATCTTCGATGATCCGGGTTTCGAGAGCATGAGCCTGAGCCCGGCGCAGTGATGTGCAGTTATCACACTCGGGATAGGGAACCTGAGCTTTCAGGTGAAAATTATAAACCGTTACTTCATTGCCGAAAACATTGAGGACCACGCGCAAAACCGGGCGCATGTTGGAAAATGAAAAGGACTGACCCGTGAGAGGATCTGTGTAAGTCCCTCCTAAAATTGTGTCTGCACTTAGAATTTCATGGCGTGAGAAAACCGCAAGGTAATCGTTTCCCGTATCGCCACCGTAACCGCCGTAAGTAGACATTTCCATCGAGTATTCAAGGTCATAGGAACGGAGGGCATTCAGTACTGCCCCTGTATCCTGAGGCTGAATTTCCTGAACCGTTATAAAATCTATATTGTTATTAACCATAAACTGCGCAAAATTCGAATGAGCAAAGGGCAGTGAAAGGTCATAAACGTTGAAAGTTGCCATGTTCAGGACTTGCCGACACTGATGATCGATGCAGGTTTCAAGATCCTCGCAGTAAACTCCGCCACATTTGCCTGATGTATCAATGCAAGTACCTTCGGTGCACGTCTCGTCGGCAGTGCAGATCGCAGTGCCACAGATTTTATCGTTATTAACGCACTCATTGTCGATGCATGTTTGATCCACCGTGCACTTTTCACAGGGAGATTTTTCATAAACCGATGGCGGCGCACACGAAACGAGCAGAAAGCTTAGAAATAAGAATAAGATGCGCATGGTGTAGAGCCGTTTCTGGAAACCCGGGGGATCAGTTCTCCACGGAGATGATACCGAATCTTGCGAGATTTTCCACCCATGGAAACACATGGCGGTCTTTTGGCATATCATAAATTGCCTGCAGTGTATCCCGCTTCGTTGTAATGAATTCCGTTGCGTAAATAAGTGGTGACCAGTGATGGCATCGCTGAATCAGGGCGGACATGTCGTTTTCTTCCAGGATATCATTAGCTTCGTTTTCCACGTACAGGAAATGACCGCAGGCTTCATCAACCTGAACTTGAGTATCGTGTTTTTGAGACTGAATCTGGGCAGTGAGAGTATTGGAAAGAAAATCCAGGGCTTCCGGTGTGTTGTCAGGTTCAACGATACCCCGCATGATAGCTGTGGGGCAGTATCGCTTGAACTGACCTTCCCGCGCCAGTTCCGTAACGCCACTGTGAGAAAGGGATTCCATGCCACCGAGAAGATGGACGAAGCTCCTTGAGTCTAAAAGAGCGTTAAGGTTGGAAAGGAAAAATTTAACGGCTCGTCCGGAAAAAACAGCCTGATAATACTTGAGTATTTTATCCATTTCCGAAAGAGCATTCATGAATTTAATGTTGCCACAGCTACCGTGAGTAGAGCCGTTTATGGCGCTGAAAAGCAGATTGCGGGATTTGAGTCTCTCAAGTTTGGCTCGCATTGGAGGTGTTCCCCCGGCGAGAAGTGATTCCGCCCGGAGAGCATTTGCACAACCCTGACTGTAGCCAATGAAACCAAACGGCCCATCAACATCATCAAGGGATTTTAATATCTGCCAGGCATTGAAATACAGATTGCGGGCGGTTTTTGTGTCAGCTCTCAAAACCCGGATTCCATATGTTTCAAACAGGCGACGATAAGCATCCTCAAGTTCGCGGCCTTTGGCACCTTCGGTAACTACGCCCATACAACTGACAATGGTAAAATCATATTTTCCTTCGGGAGCTGATACGCACAGTCTCACGAAGGGATCGCTTTTCAACTGTTTTCGATCTTCTTCATTAAAGTAAATAGCGTCAATGCAGGTATCCAGAATTTCATTTGCATCCACTGGTGTTTTCCCCGTGCGGACTGAAACCCATTTTCTGACGTTATCGATGTCCTGTTTCCAGTTGTTTACTATGGCGGCAACAATGAGGGCTTCATAACTTCGACCCCATAATGATTTAAACCAGGGTGTTACGCAAACGGAAGGATCATTCTTAATGAGTTCAGATACACCTCGGAAAACTTCATCCCAGGCAGCTTTCGCTTCTTCCTGTCGTTTCTTTTCTCGACTTGAAAAAGTACATTTTGCCGTGATAGTTTCGGCTTTCTTAATGAGTTGATCAATATTACCGGGTAAATCATCTGTTTGATTTTCCGAAATCGTTTTTAAAATTGGTGCTCGATATACATTGAGATGGCTTCGCAGGGCATACCACGAATTGAATTGATCCATGATTTGTTCACTGACGCGGAAAAGTTCTTCAATATAACTGATGCGGGCGAAGCGACCCCCGGCCATGTAGTCATTTATTCGAGGAATTGTAACTCCAAGATGTTCCGATAAAATAGTTGCCGTGTTGATTTCCTCCCGGAGGAGATTTTGTTTAAAATTGCAAAGGCCAAACAGCATGAAAGCCAGGACTCTCGGGGAACCATCGCACATTTCCCCCAGAACCTGTTTTGTGTAGAACGAGCCTTGATTTACCATCATCCGCAGGATCGTGGCGAAATTAATCTGTACCGTGCGTCCACAGAGGGGATCTGACAGTGTAGAACGAAGCAGCAGTGCCGTTTCAATGGGGCTTGAAACCGTTTTACCGATATGGCGGTTAGCGTTGTGGAAATGAGCTGGAAGATTTCCACAGGCGGCGGATAAAAAGAAACTCATACTCCAGGCCTGAGGAAGGTGAGTAATGCCTCCAAAATTCTCCGAAACTTCGTTTACGCGCTTTTTGAAATCCCGGATGTATAAAAGATGTTTGTAATCTGCCTGATTAAAAGCATCCAAACCGTTATCAATTAGATATTCGAGAACGTGGAGATCAAGATAATGGGCAGTTTTAGCTATTTCCCGGCTCATTTTCAGAGAAACTTCAGGATTTTCAAGGAAATCATAAATAGATTCCGCTGCAGGAAGTCCTTGAGTAACATCAGCGTAAGAAGAATCTTTACTTAAAGGCACTGCGCGGTATCTGGCCCTTGGATGATCGACTTTTACCGGGGATAAAACCAGTGAAAGCCATTTTACAAGTCGGTGAAGTTCAAACTGGTATTCCTCAAACTCACCCGTGGAATCAAGAATGCGTTTTAAGGCACTGGTATCAAGGCCCTGAGCATTTACAACCTTCATAATAATGTCATACAGTGCTTTTTCGTGAGTAAGATCTCCCGATAAAACCTCCGAGAAAACCCGGCTTAAAACCTCAGCGGGAAGCATGTGAGCGGGTTTTGTAATATTATATTTCTCAAGAATAGCTATACCCTTTCGGGCCAATGTCCGGAGTTTTTCTGCGGTTTTTGCAAAATCCGGGTTAAAAAACGCGATGGAACGGGAAATTTTCTCCCAGGAATCATCGGACTTTAGAATTTCAATGAGTTTCTCCGGCTCCTGAGTAGGATTTACAAGGAAATTGAAAAATGCAGCATCATAAAGACCCCCTCGAAGGCCACTGACTTCAAGGCCCCCGCTTTCAGAAATCTTAACGATAATGTTTCCCTGGCGGAGTTCATCCACGAAAATTTCGATATCCGTTCCCGGAGCAATAAGTTCCGGAGACTCCCCGTTCAGATCCCATTTTAAATTGAAAGAACTTCTGCCGAGGCCCGTGGAATCAATATATGCTTCATTGACACCTACTTCGATATGAGTTGGTGGAAATACAAGGGATTTCTCTTCTAAAGAAAGCTCCAACTCCGAAAGCATGAAATCCGCATGGGATCCGGAAAAATCGGAAACAGTTAAATCTCCATTTACAGTCGTTTTTCCCATGATGTTTGCGTTCAGAGTACCTTGAATTTCCGAGTTAAGGAAACCTTCGGAAATATTGAGTTCCGCAAGGTCTAAAACCTGAGTGTTTGTTACAATGCGGAAGGGTGAAGATGTGTCTAAATTAAAAGAAATATCATTTTCCAACAGGGAAATGGTGCCGGCGACACTTGCGGGGCCGATTTCCGGTTTCAGCATGGTGATTCCATCGGAACTTTCCTCTCCGGCACGGATCATATAGTCGGATTTGAAATTAAAGTCGCCCTTATCCGTGATCAGGGAAGATGTTCCCGGGCGGCTTTTCAGCACCATGTTACCGCTGAGTGTGTTATGGAGAAGTTTTGAAGAAAAGTCTGCACCACCGCGCACGAGGGGATGTCGATAACTCATGGACATTTCAAGGTCAAAAAGTTCGCTTCCCTCGGGAATATCAACTGTCACTGTAATTTCAATGTTTTCATTTATTTGTTTGTTATTTTCCACGGCATCAATAAGGGCAAATACCGCGGCATAATCATCGTGTTTTGATTCAAACAATATGGTTAACAGGACAGAGAGAGAGCTTTGTCCGGAGGATATTTTCAGTCCGGATGTAGTTATTTTTAAAGCTTTTTTTGAGTTTGAACCAGAAATGTTTCCCGTAATTTGAAGGGGAAGGGGAGAGTCCAGCCGGATCGAAGCTTCAGCTTTGTCATGAAATACCATATCCAGAGCTGCCGTGGGCATGGTTCCGGAAATGGTGAAACTTCCCGCCCAGTCCTCCATGCACCGTGCGAACTCCTTCAGAAGGCGGAAAGCATCGGGAGTATTTCCTAAAAGTGAAGCGGAGGAAAGAGGTTGTGGGCTGATGAGTTTTTCAAGTTTCGCCCACACGGATGGAATTACCGCATGAGGAAGAATAAAATCGTCAAAATTATGAAGGATTCTTGTCCCATGGACCACTTTACCCGTGAAGGAAAACTCAAGGATCCAATCTCCTGCGCGATTTTTTGTGGGCCGAGCCCGTGCTTTTTCAAGATGAACAAAGGGAATAAGATTCTTGGATTGATCAATGGTGTTTTTTATAGTTTCGGAAGCGGATGAAATAGCCTTGCCAAGGAAAGAAGAGCTTTTTGAGAAAAACCCCGTATCCATCCCCGTGGATTTAAGGGTTGAACTGATTTTATCGGCAATGTTTTTAGTGGTTTCAGTAATGTTTTTTGTAATTTCCTGAATGTTTGCTTCTTTGAAAAACTCTTTTATAACAACAATGTCGTTGTCCGAAAACAGGGACGGAAGGGCATTTAAAGTCTGCATAACATTTCGCAGGATCAGGGGTTTTGAAAAGTCAATTCTGAGGTCCTTTAAAACGGAAAACGAGTCATTTCCTTCAGTAACCTGTGCCGCATCAATACTCAAATTGATGGAGGTTGATTCTGATATTTCCACCATGAAGGGAGTGTTTTCGGTAATATAAAACTCATAAATTCCTTTTGCTAATCCGGCAGTTAATTGAATGCTTCCCCCGATGATATCAGCAGCGCTGAGGGATTTCAGATCCGCCCGGACAGCGCCAGGTAAAGACATGGGGTGAAAAACATCGGGTGTTTCTTTTGAATCAAGATAAATATTAAGTTTTCCCTTTTCAGCACTCATTTTATATCTCCGGTCATGTTACGATTTTTAATAAAATCCTTCGCGAAGCGAATTACAGGACTATGTAGTACGTGTCCTGAAATTCAATTTTTGTCAAAATTGAGCATGTTTACGAAAACATGCTATTCAGAACACTACAATAATTTCAAGGTCTTCATTCTTAATGTCCTGTGATAAAAATAGTCGTTACCTTGAAAAGATCGTATTACAG
>JAHJMN010000119.1 GCA_018821305.1 Myxococcota bacterium
AAAAATATTCAGGGAGTCAGAAACAGGAGCAGAATCAGGATACAGGGTCTTGTTCCTGAAGGTGTATATGCAAATACTGAATTGAAATCGATCTTTATGCCACAAAAACACTCACCTTCAAAGTAAACGCCCTGCTCCTGAACCTGTTTTCCTGACTTCCTGATTACCTGTTAAAAAATCAGGTATTCAGGTAAACGGTAGCAGCAACAGTAAATCAGGGTCTTTAACCTGAAGTTATTTCTACAAAATTAAACACAATCGTATTACTCCGCAAGAGGTCTAAATACCACTTTAACCTGACTACCAGCAAACTGATTCAGTAATCACATCAGCCCCTATGACAACAACCCTGTATCCCCATACTTCGCTGAATATGCGGATCTCCTGTGCCCTGTTTTTTAACTGGAAGTCAGAAAATCAGGAAAACAGGGAAGCAGGAACAGGAAAACAGGGTCAGGAAAACAGGGTCAGGAAAACAGGGTCAGGAAAACAGGGTCAGGAAAACAGGGTCAGGAACAGGGAAGCAGGGTCAGGAAAACAGGGTCAGGAAAACAGGGCAGGGAATCAGGGGCAGGGAATCAGGGGCAGGGAATCAGGGCAACGGGTGAATCAATTAAATAGTTACTGTCCTGAAATACCGGAAATCAAAATTTTCGTCGATTTTTCGCTCAGGACAGTAACCGCAAGGTGTTGAATTTACTAGTAGTGGCCGGATAGAATTTTTAATAAAATTCTTCGCGAAGCGAATTTCCGGACACGAACTAAAAAGTTCTATTTTTCCGGTGGGGGAAGGATGCCGTAGAGAGTTACCAGATCTTCTTCGACGTCCGTGGCGGCGTCCGTGGTGTCTGCTCCGGCATCTTCAATGGGAATTCCGTAGAGATCAACACCATAAAGAGTTACATTGTTAGTGGCATTGTTGGTATTATTGTTATTATTTGTGACATCCCCATCTACACCGGAATCCACGGGAGGGGCGTTATAGAGCTCTGCAGGGTCTTCAAAGATTACGGGACTGCAACTTATTGCCCCAATAGTAAAACCCCCTGCAATGATAGCACTCTTAAGCCAGGAGGGTAATTTACGACCTCCGTGGGGACGGGAATCGCGGATTTTACTGCAAACGCAGTCTATCTTATCGGTATATTTTTTTTCTGTCATGGTGAATACCTCTTGTGCTGTAACTGAAAACTGACAGAGATCATTTAGCACGGAATATTCATCGGATCAAGCAATGCAGATCTGCAAAAATAAAAAAGAAAAATTCTAAAAACTGTTAATTTGAATCGTTTGGGTTCGATATAATATTGAAATATTTACGGTTTATCAATAAAACCGTCTTCTACGAGACATAGGACTCATTTTAAAGTTTTTTCCTTTTCGGGTTTTACAGGCTTGACATTCGACGGAAATTAATCTAAATCAGCTATCTTTGCTGGATCCTTTTTCGGGATCCTTGGAAATTTGTTTATTTACCTTTTGTGAGAAGTGATTATGAAACAGACATACAGCGCCAAAGAGAATGAAGTCGAAAAAAAATGGTACGTTGTTGATCTTGAAGGTGAAGTTCTTGGTAGAGCTGCCACTAAGATTGCAACAATTCTCCGTGGAAAAAACAAACCCACGTTTACTCCCCACATTGATACCGGTGACTTTGTTGTAGTTCTCAACGCAGCAAAAGTAGTTCTGACCGGGAAAAAATGGTCAGATAAAGTTTATTACAAACATTCTGGTTACATTGGTGGAATGAAGGCAACAACAGCTTCACAGATGAGAGCAACTCATCCTGAAAGACTTGTTGAATTTGCTGTTTACGGTATGCTTCCGAAAAACAAACTTGGTCGCAAACTTATTAAAAAACTTAAGGTTTTTACTGGTGCAGAACATACTCATCAGGCTCAGAAACCTCAGGTAATTAAATTATCAGAAATAATGTAAGAGGTTATATAATGGAAAGATTCTACGCCACCGGAAGAAGAAAGACAGCTACAGCCAGAGTATTTCTCAAAGAGGGTACCGGCCAGATCAAGATCAATAACAGAGAATTTAAAAACTATTTTGTTCGGGAAACCGGTCGCATGATAGCTCTTCAGGCTCTCGAACTTACGGACCTCGCTGACAAAATGGACGTATATGCAACCGTTCGTGGCGGTGGAACATCCGGTCAGGCAGAAGCAGTACGCCACGGTATTACTCGTGCTCTCACCAAGTATGATTCTAATCTTCGTGGTAAACTCAAGCGCGCTGGTTACATAACCCGCGACTCCCGTGAAGTTGAACGCAAGAAATACGGTCAGAAGGGCGCAAGAGCTCGCTTCCAGTTCTCCAAGCGTTAAAATTTCCGGATTTTATACTTCAGTATTCCTTTCAGCAGAGACATCAGTACAGGTGTCTCTGCTTTTTTTTTACTTTTTTTACCTACCCTTACAGCAAAGCGCAATATAATTGAGCCGTTGAAGTAGAAACAGGAGCAATTGATTATACTGCTTCCTGAGTAATACGATTGTGAGTTATTCTAAAGAAATGCTTCAGGAAAGAGACACCTGTTTTCCTGTTCCTGCTACTGCTTACCTGTATCCCTGATTATTTTTAACAGGTACTCAGGAAGTCAGGAAAACAGGGTCAGGATCAGGTTGTAAACATTCAAAAAAATGCATAATTACAAATGGTTGTGATGAGAACAAGTACTTTTCACGATTCGGTCCTTTTATTCTGCAGGCGGTCTATACCGCTTACGGAGTAATATAACAGTGACTTAATTTAAAGAAATGCTTCAGGAAAGAGCCCCCTGTTTCCCTGTTCCTGCTACTGATTTCCTGTATCCCCGATTATTTTTAACAGGAACTCAGGAAGTCAGGTAAACAGGGGCAGGATCAGCGGTTAACCATTCAATATCAATGGAAAATTACAAAGACTGGAACCAACTATTCAGATTTTTAGATTTCGATCCTTTTACTCAGGAAGCGGTCTATTTTGTTCGTGTCCTGAAATTCAATTTTTATCAAAATTGAGCCTTTTGTGGAATAACAACTCCTTTTTTTGAAAAAATGAAATTATGCATTGACAACTGGTGAGTTGTTGTTAGAAACAGCTAACAGAATGGGGAGTGTCTCAGAACTTTGAAACGAATCCTTCTTTGCGGAAGCCATAAAACTGGAAAATCTACTTTATTTTTTCAACTTACTGGTACAAAACCTGATGAAGAGTTTTTAAACGGAGCCAAGCGGCATGGTGGAAAAACGACTGTTGATGGGGCAAACCTGGAGGAAGGGCTTGAAATAATTGATACTCCAGGGATTAACAGCATTCTGGATGAAACTCCTGAAGGAGCCATTTTCCGAGGACTGCTCGAAACAGAGAAGCCTGATGTCATCGCGGTAGTAGCCGATGGACTCAATTTCAGAAGAACCCTCGCTCTAACTGCGCAGTTATTAATATTTCAAAAACCCGTATGCATTATTCGAAATAATAAGAAACCCGGAAGTGACAGCACTGTCGATATGGCAACGTCTACGCAAAGAGCTTCAATTCCTTTAATAGATTTTCCTTCAGAGACGGAACATGCAGAATTTATAAAGGAATTACTGGGAACCAAGTTGAATACGCCCAGCTTTGTATATGAAAAAATGCCGGAAATAAAGTGGATTTCAGAATTCAGACCCGGAGATGAAATTCTTACCACTTTCAGAATCTGCGAATTATCCACCTGGCCCGAAACATCACCAGCCATTGAAAGTTTAAGAAAAAAGATTGGGCAACACGGATATTTTTCCCGGGCTGATCTCAATATAGTGGACCATAGTTTCAGTCTTTCGGATTTCCTGAGGGAGAACCCGGATGGTGAATCAGCTCCCGAAGACAGCTCCAGATTCAGTTTGCTCTTGCAAAAGCCTCTCACGGGTATTCCTTTTGCTGCAGCGGTCTTTTTTCTAATGTATCTGTTCGTAGGACGTTTCGGAGCAGGGATTGTTGTTGATTTTATAGATAAGACTCTTTTTGCTAATTACGTCCTCCCGGTTTTCAAATTCATTACTGATTTTATTCCCTGGGAAATGGGAAGAGCCCTTTTCATGGATCCTGACTTTGGTCTTGTCCCAACGGGGATATTTCTTGCTCTTGCAATAGTTGCTCCTGTCCTTTTCATGTTTTATCTTTTTATCGGATTTCTCGAGGAAAGCGGATATTTTCCAAGGCTCAGTGTATTATTTGACCGCATGATGCGCCCCATGGGACTGAATGGTAAAGGAATATTTCCATTAATTATGGGATTTTCCTGTATTACCATGGCGTTAGCAACCACAAGGATGCTGGAAACGCGAAAAGAACGAATTATTGCTTCCTTTTTACTCATGCTTGCTATTCCCTGCGCTCCCCTCATGGGTGCGATGTTTATAATTTTAGGAAAGCTTCACTATTCTGCATTTATTTTTGTGCTGGCGGTTATTTTAATTCAGGTAGCTTTTACAGGGTGGGTTGCAAACAAGATTCTGAAAGGCAAAGTCCAACCATTTATTATTGAGCTTACTCCTCTTCAATTTCCATCTGCCCTGCAACTACTCAAAAAGAGTATTCTTCGAACATGGTTTTTCCTGAAAGAGGCACTGCCAATTTTTATCCTTGCCAGCATACTGCTCTTTATTTTTGCCCGTATTGGTTTACTTAATTTGATTCAGGAAGCTGCAAAACCTGTAGTAACTGACTTCTGGGGTCTTCCAATTGAAAGCGTTCAGGTTTTCATTAAAACAATCATCCGCCGGGAGAATGGTATTGCAGAACTAAGCAGAATTGGAGCAGGATTTACTTCAGTTCAACTTATAATTACAATTCTGGTAATGTCCTTTTCAATACCATGCGTAAATAGTTTTATAATGCTCATAAAGGAGCAGGGTGTTAAAACTGCCCTTGCAATTGTTGGAGTGGTTATAGTTTACTCTACATTACTCGGGGGAGCCCTGAATCTTTTCTTCAGGCTTGTGCCTCTTTACCGTTGAGGGAAATTATGCTTGAAAATATTGAAGAAGCTCTGGAAGCTATCTGGGTTGCGGAAGAAAGTGGTGAGTGCAGTTTTGAGAGTATCAGGAAAAACTGTAAATACACTCTGGATGAAATTATTCTGAGTTCAATGATGAATGATGGACTTATTGAAAAAAATGAGTCCGGTTATCGATTTACTCACCGGGGCAGGAAACTTGCGCAGCAGATAATCAGGCGTCACCGTTTGACGGAGGTTATGCTCTACTTTGTTCTGGGGATAACTGATGCAAAAAAGAGGGAAGCAGTGGCCTGTGAAGCGGAACATACACTTCAAGATGAGATGGTGGACGGAATCTGTACTTTGCTGGGACATCCAACTCACACAATGGAAAATCAGGCTATTCCCAGGGGAAAATGCTGTATTGCCGGCAGAAGGGAAGCAACTTCAGTAATTGTATCTCTTCGTGAATTGGAAGTTGGTGAAAGTGGTCGTATTTCTTATATAAAACCGGAATCTCACGGTACCCTGCGAAAATTATTTTCCCTGGGTATTATTCCTGGAGTTATCGTAAAAGTAATTCAAAAAACTCCTGCTGTAACAATAAGTTTTGAGAAAACAAAAGTTGCTCTTGACCGCGATGTGGCAGGCTACATAAGTGTTACTCGCCTGAGTTAAAATAGTTTTACTGCTTTATTTCATTGCAGGGAGCGGAACTTGATACCAGCGAAATAACCGATAAGTAATTTTTTAAAGTTTCAATATCGTTTTTTGAAGTGACCAGATAGAGATTCAGACCTCCAGGCAGTTTTCTCGAAGTGTAATTTATAGTAAAATCTTTTGTTTTGCAGGTTTCCTTGGTTTTATCACAATTTTTAAAAATTGAATCAAATTCAATCTCAGTACCCCTTAAAGACAGGAGGATGAACTGTTTTGAGCCTCCGTGGCTTTTTATGGCACTCACACAGGCAGTGGAGTTGTTTTTTACAAGGACTTTTGTTTTTTCAATGGGCGTAAAATCGAAATTGAGAGAAAAATTGTGAAAATGATTGATATATTTCCATTTTTTTCCTGTTTTATGAATACCAATGGGAACCATTGCCGTGACCCGGGCCCAATTGGCACCTTTTTCCGTGAGTTTCTTCCAGTTACGACAAAACCATGAACGAAAAACCTGATTGTTTTCTCCATGTGGATTAAGATCTAAAAGAGAAATAAACATCTTAAATGACACTTCAAAGTATTGCATGTTGAATAGGCGACTTGCTAGAGAAGCATCCATTGGGAAAGTATCAATGGATGGAGGCAGCAGATTTTCTTCACGGATTTTTTCGGGAATTACTACATTTCCGGACAGGTCTGTCTGATGTTTTCGTCCATAACTATCAGTAAAAGAACTGTTTTTACAGCCAGCGTAGGCTATCAGTTCTTCCCCGGGAATTTTCCCGAGTATTTGAGTCAGTCTGCTTTTTAAAACACGTTTACTGCATGGAATGGCTTTGGGTGCAGGTTTCGAAACGACAACTTCCTTTTTTTGGGATGAGTCAGTTTGAACATTTGATGTACAGGAAGCCAGAGTCAAAACTAAAAGAGTAATTGGTAATTTCATAATATCCTCGCACCGGGAATTTTTTATAACCATTGCAGATTAACTGCGACAAAATCATAAAATAACCGGATTTTTACAGGAAATGCAAAAAATATGGATTTTTTCTTTATGAAGTATAAAAATGCTTGCCATGGATATTCTACCCCGGGTTCAAAGAGAGCTCTTTCCACTTTTTAAGCAATATTTTATGGACACTATGGGAAGTGTTTCTTTTCAGCGTTTTCTTACTCTTCTTCCCGCCAGGGAAAAACTTCTCTTGAGTTCTGACTTTTCGGAGAGGGAATGGTCACAAGCTCTGTCTTTTGCAGTTATTCTGGCTGCAACAGACATACACATAACTCATCAGATGGAGGATTTTGGTTTCGAACTTGGTCGGTATTTTGTTGAAGAAAATCGTTTTGTTTTTCTTGAACAGTTTTCACCTCCGGGGGACAGTGGTGGTTCTAAAAAAGAAATGTGGGGAGAAAATACTGGTTCCCGTATTCTTAATATTGCTACTAAAATCGAAAAACTTTTACCTCTTATGAACTTATGGTTTGATCCCATTACCTTCAAATTGGATGAAAGAATTACAAATTATGAGTTTCGTATTCATATGACCGAACGTCCGATTAAAATACCAATTTTCTGTGATTTTATTCTTGGCGTTATTGCTGGGATACTCGAAATGATTGGTATTTCAGATGCTGAAATTATGGAAGAGAAATGTCTTCTTTCCGGTGACGGTAGTTGTACATTTACAGTGTCATGGGGCGAAGTAAAACTGGAATTCCTCTAATAATGAACAAAACTCTGGAATGTAAAGTGATATCCAGTGGAGTGATTCTTGAGAATTATCTTATAGCTGGAAACTGCATTGTTGGTGATAAAATATTTATAAGTGCAAATTCCGGGGGAGACTTGAGTCCCGGCCAGTCGACCTCCGTATTTGTGACATCAACGAAGAATATTTCAGGTGATGTCAGTAAGTTGAAGGAATTTGAATCTGTATTTTCCCGTGGAGGTACTGAATCCGGAAGCACCATAACTGCATCAGGAGACAGAATTTTCATACCTTACAGTGATGGGTTTTATCTAAACTCAGAAAAAAATCTGGAACGACGAAGTCTTGTTTTTTGCCCCGTAAGTGACGATTCGGGAAAAACATGGGATTGTCAAAGAGCTTTAGAAGTTGCTTCAGTTGAGGCATTTGCGTTTGGCAGGGTTGTTAAATATGAAAATGAACTGATTTTACCGGTTTGGGGTTCTGTAATGCCTGGTGACAAATGGGAATCCGGTACTTTATCATCTCTAGATAATGGAAATTCCTGGGGTAATTACCGCCGCATTGCATTTCATTGTAATGAGACGGCAGTTATTCACACTGGAACTGAATGGATCGCATTAATTCGAGGTCTGGGGATTTCATATGATGGTTTCGTCGAAGTCAGCGTAAGGTCTGAACATGAAAAAAGAGGCCTTTTTATATCTAAAAGTGAGGATTGTACAAACTGGACCGAGCCGGGTTTCAGCGGAATTTATGGAACATCACCCTCTTTATGCCGTTTGTCGAACGGATCAATCCTGGCGGGATGTCGGTCTGTTGAAAAAGGTGGACTCTGTCGGATTGCGTTATACTCAGAAGGCAATTTTCAATTTGTGTGCGATCTGAAGACTCCCAGTGGATACTGGAAATACGGCGGCTATCCGGTTATAAGTCAAATGGATGATGGAAATCTGTTTGTAACGTTTCACTGTATGCTTGATGATGTCTGGGTTGTCGGTTTTAATATAATTCAAGTATTGAATTAAGGATATAAACTAAAGAAAAGCTAAATTCTAATTCAAATTTTCCATCGCTCTGTTATAATCTGCAAATCCTGAACCTTATTTTAATAAAGGAGAATCTTTATGACTGTATTAAAAAAAGTATTGAGTTATGTGGGAATCATTTCCTTAATGGCCGGTTGCAACAAGGGAAATACCGAAGATACATCAAAGCCCGAAACCAAACCTGTTGAATATATGAAGGATACGGCAAAGGAAACGGGAAAAAATGAAGTTCTTGTTTTCTCCGTTAAGGACGGTCGTACTACCGGTGTTCCTGGTAAATTAAATGTTGAAGTAAAAAAGAGTCCTGATGGTAATTTCAAAATAGATGCGGGTTCAAAAGTTCTGGATGATGCTTTTGTTTCAAGTATTTCCGTAGCCGCTTTCAACGGAGCTCTTGCCGCTGGAAAGGATCTCAGTGGTTTTCATATAATTCTTTCCGGTGATATGGAAAGGGCCGCATTTCCTTCTCAGGCTGGTATTGCTGCAATGATCATGGCTGGAATGACAGGAGAAAAAATCCGTCCTGAAGTAGCCATTATTGGTACTATCAATTCCGATGGAACGGTCGGTCCTGTAGATGATCTTCCCGGTATTATCGGGGCTGCCGTTGGCGCAGGAAAGAAGGAAATTGCTTATTGCTCAGGTCAAGCAAAAGCCTTCTCTCCTTCAAGAAATGAATTTGTTAATATTGAAGAATTTGCCAAAACAAGCAATATTAAAGCCGTAAAAATATCAGATGTTTATGACGCATTTAAAGTTCTTACGGGAAAAGCAATATCTCTTCCTAAAGAAGTTACAACTCAGGAAATGAAACTCTCCCGGGAACTGTCAGGACAGCTTTCTGGAATGAGTACTAACTGGAAAAAGACGTTTAATGAGTATGTTAAAAAATATAATCGAATAAGAGTGAAATCAGATGCTCTTACGGAGAAAGCATTTAAAACAGCTCAGTCTTACATTAAAGAATCAGATGAGCTGCTTAAAAAGAATGAAATTGCTCCTGGTTACGATTATGCTCAGCGCGGTGGTAGTTTTGCTTATACTTCATACTGGGCACGCCGATATCTGGAGTTCAAACAGAAAAGAAATCTAAAAGGACTTTTTAAAACCACGGGTGAATTTACAATCACAAAACAGATCGAAGATACTTACAAGTCTTTTAAATCAGTTAAACCGGAAAATCTGGGCGATCTTTTTGCTCTTTTAAGCGCTTACGGCCAACTTTCAAGTGCCTGGGCATATGCTGCTGAAGGTGATGAGTTCTTGAAACAGACAAGAGAAAATATCAACTACCTCATTTCAAAAAAGCTCAGTCCTGCAATGGACAAAGATCGTTTAAGTATTTTAATGTCAAAAACAATCTTTAAGTACGGAATGGCTGATAATAAAAACAGTAAAGCAAAAGATTTTAGTAAGTTTGTCGGTTTAAAAGGTGGTAAGTTTGTCGTTCAACTTGATAAATTTAAAAAGATTATGGCCCTGATGAAGGTAACTGCGACGGCAAATTATAAATACGCACATAAAAAGCTCGTCGTCGATGCTTCAGCAAAATCAGGAAAATCAGTGGACGAGGTAGCAGCAGAATTAGCGGCAACTTCCAGTAATTATTCTCAGGCTTCTTCAATTCTGAAACTTGTTGAAGGTATGCCAGATGCAGATGATTTTGATCAGATTCTTGCAAAAATTGCCGGATATTCAATGGTTTACTTTAATTCTAGCATGCTGATCCTGAAAAATATTGCATTGGAAATTACGACATCAACTCCTGGTAAAGTTGATGATGTTAAACGCAAAGAATATCTTGCGTCCCTGATTGAAATTTCCGAGAGAAATGTTCGTATTCAAGCGGCGTTAGCTAAAAAATATTCCGGAACAATTCCCGCAAGTGCCATCTTCAGTTACAACATTGGCATGAATATGAAAGACAGAGAATTCGGATTTCAGATTAAGGCTCTTGAAATGTTCTGGAAAGCTTCCCTTGAATGTCAGCTCTCAATTCTAATATCTAACTGATCTTCTATACCGGTCTATACCCAATGCTGATCGGATAGTGAACTTCCGAGTAAATTAGTCAATAAATACAATCTTGTAAAATAATTACAGGCAGACAGGAATTCAGGAAAACAGGGGTCAGGAGCAGGGCGTTTACTTTGAAGGTGAGTGTTTTTGTGGCATAAAGACCGCTTTCGTAAGCGGTCAAGATCGATTTCAATTAAGAATTTGCATATACACCTTCAGGAACAAGACCCTGTATCCTGATTCTGCTCCTGATTCTGACTCCCTGAATATTTTTACTTATACTTCTTATTCTTGTTTTTGTTCACAATATCAACTAATACGCCACTACCGAACAGCATTGGGTCTATACCGCTTCCTGAGTAATACGATTGTGACTCGGTTTAAAGAAATGCTTCAGGAGTGAGCCTTGTTTTCCCCTTGCATTTTTGCAAAGCAAAAATTGCCTCCCTGTTACTGCTCCTGATTTCCTGTTTATCTGAAATTTTTTAACAGGGACTCAGGGTAGTCAGGCAAACAGGATCAGGATCAGGGCGTAAATATTCAATATCAATGGATAATTACAAAGACTGGAAACTAATATTCAATTTCCCAATTTCGATCCTGTTACTCAGAAGGCGGTCTAATTTCTGATACCTCTATCGGAAAAAAAATAAAAGTGTAAAAAAGATTGGAACTATTCAGGATAGAATGCCGGTCTCAGTGTTGCCACCGGAAAGGAGCGTTTACATGCGCCAGATTACAATTATATTGATGTTTATTATCCCGAGTTTATCTTCTGCAAGAGGGCCAATGCATCGCACAGGACACGGTCGTGGTCCCCATTTTATCATAAGACACATGGATAAAATTTCTGAAGCTTTGAAATTATCGAAAGTTCAAAAAGAAAAAATTTTGAAACTTGCAAAAGATTTCAAAGTGAAAGAGTTGGAAATCCAGAAAAAGCACGAAATACTCAAACTTGATCTGAAAAAACTTCTTCTGGAAAAAAATATTGATTTGAAAAAGGTGAGAGCTCAACTCGTGAAAATTTCCATGCAGCATGTGGATAGAAGAATGCTTGGAATTGAATTTCGTGTAAGTGTAGAAAAACTTCTCACCGAGGATCAGAAACTGAAACTTAAAGTCTTCCATAAAATGAGGAAACACAGACATCGTAATATGCGAGGTCCTCACGGAGCAGCAGATATTCTTTGATTTAGTACTTTTTAATATGCGAGCTGAATATGTTTGGAATTATTTCGGAAGAAACCTTTGCAGAGATTGTGAAACAGACAAAAAAGACTGTTCTGGCGGCAATTTCAAGAAATTTACATCCATCTCTGACGCGATGTATTGACGACGTGGTTCAGGAAACGTATTTCAGGGCATATAAGAGTCTTGCAGCAGGAAAGTTCAAAGGTGACAGTACAATAGAAACTTGGATATATACGATAGCGAGAAACGAATCCCTCCGGATGAATGAAAAAAACCGTAGGGTTTTTCTTCCCGATTTTGAGATACTGGGAGCAGCTCCTGAGTACGATCTTGGGAGTCTGGATAATGCACTTCAAAATTTACCTGAAAAGTATCGGAGCGTTATTTCTTTGAGAATGGAAGGATATTCTGAAGAGGAAATTTCTGAAAAACTCAATATCAGTACGGGAACTGTTAAATCAAGAGCATTTCGAGGAAGGGAGATTCTCGGAAAACTTCTGGGAGTTGAGACATCATGAAAGATAAAGATCTGACACAATTTGAGAATGAACTTGAAAAACGTCTGGCATCCACCGATTGGGATTTTAAAATATCCTCTTCCGTAATCAGGCGAAAGAAAAAGCAACGTATTCAATATGTTGCTGGAAGTATTGCTGGTATGGCTCTGATAGTTCTACTGGCTGGTTTTTTCGTTGGTAACAGGACTAAAAACACGGATAAATTGATGTATGAGCAGGTTTTTGCGGATGGAATCACCAATCCTCCAACTTTAATAACTGAACCTGAAAACAAAATAAGTGATGCCAATCATGCGGAGGTTTTAGAACTTGCTGGATTTATCGAACCCCTTAACATTGATAAAGAAGTAGATTCTGATGGCGATCTTGACGACCTTATCTTTGATACCCTTGCTTCCCGCTGAACTGGTTCGACAAAAATTTCCCAGGCCGCTTGCAGAATAAAAGGATCGAAATAGGGAAATTGAATTGAAAATTAAGTATCTTTTAATTATTAATTGATATTCAATGTTTAACCACTGTTCCTGACTGCTTGCATTCCGCTGCGCGAAATTGCGTGCCTGTTTTCCTGACTTCCTGATTACCTGGTAAAAAAATCAGGTATTCAGGTAAACAGTAGCAGCAACAGGAAAATCAGGGTCTTTAACCTGAAGGTATTTCTACAAAATTAAACACAATCGTATTACCTCGTAAGCGGTCTAACGATTTTTAAATTCTTCAGACTCAAGATTGAATTTCTTCATGTAATTGTAAACAGTTCCTCTGCTTATTCCAAGTGCTCTGGCTGTTTTTGAAGCATTACCATTATTCTCTGCAAGAGCATTTCTAAAAATTTCTTCTTCCATTTTTCGTAATGTTCCAGTGGCAGGTTCCATTGAATGCCGTCCGGAATCTACAGAAAATCCTGATTTCAAGTGAGAAATTGTATTTTCGTCAATAGCGAGTAGTGTGCACTCGGTTTCCACAAAATGCTGAAGTTCACGAACGTTTCCGGGCCAGTTATATTTTGTAAGAACATCCAGAAGTTCCGATGAGAAGCCCTTGATATTCCGATTGTGGGCATAGTTGAATTTGTCAATAAAGAAATTAATATACTCAATAATATCAGTAGGTCTCTCTCGAAGTGAAGGAATGGTGATATGCATGACTTTAAGGCGATAAAGGAGATCCTGTCGGAATAGATTTTTATTTACCATATCGTCGAGGTTTCTGTTTGTAGTGCTTATTACACGGCAATTAAAAACATATTCGAGAGAGCCACCGACCCTTCGGAAGGTTCTCTCCTGCAGAACACGAAGCAGTTTTACCTGCATTTCCATGGGCATATCTCCAATTTCATCCAATAAAATGGTGCCGCTTTCAGCAAGTTCAAATTTTCCTACTTGGCCACCCTTTCGGGCTCCTGTAAAAGCCCCTTCTTCGTAACCGAAAAGCTCACTCTCTAGAAGTTCACCGGGAATTGCAGCGCAGTTTATACCAACAAAAGGACCAGAAGAATTGGAACTGGCATTGTGTATTGACTGGGCAAATACTTCTTTTCCCGTTCCGCTTTCTCCAGTGATAAGTACATCGGAATCAACCCGAGAGGCCATTCGAGCCATTTCGATTTGACTTATGAAAAGTTTTGAAGACCCAATAATATAATCGAAATTGTATGAAGGCCTCAACGTTGATAATTTCAAAGCTTGTTTTTTACGACAAGGTTCATTAATTATAATGAGAATCCCACAGGGTCTTGAATTTGGGTCGTGGAGAATCTTAACTGTAAGCGATAATTCAGATTTACCCCTGCGAAATAGAAGTTGTTCAACAGGTTTAATTGGTTGTTCAAAGCGAAAGTCAAGACCCAGAATTGAAGCGTTTCTACCAAGTAAACCATCAGCGTCAAGAGAAAGGAGACTTTCCGCCGTTTTATTTACTGAATTAATTCGCAGGCTTTCATCAAGGGTGATGATTCCGTCGGAAACATTATCCAGAATAAGACCGGAAACAGAAAGGTTCGCTGATAGTTTTTCACTTTTTAAAAGATTATCCAGGTAGAGCCCGGCCCGAAGGCAGATTGACTGCAGTATTTTGAGATCGATTGCGTTGAAAGTTCCGTGAGACTGGTGCTTATCGCAGTATAAAATACCAAATTCATCATCTAAACCACGGATAGTTGTAGTTACATATTCATGGTTTTCCCACCCGTCAGTTCTAGAGACAGTTTTCTCCGCTAAGGGCAGCAACTGCTCCAGTGTTACCCGTTTGAGGCTTCGACACCGGCTTGTCCAGTCAAAGTGAACATCCCGGCTTATGATGTTTCCAGTGTTATATATAGCTTTTGATGGAATAAAAGCAGTACCGTCAGAATTGATTAGTTCACAAATATTTTCAGTAAGTTTTTTAAGTAGTTCAGCCACAGTGCGACTTTGTGCCAGAAGTTTTTCAATGTGGGCAATTTCTGAAAGGCGCTTCCTCTCAAGAGATATGCCCGCAACGGATTCTCTGATTTCATTGAGTGCTGTCGTTTTCTTAATTAAAAATATGTTTTCATTAATAAAATGCTGGAGAAATGAATTGGTATATCCGGAAATCGCCGGGAGTGGTAGATGTTTGACTGTAAGCATTGCTTCCCAGGCATGGAGATTTGTAAATAGAAGTTTGAGAAGTTGTCTGGAACTCCTTTGTTGAAAGTAGGCTAGTCGACTGCATTTTTCATCAGTTTCCACAGTGTGCATCTGATCTGTGAGTCGTCGTCCAAAACGTCGAAAACTGACAAGAACCTTTTCTAATTCGTAAATCGTGCCATATTCTTGAAAAATATCATAAGCTTTTCCAATGAACCACGCTGGAGGTCTTAAATCATCGACTACTAGATCACTACGGGATTTTTCAAGTTCAGAGCCGATAAAGTTTCCAGTTTCAAGATAGATCTGTGCAAGATAAAAATAGTTTCCCGCAATATCACTATTGTGTATAGCAAGATTGTAATATTTCTGTGCTTCAGCAGGCACTTTTTTTTCTGCAAAAGCTCTTGCAAGGTTGAGATATGCCTTGACAATTAAATGTTGTTCATTGATATCATTTATTTTTTCCAGGGATTTATGAGCAAGGCTTATAGCTTTTTCAACATAACCACTTGTCCGAAAAAGTGTTGCTTTCTGTAATAATATTATAGTTTCGTGATCGCTGTTATACCAGGAGGCGAGACGGTTTTGAGCATCAGATAATCTGGTTTCCGCATCAAAGTGAAATCCAGTAAGAATGTTCATTTCTGACTCATAAAGCATAAGTCCTGTAATGGCATCAAAATCCTTTAAATTTGCAGCAAGCCCCATTGCTCTGTTTAGAAAGTACTTGCATTCACTGAATAATTCACAGTCAATGAGGTATCTTGAGATCCTGGTAAGGGCATCAAGACAATTGACCTCATCTTTATTATCAAGAGTAATCAAATAATAATGTATAAGGTATGTAAGAGCGGTCTGATAATTTCCAATATTATAAAGAAGGTGAGCAAGTTTCCGTGACTCATCAATGGTATTCGGAAAATTCAATTGAATTTCGGTAATATCGGAACCTGAAATAGGAGTTTTCATTGTACTAGAACGCTTTCGGAGAAATACGATTGTATTGAATTTTAGTAATATTATTCAATTTGACACTCATAATAGTTTTCGATCCTTTTATTCCGAAAGAGGTTCAATATTAACTGAAAAAACAGGATTTTACCAGTGTAATTTATTGCGGGGTAAACTAAACTTGGATGGGAAAATGGGCAAAAAATTTGTCAGATAGCAATGATATTATATTGTATTGGCATGAAGCACCTAATATTTTTTTTAATAAGTTCATTTTTACTGATTTCGGCACCACAGGCCCGACGTCCCCGAAAGGAAAGACCTGTTGCCAAGGCGTGGATTGCCATAACCTTAGACGGTACTGTGCTTTCGGAACGAAACGCAGATGATGTTCGTTCTATTGCAAGTCTTTCAAAACTTGTCGCTACATTGGTTGTGGTTGAAGAAGGCCTGAAACTTGATGCTGTAACTACCATGATTGAATCAGACTGGAAGATTGCCGCAGGGGGAAGCCGGACAAGACTTAAAAGAGGAAAATCCTATACAAACAGGGATTTGCTTCATGCGGCGCTATTAGGCAGTGACAATCGTGCGATTCCTGCGTTGGGCCGGGCTGTTGGATTGAACGCATTATCCATGGTAGTTAAAATGAATGTGAGAGTAAGGAAAATGGGTTTGAAGAAAACACTATTCCTTGATCCTACCGGTATTAATTATGGGAATATTTCCACCGCCAGAGAATTCGTCAGGATTCTCAAAGAGGTTATGAAAAATAAAATTCTTGCAAGTGTAATGAAGAAGGAAACCTATACGGTCAAAAGAAAAGGATTACGCTCAATAATCTATAACAATACTAATATTTTGACTCGTTACGGGAAGTATAATGTTCAAGCAGGAAAAACTGGTTTCAATTATTCAGCAGGTTATTGTCTCGCGACTATTGTAAAAGAGAAAAATCTGCCCCCGGTAGCCTATGTAGTCCTTGGAAGTTCTGGATTATTAAAGAGATTTGGAGATTTTTATTTGATTAGAAGATCTGCCAGATCGACTGCATCCAAAATGCAGATCATGGATAAAACGTTACATAAATCCAAGAAATACCATGTAAAAACAATGAGTAAAGGGAAGTCTTTGCAGTATACCGGGAAGATTTCTACTCGTCGGAAAACACCAAAAAAGAATTCACTGAGTCGAAAAACTGCCAAAAGAACTGCTCCGAGACATCATAAAACTAGATCAAATTCCGTTTCTTCAAAAAACCGCCACTGATTTCTTCTTTGTTTTCAATATCTTAAAAAATCTTCAAAAAAAGTGAAAAAAAAGATAAAATTTGTTGACAGGGGGGGAAAAATCTCTATATTAGCAATCCTTGTGAGGCGCTGAGTTGGCGAGTTGGAGATGAGGTCTTTGAAAACTGAATAGATGATCGAAGTATCGAGAATATACGTGCAGGGCTTTTCAGATTTGA
>JAHJMN010000120.1 GCA_018821305.1 Myxococcota bacterium
AGTAATGATTTACTGAATATAAATGACCCCTGATTCCCTGTTCCTGAATCTGTTTCTGATTCCCTGAAATATTTAAATCCTTATAACTGCATTTAGTTTTGTTAACAATATCAACTAATACGCCTTAACCGAGCAGCATTGGGTCTAGATGGGTCTAGATGTCTATGACCTGACCCTGTTACATGTTTACCTGACTTTCAGGCATTCAGGAAATCAGTAGCAGGAACAGGAAAACAGGGGGCTCATTCCTGAAGCATTTCTCAATCGTATTACTCAGGACACGAAAGTCTTTTTAAAAGCGAAAGAAGGGGGTGCGGACGTCGAAAAGAATGTTGAGGCCGAAGGTGATGTCTACTCCAACGCCCCAGGCCGTGCCCGAACGTTTGATGGCGTAGATTTCATTTGTAATGTTAAGAAAAAAACGGTCGGTGATGGCTACATAGAGCTTATTGGTGGAGGAAACTTCCCCGGAATATATGCCGTCTTCGTTTGAGCGGAAGAAATACGCATCAAGCCGACTTTCACCCTTGAGTGTAAAACGTCGGAACTTCAGAATATCACCGTTTGCAAGCTGCCATCCGGTGTAAAGTGTCATGCTTGAGCGATTCGAAAAGGCGCTGAATTCCTCACGGTAACCAGCACCGATTTTGAAAAACAGACGATTTTCAAGGATTTCCCAGCCGATACCCGCAATGTTTGTAAGTATCCGGAAACGCCGGGTTTCATCGTTTATGGATGGCGTGAACTCCGTCTGGAAACCGGCATCGAAAAAGGGAACGGGGGAATACCATTTTCCGTTCATCCACATATTCTTCGGGCGTTTCCACTGATAGAGCAGGTTTACTTTTATTTCATCACTGGTTTCCGTTTCCACGGAGGACAAGGTGCCCGTAGTGCTGTCAACGACATCTGTGCGGTTTTTCCCGTATAGAATGCGGCTCGACAGAGACAATGCGTTTGAAGCACTGGAAATTCCCATGCTGAATGAACTGTCAATGTTTATCTGCTGCAGGTCCTGCCTTGAAAGCTGGCTTTTTTCCGGGTAGTTGCTGCCACCCGAAATAGATGTGCTTCCGAAGTTAAGTCCCAGATTGAGGCCCGTTGTAAAAAGATAGCTCTTCCATAAATCCGGAAAATCCGTCATGGTAACAAGCGTGTTTCCCGTAAGTTTTGAAGATTTACCTTCTGAAAACCATCCTAAAACCGCCGTGCGGATACCTTCTTCCTGCTCTGAAATACCGGATGCAAGAGGCGATATGAAACCGCCGCCACCCCCGGCGAGAAATTGGGTCGTAACCAGTCTGATATGCTGTTCATCTTCGATTATGCGGGAGTTTACGTAGAAATTTCCTCCCTTTTTGGTAAGTCCTAAAACGCGGACTCCGCTTTTTCCATCAATATGGCTACCAAGAAGTGATTTGAGGTTTTTTCCTTTAATGGATACGGTTATGACTCTGCTGTCCGTTACGATGGCTCTAAGGATTTTTTCCGCTGTTACTTTGCCGCTTAACGGAAACATATCATCGGAAAGGGCTGTATCATTAAGAAAACTGACTTCCGTACGGTATTTAACCCTTAAAATACCCAGCACATATTTCATAAACATGTCCCGGGAGAAACTCTTGCCGAAAACAGCTTTTCCAAGCCAGCGGTTTGCACTCGCACAAAAATCATCCATTAGAGATTGAATCTGCTGTTTTTCTTTGTGCTCAAGGCGCTGAGTTTTAGGAATAATGGAAGTCACTTTTGTTTTCGAACGCTTTAAGATTGCTTTGCCGCCGGTCTGACGGAAGGTGAGACTTACCTTTGTGAGGGCCTGACCGTCTTTTGCGCCGCCAACTATCCACGCGCCCTTTGTGCGTTTGATAATCTGAATGTAACTGTTTGTAAGGGAGTCCGGCCGGAACGTTGATGAAGACAGTACAATGTCCGGTTCAATTTCATTAACTTCCCGAAGAAATTTCAGGTTTCCAGCGGGGTATGTGACAGAGCGATCAAGGTGACTCATTAAAATGATTGAATCCACCTTCTGCTTGCGTATAAGCCACGAAGCCCACTTTTTCCAGGTTTTCACGGGATCTTCAATTTTAATTCTTTTACGCAAATCTTTAGAAAGATGCTTGTGATGATCCGGACTCATCAGTGAAAGCACGGCAATCTTAACGCCGTTTCGTTCAATTATTCTGAAGGGTTTTACATACTTTAAACACCAGTTGTCCTTCCGGTTTGTGCATTCAATGTTTGTGAGGACGAAGGACTGATCCTTTGCTGTTGCCTTTTCAAGATAGAGTCTAAAATGAGCCGGTGGAGCACTTAAATCGTTGAGCCCAAGGGAAATGGCGTCAAGACGCATGTCGGAGATAATATGTGCAGCCCAGTTTGCTCGCTTTTCCGTGGAAAAGATAAAACTTCCGAAGGCGTCAGGGAAAATCATGTTGCCGCCGCTGAGGATTATGGGCGGATCCCGTCCTTCGTCGAAGGCTTTTACTCTAAGGCGCCTTGCAAGGAGTTTGAGGGACAGAAACGAAACGCCGGATGTATTTTTTTTTCCACATCCCGGAGGGGCGAACTGCCCGTTTAAATCAGGAAAAAACAGAAGGTCAATTTTTGTATCCGGAATGGAAGGTTTGTCTGAGCTTTGGGGAATGTCAGAAGTATCCGCAGTTTTATCTGCCGGTGTTTGAGTTACTTTCAGTGATTGAGCTTTGACTATCGAAGGGGGAAAAAAGCAAATTAACGAAATGAACAATGAAACCAAGTATAAGTGCACGTTCATGTTCACCTTAGGGCAAAGAGAGAAAAGGGGGTCAGGTTGTTCCAACCCCGTTTTTCAGTGTGCATTATTCTTTGATAATGGCTTCGGTGGGGCATACGCCGATGCAGGCTTCGCACTCAGTGCAAACATCCTGATTGATTTCGTATTTTCCACTGCCTTCACTGATTGCTCCAACGGGGCATTCAGGTTCACAGGCGCCACAGGAAATGCATTCATCGTTAATTCTGATAGTCATGAGTTTTCTCCTTAGAAATATAAATAAAATGTCTCATAAAACACGATTGTGAAAGCGCGTTTTGTCCCGGGGACATCCCAGATTAGTAGAAATCTTTCTGTTACAAGTCAAGAAAATTCTGGCAAATCCCTGAGAAGATTCATCTCACTTAATTCCGCTCACTACGTTTCGCTCTATGGGGTAAATTTGTCGCTCACTACGTTTCGCTGAAATTTACGCAGAGCTTGTCGCTCTATGTGTAAATTTGCCGCTCACTACGTTTCGCTGGGGTCTTTTTCAGGTTTGAAACGGCCCAGATAACGCTCACTGCGTTTCGCTCATCTCGGCAAGTGTTTACTTTGAAAGACATTTTAAGTTACAAAAGTAACCTTCTCATAAATTGATCAAGGAGAGCGCAGCTCTCCTTAAACCTCTCAGTTGGGGGGATTTCGATTTCCCCCCAATCCCCCTTGAATCGACGCAAAGGGGGCACGCCCCCTCTGGACTCCCCACGCCTGCGGCGTCGAAAACATTCCGCTCACTACGTTTCGCTCTATGGTGTAAATTTGTCGCTCACTACGTTTCGCTGAAATTTACGCAGAGCTTGTCGCTCACTTCGTTTCGCTGAAATTTACGAAGTTTGTCGCTCACTACGTTTCGCTGAAATTTACGAAGTTTGTTGCTCACTACGTTTCGCTTAAATTTACGCATGCTTTGCCGCTCACTACGTTTCGCTGGTAAAGAGGCTCATAATGAGTCACAACGTGGCTCACACATATTAGCGAAGGGATCAAAGATGCCGGAAGGCATCGAAGATCCCTGGAAATGGTCATCAACCAGTCAGGACCCTGAAGGGGTCCCACTTTGTTTCGATTGCAGCAATTATCAATAAATCGGGAGTTGACAAAAGTCTGGGGAAAACTATATTAACCAAATCGTTAAACGTTTCGGTTGAACATTGACGATAGACCCTGCAGGACGCCGTTTGCTGTGCCGAAAAACGGCTTGGGAGGTAGTAATGAATACTTCGGTTCGTTTCAGTTTTCTTCTTTTTCTTTTGCCCTTAGCTTTACTTTCATCAGGTTGTTCTAAATCTCAGGCCCGCAAGGATGAAGCTGCCGTAGAGTTTCGTGTGAGTGTCGAGCAGGTAAAAATCACAAAGGCAGATTTAAATCAGGATGCGGTTTTCTCTGCCGTATCAATGCCCTGGGAGCAATTCATCCTTTCCTTTAAAGCTCAGGGACGCATACGCAAACTTACATTTGAAGAAGGGGCCGTAGTGAAGAAAAACGATCTTCTGGGCATCATAAGCGAGGAAGACTACTGGCTTGCACGCAAAATGGCGTCCATTCAGGTAAATACCCTGAATCCGGATTACGAACGCATTGTTAAACTCACGGAAAAGAACGCCATTCCCGGTGCGGAAAAAGGTCGCATGGAAGGTCGCCTCAGTGCGGCGAAAACTCAACTTCTTCAGGCGGAAACGGCCCTCGCCGGTACGATTCTGCGCAGCCCCGCCGACGGTATAATCGTTAAAAAACTTATAAGTATCGGGGATCTCGTGGGTCCAAGCCGCCCTGCAGGCGTACTTTTAGACTTGAGTCACATGAAAATCATCATAAACGTACCTGAAGATGATCTCAAATACGTGAAAAAAGACATGACCGTAAACGTGGAGTTTCCCGCCGTGGGCATCAAAACAACGGGGACGGTTCACTATATTTCATGGCTCGTAGATGGGCTAACTCGTTCGTTTCCTGTAACTGTGAGAATCACAAATCCCCTCGACGACAAAGGTTTTCCCATTTTACGGGCGGGCATGAGCGGTACAATAAGAATACCGAGACCGGCACTTTCCGGGATTTTTGTCCCCTTCGACGCTGTCATGAAGGGCCTTGATGGCAAGCATTTCGTGTTTGTAAACGAGCAAGGGCGAGCTAAAGTACGACAGATTACAGCGGGTCCCATTGTCTCTGGATTTATTCAAGTAAATGCCGGGCTTTCGGAAAACGATATTATTATAGTAAAAGGGCAGCAGTTTCTGAAAAACGGCACACTTTTAGATGTGCGCGTTGCAGACAAAAGTCAACAGCCTCAAGGCAGCAATTCTTCTGACCCCTCTGCGGGAAAAATGCACCCAAGTGGCGTAAAAAGCCAGTCATCTGGAGAAAAATCACACCCAACTGGCGTAAAGAGTAACCCCCCCGCGGAAAAATCACACCCAAGTGGAGCTAAGATTAACCCCTCCGCGGAAAAATCGTACCCAAGTGGAGCTAAGAGTAACCCCTCCGCGGAAAAATCTTACCCCTCCAGCGGAAAATCTTACCCCCCCGCGGAAAAATCTTACCCCTCCAGCGGAAAATCTTACCCCCCCGCGGAAAAATCGTACCCCTCCAGCGGAAAATCGTACCCCTCCGCGGAAAAATCGTACCCCTCCAGCGGAAAATCTTACCCCCCCGCGGAAAAATCACACCCAACTAGCGTAAAGAGCAACCCCCCCGCTGGAAAATCGTACCCCTCAGAAAAAAAATCGGTTACATCCGGGAGTAAGTCAAAATGAACATTCCGGAATTTTCACTCAAAAAACCTACGGTTATTCTTATGATTTTCCTTGGCCTCAGTGTCTGGGGTATCTATTCGTACAAAACCATTTCCCGGCGCGAAGATCCTAAAATAGACATTTCCTTTGCGGCGGTTTTGACGATTTATCCCGGTGCAAGTGCTGCGGAAGTCGAACATAAAGTCACCAAACCCATTGAAGAAGCTATTCAATCACTTTCCAGCATTGAGGAAATCTCCAGCGTAAGCAAATCCAACGTTTCCATGATCTTTCTGAAGGTCAACTACAACACGAATTTCAACCAGCAGTGGGATCAGGTGCGGGCACGCATTGACTCCATCCGGAAAAACCTGCCTTCCACCGTGGACGGGCCAAAAGTTATCGACGATTTCGGGGATGTGGTGGGCATGATCATCTCCATCCATTCGCCCAATTCGGATCCGAAGGTTCTGGAAAAGCTGTCGGATCAACTGAAAAACAAAATTCTTGCGGTTCAGAGTGTCGGAAAAGTGGACATAAAGGGCAAGTGGACTGAAGAAATTGCCATTGAAGGTGGTCTCGATGATTTCCTCAATTATGATTTCGGCCCAATAAAAGCGCAGCAGCTCTTAAACGCTCAGAACATGGGAATCCCCGGAGGCGTCAGGCATACAAAAACGGCGGATATACGCATTGCGCCGCCCACGGAATATTCAAACCTCCTTGAACTTAAAAACCAGGTATTCGCCGTGTCCAAAGATAACGGGGAAGCTCTGCGTATCGGTCAGGTTTTCGATGTCAAACGACGTTACGCAAACCCGCAGAACATGTACTACAATACAAATGGTGAAAACTCCGTTGTTCTTAACGTCACCATGAAAACGGGTTTTGACATCACGAAAATGGGGCGAGAAGTCCGGGGAATTGTAAAGGATTTCGAGAAAACACTGCCCCTTGGTTATAAAATAACTTTCCTTCATGACCAGCCTCATCACGTGGACGTGAACCTCGGAGGTTTCATAAACAACCTTCTCCAGAGTCTTTTACTCGTGGCTCTTTCCATGGCTCTGCTGCTGGGTTTGCGTTCTTCAATTCTGGTGAGTCTCGGCCTTCCGCTGGCAGTCCTTGTGTCTTTAGCCATCATGCCCATGCTTAAAATCGATCTGGAAAGGGCAAGTGTGGCCGCATTCATTGTGGCGCTGGGAATGCTTGTGGATAACTCGATTATTGTTGTGGATCACATCCACAATCTGCTGGATAAGGGCCATGAACTGTGGGACGCCTGCGTTAAAGGTGCTCAGGATCTCATTATGCCGATTCTCGGCGGTACCATAGCTTCAATTCTTGCATTCTTTCCCATGCTTTTACTCCCGGACGAAATGGGAGCCTACATCCGGTCTCTTCCCTGGGTTTTAACCCTCAGTTTAGGTGCGTCGTTTTTCATCTCCATAACAATAACGCCCCTTCTTGCATACGGTTTCATGTATTTTGGTCGAAAGAAAAAGACGGAAGGTAGCGAAATAAAGGAAAAGAAAAAGTCATTTCTTGCCCGGGGATACGAGCATCTTATGAGCTTTTGCCTCAAAGCCTGGCCCGTTATCATTATATTTGTGGCTCTATCCATCGCCGGTTCAGCTTTACTGTTCAAAAAAACCGGAGTGAGCTTCTTTCCCACAGCAGAGCGCGATCAGTTCGTTGTGGAAATCTGGACTCCCGAAGGCTCGAGCATTAAAAACACTTTGTCCTATGCAACGAAGGTAGATGAAATAATCCGCCGGGATAAACGGGTTGTTTCCACCCTCACCGTGACAGGAAACGGTCTCGACCGCTTCTGGATTGCGTTAAAACCGGAACTCAATGCATTCAACCTCGCGCAGATTCTAGTGAATACGAAAAGTAACAAAGCAACAACGGAACTGGTGGATGAACTCAAACCCGTACTTCGTGCGATTCCCGGGGCACGCATCATCGTTAAGCAACTCTTGCTTGGTATCGCCATTGATGCTCCGGTACAGTTTAAGATTTACGGTGATGACGTAAATGAGCTTCGCAGACTCAGTACGGAAATCCAGAAGATTATGGTGAAAGATCCCGGCATTGAAACGGCCCGGGATAACTTCGGGGAAAACTCCCTGGGCTACCGCATTGTTTTAAACGAAGAAAAAGCCCTGAAAACCGGCATCACGCGAGCGGAAATTGCCATGGCTCTTATTACCGCAAACAACGGACTTCCCGTGACAAACTACCGTATGGATGACGATCCGATTCCCGTTGTCCTGAAGGTTCGCGATTCGGAAATCAAAACACCGGAAGATCTTCTGCGCATGGCTGCAGCTTCATCCGCCACGGGGGCCCGGATTCCAATCAATACACTGGCATCCATCCAGCCCGTGTGGGAAAGTGGCCTCATAAACCGAGATCGCGGACGCCGGGCCATTACCGTAAACGGCTACACGAAACCCGGTGTGCTGGCGGATGACGTCATGAAGCGTATTTTTCCGCAGGTTAAGAAGATTTCTCTACCCTCCGGATACGATCTCACTGTTGAAGGTGAGGAAAAAGAGCGTAAGAAAACCTTTGGGGATTTAACCATCGTCTTCGGCGTAACTATTTTCGCCCTGTTTTTCGTCCTTGTGTTCCAGTTCGGAACTCTGCGTCAGGCCCTCGTAATCCTGGGATCCGTGCCCCTCGCTCTCATCGGAGGTGTTATCGGCCTCGTAGTTACGGGGAATTCCTTTGGTTTCAGTGCCTTTGTGGGGATGATCGCCCTTGCGGGAGTCGTCATTAAAAATGCCGTGGTGTGGGTAGACTTCGTGGAAACCGCAGTCAATGAAGGCATGGAGTATCGCATGGCAGTAATTGAAGCGGGAATTGCAAGACTTCGACCGATTCTGCTTACGGCGGCGACAACCATCGGCGGCCTCATCCCCCTTGGGATCAGCCGGGACGCCATGTGGAGTCCCATGGCCTGGACCATGATGTTCGGTCTGGCCATTTCCACGGTTTTAACTTTAGTAATTATTCCCGTATTTTACTTCCTTTTCATTCGCCATACTCCTCCGGCGGTTAAGGGGAAGGAGGCTGTGATATGATCAGTTTTCTTATTTTAGCAGCTTTATTAAACGCCCAGACATCGCCGACACCCATTAAAGTGATTACTGCGTCGGGAGAAAAATCCACTGTGGAAAAGAAGAATCCACAAGTAGTTGCGAAGGAAATCCCCTTGCGCAAGGCCATAATCCAAGCTTCCGAAACGAAAAATGTCCGCAGCCCTTCTTTGAAACCGGCTTCTTCTTCTGTACCTGTGATTACCCTTGCAAAAGCGCGGCTGTTAGCGGAAAAGGGAAACCTCGACATCCGACTTCTGGCCCTTAAAATCCGGGAACTCGAAATCGAAAAGAACATCGCGAAATATAAGATGTATCCCCTTGTGAAGGTTGAATCCAGCGCCATTTTGTGGAACGACCGCCTTGCCATGAGCATTTCGCTGCCTCAGGAATTCAAAGATATGCTTGCAGCTATCAATCCGACTCTCAATGCGGATATACCGCCCATGCTTATTCGAAAGCAGTTTACGTGGCAGACAAGCGTTACCGTAGCTCAGCCCATTACGCCCTTGCTGACCTTGTCTCACGTGCATAAAATGAAATCCTGGGAAATTCAGGCGGAAAAAGCCAACATCAAACTCGAAAAGCGCAAGGTTTTAGAGAATGTGGACACTGCTTATTACAACTGCCTGCGAGCTGAGAAGTACCTCGCGGTTATTTTAGAAGCTCAGAAAACCCTTGATGGCCAGAAAAAGCGGGTAGAGGATCTTATTGAAGCGAAACTTGCAAACACTTCGGATCTTTCCAAGATAACCAGTGCGCTGGCTGATTTGCGTGCTCAGAAGATAAAAGCCCTCGCTTCCATTATACTTTCAAAGCAGTATCTGGCGTACTTACTTGGAATGGATCCGGAAAAACCCCTTGCTACCGCCGGAGCTTCCATGCCCGGTGGGATAATTCCCGTTTATAAAGTCTGTCTCGCGAAGGCAAAGAAGACCCGGCCGGAGTTCAAACTTATTGATATGAATAATGAGCAACTTGAAAGTGCTGTGAAAGCTCTGGAATACGACCGGATTCCCAGGCTCAGTATCGTTGCTCAGTACAAAAACAGTTTCGGCTTCGGTGAACTGGAGCCGGAAAATCAGTTTTTCATTGGTGCCCTCTTCAGTTGGGAATTTCAGTGGAAAAACAAGTGGCGTGAGCGGGACAAACTCATGGTGAAAAAGCGCACCCTTGAAATCATGCGAGAGAAAATCCGCCGGGGCCTGATGCTGGAGATTTCTCAAAACTCTCAGGGTATCAAGACGTCAAAAGCCCTCGTGGATGCCCAACGACAAGCTCTGAAAACCGCCATGGATAACTTTGAAAAGACTGAGAAACTTCTGGAAAGCAAATACAGTACCGTTTATGATATCCTCACGGCCCGGCTGGAAGTTACAAAAGCTTCCATAAATCTGGTAAATGCTGAATTTGATTACTGGCTCAGCATTGAAAAATACCGCCGCTCCTGTGGATATTGAGGAAATAATGGCTCCTTCCCGAATTAATCGCGCACATATGGCTTTAAACCGCATGAAAAAAGCGGGGATTGCCCATCGTTCGGACGCGATTGACGGGGCGGAAAAGCAATCGACACTTGGACCTTCCGTTGGTGATTTAAGTGGAGATACACCCGGTGTGCCCATTATGCCCACCCAGCATGCGGTTTACATCAGTGATGCCGTGGAGTTTTTAAAAACCGTCCCGGATTCCAGCATTGATCTGGTTTTAATTGATCCCCCGTACAATCTGGATCTTGCGGTGTGGGACACTTATGAAAACTACCTGCACTGGGCTCGAAATTGGTTGGACGAAATACACCGCATTCTCACAAAGCAGGGTAATTGTGTAATTTTCGGAGGTTTTCAGTTTCAGGACCTCAAAAAAGGCGATTTGCTTGAAATCCTTCACTATACGCGCCATCATACGCCCCTGCGGTTTGTGAACCTCATAATCTGGCACTACCGTAACGGCATGAGTGCCCACCGATTTTTCGCAAACCGCCATGAAGAAGCTGTATGGCTGTCAAAAACCGATTCATACTACTTTGACCTTGATGCCGTACGCGTTCCCTACGAAAAAATGGCCAAGAAAGCGGCATTGCGGGACAAACGACTGGTGCCCGAAAACATCGAAAAGGGTAAGAATCCCACCAACGTATGGACGATTCCACGCCTTAGTGCAAATTCAAAAGAGCGCACGGGCCATCCCACGCAAAAACCTTCGGAACTAATCCGGCGGTTTGTCCGGGCTCTGAGCCGGGAAGGGGACACCGTACTTGATTTCTTTGCGGGAAGCGGTACCTGCGGCGGCGTCTGCATCGAAGAAGGACGCCACTCGGTGCAGGTGGATACAGATGTAAAACTCATCGAACGTTTTGAAATGCACCGCAAGAGAATCAACTCTGAAACCGAAGCAGGGATCCACCTGTCCCCGGACATAAACGAATTCCTTAAAACCACCCGATCGCCGGGGTAGAAGGAAATCAGGGATTCAGGGAAACAGGGAGTCAGGAAAACAGGGAGTCAGGAAAACAGGGAGTCAGGAAATCAGGGAATCAGGAAAACAGGGAATCAGGAAAACAGGGAGTCAGGAAAACAGGGAGTCAGGAAAACAGGGAATCAGGAAATCAGGGAATCAGGGAAACAGGGAGTCAGGCAGTCAGGGAGCCAGGGAAGCAGGGAAACAGGGAAACAGGGAGTCAGGGAATCAGGGAGCAGGCGGGCGGGGTTATCTGAAGAGGTTCGGAGCTTCTAGTTTGGCTTTTTCGTAGTCCGGATGGCGACCGATGTCCAGCCAGTATTCCATGAGGGGGAAGCCTTCAACCTTCATGTTCTTTTCAATGAGGTAACGGATCAGATCCGTCATTGAAAAACGCCCTTTCGTGGGGATTTCTTTGATAACTTCCGGCGATATTACATAAATTCCGGCGTTGACATGGAACCAGAAGGATGGCTTTTCATCAAGCCCCACCATCAAATCGCCAGATAGATTGACAACACCATATGGAACCTGAAGTTCGTAGCGGTGAAGCGTAACGGTCATGGCCGCGGCGGATTCCACGTGATGAGTGTAGAGGTTTGAATAATTAAGCGTCGTGAGAATGTCCCCGTTCATGACTAAAAATGGTTCCGCAGGAAGGGGATCGAGCAAAGAAAGGCCACCGGCGGTATCCCGTGGTTCATCTTCGATGAGGTAGTTGATTTCGAGCCCCATCTTTTCTCCATTGCCGAAATAATCCGTAACGATTTCCGAATGATGGCGCAGGGAAATGAAAACTCGATTGATACCGTGTTCCATGAGACCGCGGATTATCCATTCCAGAACTGGTTTCCCTGCCACCCGGAGCATGGGTTTGGGAACGTTTTCCGTAAGGGGACGGAGTCTCATGCCGAGACCACCCGCCATGATTACCGCCATCTTCGGGTTTTTCTTTTCACGTACAAGGTCGCTTAGCACTGCGAGATCAACGAGTTTTCCTTCATCATCGAGGAGGGGAAGGTGGTTCACTTTAAGACTTCTGAGTTTAGCTATTGCCTCATCCGCCGAAATACCCCCTTTCCCGACCTGGGGTGAGCGCACCATAATTTCACTAACGGGACTGTCAGTTTTCACATGACGCAAAAGGGCCCGGCGAAAATCGCCATCCGTTGCGATGCCTTTCAGAATCGGGCCTTCGCATATAAGCACAAGGCCTTTTGCGCCCGCATCAAGGGCTTCCATTGCCTTGAAGATCGACACATCCGGTGTAACAATCAGTTTTTCGAGGGATTTTCCGGAAAAGACTGCCATGTTGATATCCTTTCAAACCACTGCAGATGTATCTGCAGTCCATTGTTTTAATTTTCCCCGGTGGACTTGAAGTCCTTCCAGTCAAGGGTTTCCCAGGGTTCTTTATCTCGAAGGAGAATCATTCCTTCAATAAACTCGCCATAAACCGGGGAAATCCCCGTACCAGGTCGCATGATTTCCAGTTTTCCGGTGTTTATGATCTGGCCTTTTTTCATGGGCTCTTTAGTGACGAAACTGCGTCTTGCAACGGCGGCGGTGTTAAGTTCCGATGCCGCAGGCTTTTTGATACCGCTTCCCAGAGCGAGGGATATACGCTCGATTCCGGAGCTTAGAGCTTTCAATTCTGTGGGCTCAATGGAAGCTTTGTGATCAGGCCCTTCCATGGATTTATCCAGAGTGAAATGCTTTTCAATGATGGGAACCCCCAGAGCCGCCGCTGCTAAAGGAATTTCAATTCCTTCCGTGTGATCGGAAAAACCGCACATAAGTCCAAAGGCCTGAGACAACGTGGCAATTGCCCGCAAGTTTACAGAATCCGCCGGGGCAGGGTACTGCGATGTGCAGTGAAGAAGGTACAGATCCCTTTGAATACGTTCGCCCATGACGGAGGCAATAGCATCAAGGGCCCCTTCCACGTCGCCCAAAGTGGCCATGCCCGTGCTTAAAATCATTGGTTTTCCGAATCCAGCGATGAACTTCAGGGAATCATGCCAGGTGAGATCTCCGCTGCCAATTTTGAAAATATCTATAATTTCATTCAGAAAAAGTGCGCTTTCCTTATCAAAGGGAGTGACAATGTAATCAATGCCGCAACTGCGAGCCAGATCCGAAAGTTCACGGAAGACTTCATTATCCAAAACGAGCTTTCGGAGCATTTCAATCTGGGACCCTTTCCCAGTGGTTTTTTTCTGATAATCCGCCTTTTGCGCCAGGGGAGTTACCAGCTTATCGGGATTGAACATCTGAAACTTTACGGCATCAGCTCCATTTTCCGCTGCTGCAAGTACGAGGTTTCTCGCTAATTCCACATTTCCGTTGTGGTTTACTCCTGCTTCTGCAATGAGATATGGTCTTTTTCCTAGACACTGAGTAAGTTTCATTCAATCACCGTTTTCTATACGAGGATGCGATTATGACGTTGTTCGATCCTGACCACATGTTATTTCGACCATCTTTTGAGGAGTTTTTAGATCAAATATTTAGTTAATGTCCTGTAATACCAACTTTTCAAGTTAACGACTATTTTTATCACAGGACATTAAGAATGAAAACCTTGAAATTATTAAAGTGTTCTGAAAAGCATGTTTTCGTAAACATGCTCAATTTTGACAAAAATTGAATTTCAGGACACGAACTAGTTAGTGTCCTCCTCAGGGTTTCGGGGGAATAAACATACGTCTGAATTCATCGAGTATATGTGTTGATCCACCATTAATGGATACCTGCGTAAGCCTCTCAGAGATCTTTTCAATATATTCAAGTTCCTTGAGGTGATAGAGAATTTTGTTCTCCTCAAGTAGTTTGGCCGTATTCATGAGAGATCTGGTGGAAGCGGTCTCCTCCCGACGCATAATAACGTTGGCCTGAGCTCGCTTTTCCGCCACCAGAACCTGATTCATAATGTCCCGGATTTCTCCCGGAAGAATAATGTCCTTGATTCCGGAGAAAACAATCTCGCAACCCAGTTCCTCTGCATGGGATTTCATCCGTTCATTAACGAAAGTCCCGATTTCTTCCTTTTTTGCCAGAATATCATCAAAGTTCAGTGAACCGATATATTCTCTGAGCACGAGCTGGAAAACTGTGTAGAGTTGAGCTTTGAAGTCGTTTACTCGCACCATGGACTTCATGACATCGATAATGCGATAGATAGCTACAAAGTTAATTCGTACAGCAACTCGATCCTTTGATAGAATTTCCTGACCGGAAATATCCAGGGTCTGTTGCCGGAGATCAACATTGATAACATTGACTTTCTTTAGGTATTTCCAGTAGTAATAAACTCCTGGTTCAAGTATTGTCACAATTTGCCCATCGATCATGAGAAGACCTACGGCCCAGGATTCAACGGTAAATGCTGAAATGAGATTTCGCCTGACAAGTTCAGAGAAGATCTCCATGGATTCAAGAGATTTATCAATGGTAATTTCATTGAAATCCATTATTTTTATTTCATGATCCAGCCTGGATTTCCAGAACGCATGCGTTCCTGATGTCAGAATATCCCGGAAGTGTCCACCGACAAAGTGCACTCCAATTTCGTTATCTTTGATTTCAACGATGCTGATTTCATCCTGAAGGAATTCCAGATCCTTAATAAACTCAAGTTTGTCCTGTTTTGGGATAAACTCTTTTTCAACATCGTACACCTCTATACGGTGTTTTGCCATTCCACGGAGAAAACCGTATTCGCCCGTTCTGATAAGCCTTGCAGGTTTTGAGTTTAAATAATACAGCCCTACCTGATTTTCACGAATCTCATAAAAATCAAGTTCCTTGGACATGAATGACAAATCTTTAAGATAGCGAAGCTTTTCCAGAGTCGGGAAAAATTCCTGTTCCTGATCAAATATTTCCGTTGTACAAAACAAAGGAACAGCGAACTTTTTGCGAGCACAGCCAATATACTTTCCTTTTTTTACAATCATTGCAAATTCATTAAGTTTAAGTTCCATAATAGTATCCCCTTTTTCAAGGTTTTCCTTTTTCAGCAGATTATTTCAGAAAACTTCTGGTTTCAGATAGACGTAACTGCGATTCAAGGAGTTGATTTGTTCGTGTTTAAACATGCGAACACGAAGAATAAAGAAAAATCTCAATTTCCGGACATTGAGAACCATAAGAATCACTAAAAAAAGAAGGTTTGCATGGGAACCCACATTTGAAATGCGGATCATACCTTGAAAGGAAACAGTGACGAAAAACGGGAAGAATCTCCTCAAGCGAAAATCCTCTGCGTTAATGAGACTGAAACCGGTATCCGGCATGATTCTAGGCTTTCAGACGTGCGCACCCCGAAGGAAGCTGGCCCGCCATGCTCACCCACCGACAATTATGGCCTGCCGAAGCCCGACAACTTTTGTTAGACCAGTGCCGTCACCTCTGGTGTGGATTGCTTGTTTTTGAGACAAGTGCCTTAACCATTTTGGCCTCATCAAATGGATTGATGGAAGGATTCGAACCTTCAAAATCTTGGTGCGGAATGCTCTACCACTGAGCTACGCTTTCGAGCGGAAGGAATTGAACCTTCGACCGTCCCGTTAGATTTTCAAGTCACAACGGAATGCAGTAAATCAGCGATCCTGCACCGCTGGGAGAAAAACCCACATGACTGTGAAATTCAGGCAGAGAATCAACTCGAATATTTGACTTTTGTCAAGTAAAAACTTTATCTTTTTTTTCATGAATAATATGTATTGTTTACGGTATTGTGTCTCCAATAACACATTTCCCCTGACGCCATCTTTAATGGAGTGTTTTATGAAACTGTTTTTTTTCATTTTAAGTCTGTCACTTTTCTCCTGCGAACAGGATTCCACTCGAACTGTCATTGTTCATCCGAAAAAAGAATTAGATGACAAGAAAGATAACAAAACTACTGATAACACAGAAAATATTACAAAAAAAGATCTCCCGGAGGATGTTGATAAGAAGGTAAAGGAAGATAAAATTCCAGAAAAAAAACTCCCGGATTACGATGGCGACGGCATTCCTGACAGCAGAGATAACTGCCCCCTGGTTAAAAATTCCGATCAGAAAGACAGTAATAAAAACGGTAAAGGTGATGTCTGTGATCCCGTGTGCGGGGACGGCAAAATAACCCCACCGGAGCAGTGTGAGGCAAAAATTCCTATCGTAAAATCCTGTGTGCATTTTGGCTACCGGATGGGAACTCTCTCATGTAACAAGTGTTATTTTAACTTCATAAAATGTGTACCGTTTCCTCAGCGAATCCGACGAGGACGTGGCTCGTGCCCATATGTTTATCTAAATAATGGGAAAAAATATAAATATTATACTGATTTAAGCGGATCACCACTGGGATGGGACATCAATGTCTTTAAGCCGGAGTTTTATGGTGAAAACATGTATGAACTTGGAGATTTTCAGGCAGTTTCGAGATATTACCGCATGAAAATCAGAGAAGTTATTCATGAAGTCACTTTTTTCGATTCTGCGGCACTTGTAATTGCTGATGTTCCGCCGGGGTATGACGCCTTCACTGACTGGAGTTTTACATCATCCATCGGTTTTAAAAGCCCCATAAATATTATTGCTCTTAAAAATCTAAAAAAACCGTTGTCTGCTGTATCTGATGGCCGGAATGTTTTGAAATATATCGAGAAAAAAGATGGACTTCCGCTTCCGGCGGGAAAAAACAACATCTCCCGTGTTATTCTTGATTTCGGTCCCGTAAAACACCCGGAAAATGCCCATCTTGTGATTACTGCATGGGGTATTTATGATGATTTTCGGCTTGTAAGTACCCCACCTCATTCACCGGGTACGGTTATTGAAACCCTTGATGAAACCGGTACCTGGAGAGTACGTCGTATTGCCGGAAAGGCTGCGGGAGATTCGAGAACATGGGTCATAAGTCTTAAAAACATAATTACTTCAAATAACACAAAGATCCGGTTGACCATGGCCCACCTTCCTTCCGTGAGGGATGTTCTGGATGCCGTTTTCATTTCAGATTCTGCCCCTGCAGGAGTGACAACCCGGATGGTTTCAGCATCGAAAGCAAATCTGAAGGTTGCAGGATCGGATCAAATTATATCTTCCACTCTGAAAAACCGCATCAGCGCTGCGGGAAAATACCTTCCAATCTGGCCCGATGCTGTCATGAAGGGGAATTTCACCAAAACCGGTGACGTCCGCGAACTTCTAAAGAAATATGATGATCTTCACGTTGTAATGGCTCATGGAGATGAACTGGAACTGGAATTCCCGGAAATTCCATCGGCAAAAGGCAAAAACCGTCGTATATTCCTCCGGGGCGCTGTCTATTACTCGCTGAAAGTTCATCCCTTCCGATTCCTCACGGATCGCGTTGATCATCTCCCCTACCGCGGGATGAAATCTTATGGTCCTGCTTCCATCGAAAACCCCGCTGCAAAAAGCCAGTCTTTCAGAAATTACACAAAAAAATGGAACACGCGCGTAATCAATTAGACATGCTTACTGAATAAAAGGATCGCGTTCTGAAAAGTGAATATTTTATTCCATTTTTGTAATTTTACTTTGATGTTAAATGGTTACGACCTGAGCCTGACCCTGTTTGCCTGACTGCCTGAGTCCTTGTTAAAATAATTCAGGCATTCAGGAACAGATTCAGGAACAGGGAATCAGGGATCATTTATATCCAGTAAACCATTACTTTATAAAGAATTGCACACTCATGATCATCACGAATAAAGGCTGGCTTTTTAGTCAAGGGTGATGGGCCGGCAAGGCCCGTAACCCGCACGTCATGAAATGACATCATCTTGGAGTAGCCAGGGGGTGATGGATGCAACGCATCTGAACCCCTGGTAAAATGCATCGAACCTACAAGCCATGTAATGGCGGCCCAGTCAATTAACAAATTTAGCCCTAACCTTCAAAGTAAACGCCCTGCTCCTGCCCCTGTTTTCCTGTAATTATTATAAGATGTTGTATTTATTAATTATTTCTTTCCAAATTTCATTAACCGATCAGCATTGGGTATAGACATGCTTCATGAATAAAAGGATCGCGTTCTGAATATTGAAATTATTACTGATTAGTTCGTGTCCTTAAGGTTTTTCAATCTATTAATTTCCTCTTTCAATCTCTCATTTTCCTTCAGCAATTCTTCACTTGTCTTTCCCGATTCTGCTGAATCAACTTGATCAGTTTTTTCATTTTCAACAGATTTCTCTGCTTCGTCTGGTGATTCAGAAATAGACGTAGTTTTGGGTGTGGCGGGTACAATTATCTTGTCTTCCGTAAAATAAACTCCTGTAAACAAACTTGTCTTGCAATAAGCATCATGTTTATTACCTTCGGCATCAATATATATAACCTGATGTATTCTATCGGATTTTTCCCCAAACCACCCTGGACCAAACGGAGCCCAGTTTGTTTCAATTACTTTACCACCCCTTGTTGTTATGTAGTCCCGTATCCTGTCTTTATCGAGGGAGAAACTGAAAACGTAAAGACCAATTGACCCAAAAATAAATATAAAAACAATTATAAGTGCAACTGCAGGTGGCATTTCTTCTCCAATCAATAAATATTTTTCAATCTGTATTTTATTAGCCAACACCATTTTTCTCAAGAAGTTTATCAATCAAAAACACTGCCTGATGGATTTGGTTCTATTCAATTTTTCATATAGACCGCTTCATGAGTAAAGGGATCGAAACGTGAAGAGTGAATTTTTTCATCACAACCCTTAGACCGCTTTCGGAATAAAAGGATCGAAATTGGGAAATTGAATTAAAAATTATGTTCTTTTTAATTATTATTTGATATTGAATGGTTACGTTCTATTCCTGAACCTGTTTACCTGACTTCCTGATTCCCTGTTAAAAAAATCAGGTATTCAGGAAATCAGTAGCAGGAACAGGAAAATCAGGGGCTTTCTCTTGAAACATTTCTTTAAACCGAGTCACTCAGGAAGCGTTATAGAACGCTTGCGGAATAAAAGGATCGAAATTGGGAAATTGAATTAAAAATTACGTTCTGTGGAATTACTGAACTATCCCGATGCAGACATCGTCATCACTGCAATAATTACTGCAACATTCAGCGTTCTCAGTACAATCACCGCCAAAAGGAACACATTCGGAAGTTCCAGGCATGCACTGACCACCAGTGCAGATGTTTCCATCACAACAATCACTGTTTGCTGTACAGACACCTCCAAGATCTACACAGGTTCCGGAACAGTGAAGGATTCCCTGTTCATCAGGAATACATATACCGTTGCAGCATTCATCTCCGAATGTACACTCTGCGCCATCTTCACTGCATACATCAACTGTTTCCGGGCTGAAACATCGGGTTACCCCAAGTATAGTTTCAAGGCAGAGTTGAGTGCCACCTTCAGGCCCTGATGGACAACAGTTTGTGGACATACCCATAAAGCAGATCTCTCCTTCAGGCATACACCCGAGGGCTTTTTCACAGCGACTTATACCGCTCGTTCCATCGGGCTCGCAAATACCGCTGCAGCAATCATTTGAAGCAAGGCAAATTTCCCCCCAGGGTCGACAACCTGAGTTAAATTGACATACAGGTACACCAGTTCCCGGATCTGCACAAACACCGCTGCAGCACTCATGAAATCCCGTACATGGCTCGCCAACGGTCTGGCACTCGGATACCACAGGGCAGATTCCATCTTCTCCACAAACTCCACTGCAACAGTCTGCTCCTGAGCTGCACAGTTCCCCCGAGGAACGACAACTATTCACGTCCAGGCATCTCATTTCCTCTCCAATGGTCTCACAAAGTCCACTGCAACATGAGGATGAATCGCCACACAACTCTCCGGCAATCGTGCAGTTTGAGGTTGAAGCAGCACAAGTTCCATCCGGACAGTCATTGGAACAGCACTCATAATCATTGCTGCATTCAGTTCCCGTAACAAAGCATAGACTTTCGTTTGAGCAAAAACCGCCATCACAAAACAGCGAACAGCAGTCGTTTGCGAGATTGCAGCTTTCACCGGCGCTTGCACAACCGCCATCTGTACAAACTAAAGTTCCGCTTATTCCAGTTTCACAACGCCCGGAACAGCATTCGGAAGATGCAAGGCAATCTTCACCGTTATCATAACAAAGCCCCGTGGGTCCCAGACAAATATTCTGTTCACATCGTTCAGTACAGCAATCCTCTGGTAATTCACAATATTCCCCAACGGCACTGCAAAGTAAATTGTTGGTATTATTAGTGTTATTAGTGCTGTTAGTGTTGTTAGAATTATTTGTATTAGTGTTATTTGTGTTGTTAATAACCGGATTAACTTCCCCATCATCACAGGAAATTGAAAACTGCATTAAAGATGCGAGTATAGATATTATGATTATTCTTTTTGTCATTTTAGCTATCCTTTCACTAATGGGGAACGGTTACTGTCCTGAACAAAAAACTGACGAAAAAATTGAAAAACTGTATTTCAGGACAGTAACTAAATAATACTAATCAGAAAGACCTATGCAAATACCGTCATCAGAACAGGCTCCACTGCAGCAATCAGCGCTTTCCACGCAATCGGCGCCGAAAGCAGCACACTCTAAGGCGGAAGGAATACAGAGGCTGTCTGAACAAATATTGCCATCACAGCAATCATTGTTTGTAGTACATAACCCCCCAAGGGCTACGCAGTCGCCAGAACAATTTAAAGATCCAAGTTCGTCAGGAATACAAATCCCGCTGCAACATTCATCTCCGAAAGTACATACTTCGGAATCTGCAAAACATTGGGCGGCACTTTCCGGGCTGTAACATCTTGTGACCCCAAGTATTGTTTCCATACATAACTGAGTCCCACCTTCAGCTCCAGAAGGGCAGCAGTTTGTAGACATTCCCATAAAGCAAATCTCTCCTTCAGGCATACATCCGAGGGCTTTTTCACATCGTTTTATACCACTGTCACCATCCGGTTCACATATTCCGCTGCAGCAATCGGATTCTTCAAGGCAGATCTCACCCCAGGGACGGCATCCGGAGTTGAATTGGCAAACTGGTACTCCACTTCCCGGGTCGGCACAGACACCACTGCAGCACTCATGAAAACCTGTGCAGGGTTCCCCAACGGTCTGGCATTCCGAAACTATTGGGCATAGTCCATCTTCCCCGCAAACGCCACTGCAGCAGTCACCACCGGAAGTGCAGAGTTCTCCACCACTGCGACAACTGTTTACATCAAGACACCTCATTTCCTCGCCAATGGTCTCGCAAAGGCCGCTGCAACATGAGGAGGAATCGCCACACAACTCTCCGGCAACAGTACAGGTTGAAGTTGAGGCAACACAAATGTCATCTGTGCAGTCATTTGAACAACAATCCGTATCAGAACTGCATTCGGCGCCGGCTACGATACAAAGTCCTTCATCGGAACAGAATCCATTGTCGCAAAACAAAGAGCAGCAATCATTAGCCAGCGTACATTCTTGTCCAACACCACTGCATCCGCCATCAGTACAAACCATTTCACCCTGAGGACTTGCTTCACAACGACCTGAGCAACATTCAGATGAAGCCAGACAATTTTCACCAATATCATAACAAAGTCCCGTTGACCCGAGGCACATATTCTGCTCACAGCGTTCGCTGCAGCAATCTGTTGGTTCCTCGCAATACTCTCCAATTCCAGCACATAATAAATTGTTTGTATTATTAGTGTTATTTTCTGAACTGGAAGTGTCATCATCACAACTTGAAGCCAATAGCGCAATAAAGATAAAAGCTAAAATAAAGTTACAGGTTTTCATTTTATTATTCCTTTCTAAAGGTAGTTCGTGTCCTGTAATTCGCTTTGCGAAGGATTTAAAATCCTGACAGGCCACTAGTCAATGGTTTCCGGGTGCATCCTGTGTTTTTAGTACCCTGCAAGACCAAAAACAGTTCAAAAATTTTTCATTATTTTGTTTTTTTATTTTGCTTTTTAACATAAATTAAGCGTAAGTCGCCGAATAAATTGATAAATTATGTAATTTATATTTCATTATTTTTTGATTTTATATTCGTGGTTCAGAGAATAAAAAACGAGATTCCAGTAGTTAATTCCAGAGCAGGATTTCCACCGGAAGCAACTTCTTCAGAGCGGAATAACACTTTTATAATGGGGAGAAAGACTGTATATTTTGCAGAAATGCTTATAAATATCCAACTGTTAATTCGTAATTCCAGTTTCAGTTTTGTATTAATTGTAAAAACTGTCGTTGTGTCCGTTATTTTTACATCTGTTAACTTGTCGATGCCCGTGGATGAAGCATGGTGAACACCAACCCCAATACCTGGAATTATTCCAAAATCTCCCCTGGTATAAACAAAATTGATATTTGAGGAAAAATCTACAAAAGACCATGATGCGCTGGCATTTAAACCATCAATATCACTTGAAAGAACTGATTTGACAAGGGCAGTATCAAATTCAAAACTTTTTAAACGGAGCCCAAGGGTCAAGCCAGAATATGCATTCAGTGGAAGTCCCCCAGGGGAATACCATAATCCAGAGATCAAACCGCCATAAACAGCCGTTTTGCTTTTAGTTACTGCTGGTTTTTTTTCAGGATCATTTAATGTATTTACCTGCTCATTTTTAAGCGGGTCACTTACATTTTTCTGTGAAGTATTCATTTGCTTATGAAGTTTGTGTTTTTTTTCTGCTTTTGATTTTACAAGTTCCACAAGGGAAACACGGAAGCGTTCAACGATTTTCAGGGCTGCAGTCTGTGCGTTTGTGTCCTTTACAGGAGTGTCTATTTCATAGGTGTAATAGTTCATTTTACTGGATTTGCGGTGATGAATCCAAATTTCCACTGAAACTCTTCGTTTTTTATCAGTGCGAAGTTGTATTGCACATACTGCTTTGTTTTTATTAGCGCTATTAAGAAGATTCGTCGTTGATTCAGGGCCACTGCAGATTTCTGTATCAAGATTCAAAGTGCGAAATCCAAGTAATCGTAATTCAATTGCAAGAAATTTTTCCGCTTCGACCCAACCTGAATTGGAACAATTTTTGGACATTGTTGATATTACAACAGTATTCGCCGTTTCATGCTCCGCAGCGAAACTACTCGTTATTAAAATAAAACTATGAATTAAAAATATAAAAAATGGATACATTTGTAAAAACTGAATAGTTTGTGTCCTGAATCAAATGTTAGCCAAAACCGGGATAAACATTATTTCAGGACAGTGACTGGATCGCAAGTGAATACGGAAAACAGTCAAAGACATATTGCCATGAAGTTAGAAAATAACAGCAGAATTTTTATCTGGGGTTTTAGCGGCGGCGTTTGTTTCTTGGTGGGGGCCCTTTACGGTCGCGGAAGGATTTTCGTTCTTTTTCCGGGCGATTTCTGGATGGAGGAGGAACATCGCGGGATGTTGAATCGTCGTTTCTAATTTGAACTTTTACTCCACGAATACGAGTATTTTTAAGCAAATTCATAACAGAAGGAGCGCGATCATGGGCTATATCGACGGTAGAATGGTTTTCGAAAATGTTAATTTTTCCAATCTGAGAGCTGGGTATATTTCCTTCGGAAGCTACGGCTCCCACAATGTCCCTGACCTGAACTCCGTGGTTCAAACCTACTTCGATTCGGCACCGAATCATTTCAATATCATCAGCCCGCATTTCGGACTTCTCACGTCGAGGCCGTCTGAAATCATCATCGCGTTTATCCCGATGATTTAAACTCATTTTATCTGTAGGCTCACGGTATTTAAGTTTAGACGGTGGTGGATCTTCTCCCCCTGTTTGCAGGGGACGCGTTTTCTGTGCCATAAACATGAGTGCGGAAGCCAGATTTGCTGGGTCGATTTCTTTTTCTGCAGTAATACGCATCATTACATTTGAGTAAAATGAAAGATCTTCTGTATTTATTACATTTTGAACATCAGCGGCAAATCGCTGAATGCGGCTTTCAGTGACCTCATGACGTGAAGGGAGTCTCATGGGTATAATTGGCTGCCTTGTAATACGTTCGATACCACGAAGATTGCGCATTTCACGTGTATATACAAAAATAATTGTCTTTCCTGTCCTGCCATAACGACCTGTGCGGCCAATTCGGTGAACGTAGACTTCTCCATCGTCGGGAATATCGTAGTTAAAAACATGAGAAATTCTGGGTACATCAAGACCTCTGGCTGCTACATCTGTGGCAACAACCAGATTTATTTCCCCACCCTTGAGTTGGGAAATGACTCTTTCCCTCATTTGCTGACTGAGATCCCCATTTAAAGCTGCGGCGGCAAAACCTGCTTTAACAAGGTCATCAGCGATTTCCGCCGTTGCGGTTTTAGTTCGAACAAAAATAATTCCTGCATCTAGATTTTTTTCAGTTTCTAAAATGCGAATTAATCCGTCGGTTTTCGTAAGGCCACGGACTTCCCAGTAAAGTTGCTCAACAGTATCTAAAGTGAGCGTTTCACTTTTAATTGTAACTTCCTGTGGATTGACCAGGTATTTTCCTGCAATTCGACGGATTGGAGGGGGCATTGTGGCGGAAAACAGTGCCGTCTGATGACTATCAGGCACGTGCTCAAGTATCCATTCAATGTCCTCGATAAAACCCATATTGAGCATTTCATCCGCTTCATCAAGGATGAGAGTACGAAGAAAATTTAGTTTGAGACTACCTTTTTCAAGGTGATCCATTATACGACCGGGGGTACCGACTACAATATGTGCTCCTCTTGCGAGATCAGCAAACTGAATATGGTAACCTTGACCACCATAAACCGCTGCAGTTCTGATTTGCGGAATATGAGCAGAATAAGTCTTTATTGCGTTAACAGTCTGAAGTGCAAGTTCCCTCGTGGGAGATAAAATAAGAGCCTGAGTTTTTTTAATTTCAGGATCAATTCGCTCCAGAAGAGGAATTGCAAAAGCAGCAGTTTTGCCCGTTCCAGTTTGAGCCTGACCTACAAGGTCATGTCCATCTAATAAAACGGGAATACAGGCAGCCTGTACTGGTGAGGGGGCTTCGAATCCTATGGATTCCAGGGTTGCAAGCAATTGTGGGCTGAGGCCCAGATCTGAGAAGTTAGCAGCACTTTGAGTCATTAAATTCCTTTTTTTTAAAGTATCTTTTACCAGAATATCATCAATTCTTTGCGAAGTATTCCATAGTTGCGGAAGCACACAAGGAGCACTGGACTGAAAAAACTATGTGTCCTGAATTAAAAAAATCGATCACTTGAGTTCCGGAATTATCCTCCGAAAGCCACGGGTCTTATAGGCATAGAACTTCCATAAATCAAGTAGTAAATACAGTTATTCTGAAAAACAACACCCTCTGAACATAGTTTTTATAATAAAATAATTTCTACTTTGAAAATAGATTTGCTTCATGGTAGTCTTCGACTGAATTTTTAGGCCGAATTAACGGCCAAGATGGAGGTTATTCAATGGGAACCAAAGGAATTTCAATAGTTGGAATGGACGTCAATGAACTCATCAATCTGCTGAATAGAGCATATGCTGATGAATGGCTGGCTTATTATCAATACTGGATCGGTTCAAAAGTAGTAAAAGGCCCCATGAAGGAAGCAGTAATTGCAGAACTTCTGCAGCACGCTACTGATGAGTTACGGCATGCGGATATGCTCACCACGCGAATCATCCAACTTGGTGGCACTCCAATTACTGAACCAAAAAAATGGTATGATGTTACAAACTGCGGCTATGATGCTCCGGATGATCCATTTGTGGAAAAAATACTTAATCAGAACATTCATGGAGAGCAATGCGCCATTGGAGTTTATACAAAAATCCTTGAAATCACACAGGGAAAGGACCCTGTAACTTATAATATAGTTCTTCAGATTCTCCAGGATGAAGTAGAACACGAAGAAGATCTCCAGTCCCTTCTCGAAGACTTCGAATCCATGCTCAAACACCGCTGAAGTTCTTTATTCGCGGAAAATTCAGGTTAAATTTTCATATTCGGAAGTTGAGGATTGGCTTTCAACAGCTTTTCGGGCAAGTTCGTCAGCTTTTTCGTTCCCGGGAACACCAGCGTGACCCTCCACTTTATGGATTTTGAGGCGCGGATAAGCCAGAAGTTGTATTTTTATTCCTGCAATAAGCTCTTGATTTGCTTTGGCTTTCCACCCCATAGTCAGAACGCCGATACTGTAGGATGAATCAGTATAGAGATCAATGGGAAGATCTCTGGATTTTATTACCTCAAGGGCCCGTTTAATGGCCGTGAGTTCCGCAATATTATTTGTGGCATGTCCGAGATATTCCGAGATAAATCTCCGAACTTTTCCGTTGGAAAGTACTATCCCAACTCCAGCAGGACCGGGATTTCCGGTGCATGCCCCATCCGTGTATACTGTTATTCGGCGCTGGGTGTTTTCGTTCATTGGGGAAAATTATTCGTTGATGACTGTTACAGTCATTTCAACGCGGTCACGAGGAGAATCTTTTGAATTTGTTTCCAGTTCAGCTATCTGATCAACTACTTCCATACCTTCCACGACTTTACCAAAAACCGTATACTGCTTATCGAGGAATTTTGAATCTTTATGTACAATAAAAAACTGACTTCCGGCACTGTCCGGTGCGCTGGATCGAGCCATGGAAACTATGCCCCTTTTATGACTGATATCGTTGAATTCCGCTTTAATCTGGTATCCAGGACCGCCAGTGCCGGGTGTTCCTTTTGAATTAGGTTTGGAATTGGGGCATCCGCCCTGAATCATAAAACCATTAATTACTCTATGAAAAATAGTCTGATTATAAAATCCTTCGTTAGCCAGTTTTAAAAAGTTCGAGACATGCCCGGGAGCAACTTCTGGCATGAATTCTATTTTAATGTTCCCAAATTTAGTTGAAATTACAGCTTTTTCCATTTTTTTGTTCTCCTTGTTTTAATCCCGAATTTGTTCTTTATAAAATCAGGACGATATTATTTTTCAAGCATTTCCAGCAGACGATCTGCAATTTTCTGCCCCGTAAAACCGAAATGCTCAGCTAACTCATTAGCTTTTCCGCTTTCCCCGAAGGATTCCATACCAATCCGGTGGTTGATGCCGAAAGCGGTATAAAGCCTTGCAGTTCCGGCTTCAATTGCAACCTTGACTACATCCGGGGATGGATTAACGAGTTTTGCCAGATGGTTTGAATCCAGATCAAGCAGTGGAACACTTACAACCATCACTTCTTTTCCAGATTTTCCCAGTATTTCAGCGGCTTCCAGTGCGAGAGACACTTCACTTCCCGAAGCAAAAATCTGAATGTCGTATTCAGCAGGGTTTTTGACAACATAGCCACGCAGATCTTTCCGATTACGGGAAGAGTTGGTCAGTTGAAGCAAATCCTGCCTCGTAAGAGCCAGACAAACGGGGCCATGATGATTTAAAGCATATTCATAGGCTGCAACGGTTTCGTTTCCGTCGGCGGGTCTTATGACTTTCATCCCGGGAATCAGTCGCAGGGAATCAATATGTTCTACGGGCTGGTGAGTAGGTCCGTCTTCTCCAACATGGAAGCTGTCATGGGTAAGAATCCATAATACCCGGAGCTTCATCAAGGCGGAAAGTCGTAGTGCGCCTCTCATATAATCACTGAAAACCAGAAACGTCGCCCCGAATGGAATATGAAAACCATGTTGAGCCATACCATTAACTATGCCCGCCATGGCATGTTCTCTGATACCGAAGTGAATATTTCGTCCGGAGCCATCAGTATTTGAAAAAGTCCCCAATCCATTGAGCCAGGTGTTGTTTGAAGGCGCGAGATCTGCACTTCCCCCCATGAGTGATGGGCAGGCTTTTGCAATCGCATTAAGAACGATTCCCGATGATTTACGGGAAGCTTCTTTCTTTCCAGCTTCCCACACAGGCCATTCAATGTTTTCAAAAGTCGGGATCTGCATAGCATCCCAGAGAGCGGATTTCTCAGCATTAGAAGCTTTCATGGCTTCAAAACGTTCATTCCATTCGCCATAGGTATCCCCGATGCTCGCCCTCTTTTCAGCAATAATTTTAGTTACTTCCGGGTCAATGTGGAATTCTCCGGAGAATCCGTATTTAGCACGCATTTTTTCTAAAACAGCTTTTCCAAGGGGCGACCCATGTGCTCCGGCGGTTCCTTCTTTTTCCTCGGCATCCCGGGCAATAACTGTTCGACATACAATGAGTTTTGGTCGAGCCAAATCATTGTCAAAAGCTTTTTTCACCGCAGTAATGACTTCCTGTGGATCCTCGCCGTTAATAACATCTGTGTACCAACCCAGAGCTTTGAATCGCCCTGCGGTATCTTCTGTAAAGGTTACGTCGGTGTTTCCTTCAATACTGATTTTGTTTGAATCATAAAGAACACAAAGCTTTGAAAGTCCCATAGTTGCTGCAAATTGAGCTGCTTCATTGGAAATGCCTTCCTGCATGTCTCCATCGGAGGCCAATACCCAGGTACGATGATTTATTATATCTCGACCAAATAAAGCATTCATATGTTTTTCGGCCACGGCCATTCCCACAGCATTGGAAAATCCAGCACCCAGTGGACCCGTGGCTGTTTCAACGCCGGGAACACACCATAATTCAGGATGGCCGGGAGTTCTGCTACCGAGCTGTCTGAAAGATTTAATATCTTCCATGGAAATCTCATAACCATATAAATGAAGCATTGAATACATTAGAGCACTACCGTGTCCGGCACTTAACACAAAACGATCTCTATCCGGCCAATGCGGGTTTTTAGGATCGTATTTCATTAATTCATGAAAAAGGGCACATGCCATTGGAGCTGCACCAAGGGGAAGCCCCGGATGACCACTGGAGGCTTTTTCAATTGTTTCAGCGCTGAGCATTCTGATCTGTCTGATTATTTTTGTCAGTTCCATTTGAGCTCCATCATTGTTGTATGAACGTATTAAAAATATACATGATACAAAATCAGCAGATTATATTTTGAACTAACATCTCATACAAGAACTTTTACATATATTATTGTTATAATTGTACATTTATGCACTGCTATAAAATGAAGTTTTTCAATTCTTATTAGTTTGTGTCCTGAAATACCGAAAATCAAATTTTTCGCCCAATTTTTGGCGAAGGATTCTCACTGTTTTCGATGAAAACAGTTGTCGTCTTTGACGATTTCCTTCGGAAATACGTTTTAGACAGTAACCGCAAGGTGTTGAAAATATTACTAGTGGCCTGTTAGAAATTTTAATAAATTTCTTCGCTAAGCGAATTACAGGACACGAACTATCCCCACCGCTTTCGAGGTAGTACGATAGTAAATTATTTGAATGAAATGCTTCATGAGAAAGACCCTGAATTTCCTGTTTCTGTTACTGATTTCCTGTGTTCCTGATTTTTTTAACAGGTAATCAGGAAGTCAGGAAAACAGGTTCAGGATCAGGGCGTAACCATTCAATATCAATTAATAATTAAAAAGAACGTGATTTTTAATTCAATTTCCAGACTTCGATCCTATTATTCCGCAAGGGTCTAATTTTCGGATAGACACTTATCGATTCTGGTATATCCGGAGTTTCCAGCCAGGGCTTCGTCAATTTTTTGTGGATTCCTGCCGTCAACAATGAGGCCACTAATTCCAAAAGAAGTTGCTTCGAGAAGTGTCTTGATCTTATTAACTATTCCACCTGTTGCATCCTTGCTGGTGTCTTTTAATTTGACTTCGAGAGTTGGCCAGTTTGAGGGAGTAATCAATTTTACAGGGTTTCCCGTCGTTGGATCCGTAACTCCATCATTTTTAGTGAAATGAATTATCGATTTAGCTCCGCTGAGTCTGGCAACTTGCAACGCGATATCATCTCCACTGAGAATACCGGTCCGTGACCCGAAAAGCATGGGAACTCCATAGAAAACAGGAGTGTAACCTTTTTCGAGCATATTTATTAAATTTAAACCATGATTAAATAAGTTACCATTCTCGTCCATGGAAAAAAATGCATCGGGCTGAACAGGCCATGGAATAAGTCCCTCACGCCTCAAAACCTCGCAAACCAGATTGCTCAGTTCATACTGAAGGGATACAACTTCAGACCAGAATATGCGTTTTTCCCGTGAATTGGGATTTTCCAGAAGATTGTGAGCTTTAACCGGCGAATGACCATAACTACCTGCTCCGTGTACTAGAATGCATCTCACTTTGGAATCGAAAATTATTCTACCGAGTATTGCTGTCTGCTCAGCATCAAAAGCTGGAACAGTACTTTCTTTATGCGTAATCAGGCTACCTCCGATTTTTATAACAACAACTTCACCCGGAGTACTTCTCGGTGGAATACTTGAAGGCAAATCATCAGAATATGCAATAATTTCATTGTTATTGATTTCAATTTTTTCTAAACCAAGCAAAGCAGAGATATCGGAAACCACTACCAGAGGAATGGAGCCCATCATGCATCCCGTAGCTGTGACGGAATCCGGAGTAGAAAGTACAATCGCTAACGGAGCATTTTTATGCACAGAAAGCCTGTAAAGAGCCCAGTTTCCCACTGTTGAGCCTGTTGCAGAAGGAATAACGAGGATTTTATCGCGAAGATTGGTCCCTTCAAGGGGATGACCTCTTTGAATTATATTTCCCGTGAGTGGATCCGTTCCGCCATAAAAACTTAACGATACAGTTGAAGCAATCACCCTGCCGGACACGGTAACTCCAGAAATATTTGTGCAGGGGATTTTTAACATCTAGAAATGCTTTCGGTTTGATATGAATGTGTTGAAATTTAAAAATAATATATAATTTACCACTGATAAAATTTTAAATCCGATCCTTTAAAAACCAAAATTGTTTAATATTCTCCGTTTGGGCAAAAGTTATTTTTTATTTCAGAGGAGAACACCAGCTTGACCTTGTAGCCTCGATTTCTGAGATAAAATGCAGCCTTAACTGAGTCAGTTATGATCCCGGTGACGAGGGGTTTGAGTTTGGAGACGGCAACGCATCCGCCAGCCATTATCACCGGAGAATAAGGACCACTTAGTGCTGGAGCAGCGGTAATGAACCCGGAGGATTTGCCTTCAGACAGACCAATTGAATCCCCGGCACTCCGGTGTGGACATCCTGTAAATGTAATTATTTTTTGATGGTCACCAAGATCATCACTCAATTCACGTTTCAGATCATCAAGATCCTTTCGTGTTAATGTCGCCTGTTTTGTGGGAATTTGATACGCATTCCATTCCGGTGTCTGATGGAAAATATGAAACATACTTGCTCCACCCCACGTAATTATGGATGCACTCAGGGCCTGCATTTCGTTGATACCGGCTCGTGATGGTATGTCAAAAAGAGGAATCAAACCGGGAAAATTCCTCCCGGCATAAACTCCAAGGAGACCGTAGTATAATGGGTCATCAATTTCATCAGAAAGTCTTATTGTTACCCCTGGCTGTCGGTTTTCATCCATATGAAGCCCTCCGGATACAGTAAAACCGCAGACAGCACTGCACAGGGCAGACATGCCACTTTCTCTGTTAGTTCGAGCTCCACACACTGAATTTGCAAAAGTTACAGCACTGGATTCGCTCCAGGCGAGATGTTCCTGATAAAGGGGCAAATTTCCCGAAAGATATGGTGAACAAGTGAGGGTAAGTGAAACTCCCATGGACCCGTATATTGCATTGATTTCCTTTTGCGAGGCGACTTCTGATTCCGGTATATGATTTGGTGGATTTTCAATGTCAAAAGCGCCTGGATTCAATGTTGTTTTTACCCTGACTTTTGTTCCAACTGCAAAATCCTTCAAGTAGGAAACACCTTCGGGCCCCAGATTATAAACAGAAACACCGCTTATCTGAGCTGAAGAAATTTTAACAAAATCATGTTCTCCCAAAGCTTGAGCAATACCCTGCAGAATAGACGCTGCTTTGAAACGGGAGGAGTTTTTATCTCCGTTTAGAATTTCCTGAAATTCTTCAGAGCTACTCATGACAGGTTTTGTCCAGGAAAAGAAGGAAGAAGTTGCTGGAATGAAGGCATTTTGTCATCATTTACCAGAGTATTAACGATCCATTTGGAGGTAATACCATTTTCACTGCTCGGATCCAGTGAGCTTCCACGCTGATTTTCAATAATATATATATCCCGGTGAGGCTGACATCTTGTTGCAACAGCCCACTCAACGCTTACGGGATCTGATGGATTAATATCCTGGTTTACAAAAGTTACTTTTTTCAGAGATGTATGAAGCGAAAAGACGAGTTGACCTAACTGCTTTATATCCTGGGTATAATCAACAGCTAAAATCAGGTGCAACCAGTTACATCCTCCCATGGTGAGGGCGCTTTTATAAACTTTTACTCCTTCAGCTTTAAGACCTCTGAGGATGCTGATATGACGAGGCTCGCCCATAAGAAAAGCATGCTCACGGGACGCAGGTCTGATGGCAGGGCAAACAGCATCTTTTTTAGTGAGGATCTCATCAAGGTGAAAAACCGGTTGGTTTCGCACAGGATCAATGGTGCCGGTGAGATCTATGAATGGGCCTTCTTCCGCAGTTTCACCGGGATTAAAATGTCCACACAAAACAATCTCGCAATCCGCTGCAAACTCCCATTTTTTATATTTTACAACATCCAGAGTTCTCTGAGCCAGCACTGATGCCATTTCTAATTCGCCACCGGGTTGAGAAAAACCCATACTCGCTGTTAACGCGATAAAAGGTGATAGACCTATAAGAAACGAAACAAGTATTGGTTCTGCGCCCTTAATGAGTGAGGCCAGGTGTCTGTCCACGATTCTTACGGAGGCAGTTTTTCCATCTTTGATTTGAACGCGATGGAAACTCAGGTTCCAACTGTCGTTATAACGAATCATTGCAACTGCCGATGTCAGATACGATCTGAAAGGCAAATTTTCGAAGGAAAAGGCCGGAAGATCATTGAGGGTCAAATCTCTGGAAGAAAAATCTCCTGTATCCTCAGAAATGTTTATTTTACCAACTTCTTCACTTTCAGTGGCAATTTCTAAAATGCGTTGAAAACCAATGGACTGGAAGACATCATAATAAAGATTTCCCCCATAAACAATTCCCTTATTTGATGGCGCGGTGACGAAGGAAGAATCAGTCTCAAGCAAAAATTTTCCGGCCTCATAAGTTGAACCGGGACTTGGATACGAACGAATACTGATTGAATTAAGAAAACTACTGATCCCCTGAGAATTCATCTTTGATATTTTCTCCGAAAAGCTTTTCAACCCGGGATTTTATCTTGCTGTATTTCTGCAGGAAATCATAGTGCTGAGCTTTAAAAGTCTTGATATGCTGTTTTTTAGCGGATTTTGTAGCCATATCAATACGACGATTGCGGAAACGCGAAATAAGATCGATGGGAGACACATTTGATTGATCTTCACCATCAGGTGAAGAAAGATGGATTATTCCTTCAGGACTGATGGAAAAGATAAGTACTTCCGCTTCACTGCCCATGGCACTCAACGAAGAAGCAACCATACTTGCGGGAAGATCCTGAAGATGCCGACCCACCAGAATTGATTGCCATTGCCCGCTGGTGCCATAATCAAGAGCCTCCGCTCCCCAGCTGACCCGTTTCACATACCAGCCATCATTTTCATTAACAATTGATGCAATTGAATTTTCAAGAGTGTCATCACTGTCGACGATAAGAATCTGCATCGGAGGCAGTTCCGCATCATCAATGCCTTCCCTCATTCTTGCGGCATCTTCAAGTTCCGTAAGTTTTATGTGAAGGGCAAGCATTTTCTTGAAAAAACTATTATGAACGCTATACATTTCTTTAAGAAGGCGCTCGCGTTCGCTGGAATATGCAATTTCCGATGCACTTTTACGTATATTATCGATAAGATACGCAATTTCATCAGGTTTGATATGAATTACATCGCGACATCCTGCGCGAAAAGCCTTTACACAGGATGTAAAACTTTCCCGGGAAGTGACCAGAAAGTTGTGTGTAGCTGGCGAAAGTCTGTGTGATAACTCCAGAATTTCAAGGCCGTGATCCGGTGAAGTTACATCAAGATCAATGAGGGCTATAATAAAAAATTTGTTTTCCAGCAGATCTTCAAGAGTAAATTCATCAACGGCAATGGATACCAGAAAGCCTTCTTTTTGAAGAATTTTCTGAAGATCCTGAATCAATGGGTTGTTTTCCGAAACGATTAAAATTTCACGACCAATGTACTGAGTACTCATGATAGCCTTCCGCACCGTTGCAAAAGCCGTTTTCGGTTTAATTAGTTAATGTCCTGTAATTCCCTTCGCGAAGGATTTTAATAAAAATCCAAACAGGCCACTACTGATTAAGAAAATACCACGAATACTAGCGCCAATCGTAATTTATTTTCTACCGAAAGCGGTTTAGCCGATTTCTTATAACATAAAAATTTTAAAAGGGAATATTGTTTCCGGAGTCTTTATGTGGCAATTGGAAAAATTGGATATGGAAGGAATGGCTATACTCTTGCCAGAATTCCTGAATTTATCTCAGAAACTTTCTTATCTCCGCATATGATTCGGATTATCTCAAAAGCAAATTCAAAGGCTGTTCCCGGGCCCTGACTTGTAAGTATTCCATTTTTATAAACAGTGCGTTTGTCCACCCAACGTTCGGAGATATCTCCAAACTGTCCTCTGACGGACGGGTGAGATGTGAATTCTGGCAACTTATTCAGATAGCCTCTGCGATGTAAAATAAGTGGAGCAGCACAAATGGCAGCGATGAGGCGTTTAGAACTACTGAAATCCTCCAGCAAACTATCAATACCGGGCAAAGAAATCAGATTTTCAACGCCCCCAAGCCCACCGGGAAGAACAAGAACATCATGTCCAGCATCTTTCACTTCAGATAAAGAATGATCAATAACGAAGGAAATGCCACGGGATCCTTTTACAATGCCGGATTCAAGTCCCGCAATATCAACCCGAAAGCCCGCACGAACGAGAACATCGGCGGCAATAATTGCTTCCATTTCTTCTGTTCCCGCAGCTGCCAGCAAAAGTGCACTGTAAATCATAAGTCCCTGAGATCCTTATTGGATGTAATGTTTACAAGGGCATTCAGCAGTTCCGGATTAATATCAAGAAAACGAACGCCGCACCCTGTTGTATTTTCACGATGAGGTAAAAACCAGCGAACTTCACCCCTGACCCGGCAATTGGAAACCCCGGGAATCTGCAGTTCCAGATCAAGAACATCACCGGGGGTGGCATTTCCGGGGAATATTAAATAAAGTCCACCAAGACTTATATTAACCGTCTCACCCTTAATACTGCCCTCTGCGGAAATTACCGATACACCGGATTTAAATGGAAGTCTTTCATTAGATCTTCTGCATTTGTGTATGAAATCAAGGCTTTTTTCTAATTCTTTGGTAGTCATGACTTCCTTTCAGCATAGTCCCAGTCTGGTTTGGGGACCGGTTAATACAAACGGACGTTTTCCGAAATACTTGAAAAACTTATCAAATATTCGGAGTTTGTGCATATCTTCAATCACTTGGTGAGAACTTTAGTGCAAGGCCTACTTTATTTCAAGGACTTTATCTATTTTGATGTTGCCAATGAGAGAGATCCAGTTGAGATCTGTTTGAGAGCCGAGAAGTATGTGTCCGGCATCCGCAGGAAATTGATTCCAGGTTGGGTCGATATCAATCCAGCGTCCGAGATAAACCTGTACCCAGGCATGATACCCGAATCCGGTTTTTCCCTCACCGAATTCTACATAACCGATTCCTCCCACCATGCGGGCAGGAAAACCCAGTGCTCTCAAAACAGCAGTAGTTAAAAGGCTGTGCTCTGTGCAATCCCCTTTAAGTTCCTTTGCAACCATTACGGCACTGTCAAAATCCGAGGACATGGTTTTTGTTATGCTTTTAAAAACCCAGTTTACAGTTTTTTCAACCTGAACAATTGGATCCTTCGATGAAGCAGCTATTTTTGCAGCGATCTTTTTAATTTCCGCATGGTCCGATTCAATATTATGATCGGGTTTTGTTGCTTCCAGAATCTGTTTATCTTTGATTGATTTAATATCTACTTTTTTAAGACCTTTGACCGAATCCTTTGTAAGTGTAAGAACTCCGCTGCTATCTTTAATTTTTTTATACTTATATCGGTCTGGATTATATTTAAAAACCTCAGTACTCAAGTTGCCGGTAATATTTAAAACAATCTTATTATGCTTGTCTGACTTGAAACCTTCCAGTTTGGTTTGAACTAAAGCTGCAATTCCGATATCAATTGTGGAATTGATTTTCAAAGCTAGAGTTTTTTCCATTCGTCTAAGTTCAATAGGGCCCATATTTCCGGAAACCATTACACCGCTTGAATCCACCGTAGTTTTCATAGTCATGCTGGGTTTATCCGTCATAACTTTCAATTCAAACAATTTTGTTTTAATCCCACGGGAGTATTCTTCTTTTGCCCCTGTTACAAAAGCCACCTCCGTTGATAAACCACCGGTGGAATAATTGAATTTAATCGACTTCCACTTCTCATCTTTCTTCCAGCATGCATTACCACAGGAAATTTTGTGAGCAATCGCGAGTTCTGAAGCACTCAGACCTGCGGGCTCAGGAATTTCACTTATTTTATTCATGTTGAAAGCCCCGTTCTTATCCTTGGTTGCGGTATAGAAAACGTATTTGCCGTTTTTTTCTCTGCTTAGTTCAAATTTGCGAGTTTCATTGGGAGTACTTTGAACATTTACATGCTTAAGTAGATGACCTGTTTTTTCTCCTTCAAAATGCATTTCTGAACTGACATCCACCACTTTCTTCCCAGCCATGTTTGTAATTTCCATATGAAATTTCTGATAATTCACGACGGTCTTACCTGACGGAGTTTTAACAATTTTCCATTCGTTTGTGCTGTATCCGACTTTTTTTCCCATAAGATAAAGCCCATACCACACAGTTCCCTTTACCTTTTCAAGTTTCGCTAGAACATCTTTGATCGGTACCGACATAAGCGGTGTGTCTTTGAAAAGACCCGATGGATTATATGTTTCTACTTTTAAGGAAACAGGCGGATTTTCCTGTTTCTTTTCTGGAGTAACCTGAGCGGATTTCATATCAGGAAGTTTTGAGGTTTGCTCGGTTTTTGAAACGTGATCTGAAGTTTTATTATTATTTTTGCATCCGGACACAAATAAACCCGTTGCAACGCCTAAAATCAGAAAAAATTCTTTTTTCATATATTCACCTTTAAAAACATTTTTGTAGACAACTTTGCCAAAAACCGGTGGCCCGGACAATGAGATTATTTGAGATTCTGAATATACTGGGGAAGTTCTGTACGCAGAGCTTTTTTAGCTTCTTTAAGTTCTTTTTCGAATTCTGCTTTGAGGGTTTCAGCTTCGGCAGCTTTACCTTCGTCGTGAAGTTGGATGATTTTATAGGCTTTAACCATGGCACTGCAGAGTTTGTTCCCTGCTTTGTCCGCTAAAGACATATAACCAACTACCCGGGGATCATCAGCGAAAATTTCAAGATCATCGCGTTTATCGATCATTGACTGTCTTATTTTTTTGATCTGTTCGTTAACATCATTGGAACATCCGGTTCCCCAGTCTTTTATGTACTTGGTGAAGGTTTCACCAAACCAGCCTGGAGCGGTTGCTTCAAAAAGACCAAAATCGCTATTTGGTCCATTTTTCTCTACCTGTTTCAATGTGTTCTTCCCGATGGAAATTACCAGATACTTGTTTTCATATTTAAAGTCATGTTTTCCTGTGAGATCTTTCATGACTTTGGGGCCTTTGTAGAGTTGCCCGACAGATATGGTAAATTTCTCTTTTTGTTTTTCCCAACCATTTACGTAGGTATCTTTTTCCGATGGTGTATCCCAATCGGTATACGGTTTGACGGTAGCACCTTCAAACATAACTTTGAGCCACCTTGAGGGAGGAGAGAATAGATCCGGGGGCGGCTGATAACGGGCCTTCAACTTCATTTTAAGATTTGACTTGGCACGAATATCCGCAAGTTTTATTGGGCACATGTACCAGTCTTCTTTTGATGTCGGGGAACCGTCACCGGGCTCAATAATTGATCGCCATACCTCATTATTGTCGTAATTGAACTGAACGCGGTGAGTGTAGCCTTTTTGCTGGAAAATTTCGCAGGTTTTTTTGAAATAGGCTTCTACTTTTTTATCTACTTCCGCATCAAGTCGCTTTAAAGCAGCAACCATTTTGGGGTCCAGCCCCACTTTTTTCTTCTTTCCGCCGCCATCATCACCGGACGAACGGCCAAACATGAACCATCCACCACCGGCAAGAACAATTATGCCAATTATTGCCGCGGCAATAATGACTGTTTTAGACTTCTTTTCGGGCTCATATATCGTGGGATCGACATGAGCTCCACTCATATCAGCAACACCATAAGCCCTTACCGGTGCTACCGGCGCTTCCTCCACCACAGGAGCCTCATCTTCAACGGGTTCCGGTTCCGGAAGTATATGAAAACAGAATGGACATATTTCATCTTTTTCACGGAATTCTTCGGTGACCTGTTCATAGCAGTGTGAACATACTATCATTTTTACACCCTCCAAGTATTACTGTATACCACAGTAAGCAAAGCAGATTCCACAAAAAAAGTCATGCTTTTCGAATCCCGTTGAAATCAGGTCAGGACTGTGGTATCCACTTCACTGCGGCTGTTCAAAATCCACTTTTTAAATACCGCAGTACCTCTCCCGCGAGAATGGCGGAACTGGCAGACGCGCTGGATTTAGGTTCCAGTGTCTAAGACGTAGGGGTTCGAGTCCCCTTTCTCGCACCAAACGTGATATCTTATCACGTTTTTTTTTGCCCATTTTCCTGATATTTCCCTGATTTTCAGACTTGATAAAAGTGCGTTTCTCGAATATTTTAGCAATAACGCCATGAGACGAGCATCCACTTTATCATTTCAGGAATCGAACCACTTCAGCGCATCAGGTGGTTTTTATTCTGAATTTGAAGGAGATACCGGGATACACGAAGTTGAATCAGGAAGTCCAGAAAAATCATCATCATTTCCTGATCCTGAATCACCAGAGTCCACTCCCCCTGCGTTTCCTGAATCCGATCATTACTCCGAGTTTTCCCCGGAACCCGCAATTAACAGCCTTGCGAGTGGATACAGTGAGTATGACGTTCAGGGGAAGGTTCGAAAATCCTTCTCTACCTTTATTCATTCGTCTTTCAGTGAAACGGCGCCTGTGCCAGTAAAGACAGCGGTTCAAAACTGCCCGGCACCCCTCAATGCTCAGTCTGTTTACATTGATTCCTCAAATCAGATTCAGGACCACGTGGTATGTGCAACGGACATCACCCTTGACTCCCTCGGCAGAGCCTGGAAGCAGACGAGTCCCGATGGAACCTCCACCATGGTTCACCATGAAGGGCCGTTTAAAACC
>JAHJMN010000121.1 GCA_018821305.1 Myxococcota bacterium
ATTCAATTTTTGTCAAAATTGAGCATGTTTACGAAAACATGCTATTCAGAACACTACAATAATTTCAAGGTCTTCATTCTTAATGTCCTGTGATAAAAATAGTCGTTACCTTGAAAAGATCGTATTACAGGACATTAACTAAATAGACGAAGTATGTCCCGGACTTGAATCTAAGTTTCCAAAGTTATTGAAACTAAATCACTAATTGAAAAATTCCAATTTTAAAAATCAATTGAAAGCCTTCAGTGATAAGGTTCCGCGTTAATTTTTAGTAATCTTTTTTTAATAATTTTGAAATTTTCGGTGGATGTATTTGGCAATTAGGATATAATCTTTTGACTCTTATTGACCGGGGGTAAATAATGTACGTAATTAAAAAAATTATCTTTTCAGCAACAGTTATTCCGGCCTTCATTTTTGCATCCTGTGTGGAAACTAAAAATGACGACAATAATGCCAATAATAACACGGAACTTTGCGGTAATGGCACCGTTGATGTCGGTGAGCAGTGCGATGACGGCAATACTATGAATCACGATGGCTGTGATTCCAGTTGTCGTTGGGAGCCCATGTGCGGTAACGGTCGCATCGACATTGGCGAAGAATGCGATGATGGCAATTTCGCAAACGGTGATGGATGCAACATTTCCTGCGAAGTCGAAACCGGTTGTGGTAACGGCATCCTTGAAGTGGGAGAGCAGTGTGACGATGACAACCTGAATGATGGCGATGGCTGCAGTTCAAATTGCATCGTTGAAGGCACGATCACATGCGGTAATGGTATTCTCGAATATACCGAAGGATGTGACGATGGTAACACCGTTGACGGTGATGGTTGTTCATCAACATGTATGAAAGAAAACGGCTGTGGTGATGGCAATCTCGTAGCCCCGGAACAATGCGACGATGGCAATGCCATTTCCGGTGATGGTTGCTCTTATGACTGCCTTGTTGAGTTTATTTGCGGTAACGGGCAGTGTAACCCCGAGCAGGGCGAAAACTGCGAACTTTGTCCTCAGGACTGTTGCGATGATTGCGGCAATGGGATACTGGACGACGGGGAAGAATGTGACGATGGTAACAATACTTCCGGCGACGGGTGCTCAAGGGGATGCGCTGACGAAGATGGTGTTCAAACTTGCGGTAACGGCATCTGGGAAGAAGGCGAAGAATGTGATGATGGCAATATGACAAATCACGATGGTTGTTCTGACGATTGCGTCAAAGAATACGTTTGTGGTGACGGTCAATGCTTCACTACCGAGGGAGAATCCTGTGAGGTTTGCCCTCAGGACTGTTGTCCGTCTTGCGGTAATGGTTCACGTCAGCCCGGGGAAGTTTGTGATGGTCTTGATCTGAATGAAGTAACTTGTGAGGATCTTGGCTACACTGGTGGAACCCTCGCTTGTTCTACTTATTGCCAGTATGATACTGCCGCGTGCACTGGTGAAGGCCCCGTTTGTGGAAATGGCGTCGTAGAAGTCGGTGAGGACTGTGACGGCTCTGCCATGAATGATTCTATGTGCGAAAATACAGGCTATCTCAGCGGGTTGCTTCTCTGCAATGCGAATTGCACGTTTAACTATTCAGGATGCCGTGATCAATACCGATATATGTATGAAAAATTTGATAAAATTTTACCTCCAACTGACTGGCAATTCTCTTATCCCTTCGAATGGGGAAAAGTTTCCATAGCAGGTCCCTCTGCGTGTTTCAGCGGAGACAGTTGTGTCGGTACTGTTATTAAAGGCTGGTCCCCGGCGGTTTCTGCATATGGGGCAAATTATGTTGTTACGCCTCCCATTGATCTGACTGATGCAACAAATCCAGTAGTTTACTTCTGGGGTTGGGTTGATCTTTCAACGTCAACATATGATGAAGACTGGTGGCGCGTTGAATATTCTCTGGACGGCACTACCTGGAATGCCCTCACCAATGCTGATCCTGCTTACAACGGTACGCGGAATGCCTGGACTATGGCTGAAAGTTCCGCATCCTGGACTCCGTATCTGGTAAATGCTTCTGCTGTTATTGGAAATGCAAATGTGCGATTCCGCTTTGTTTCAAATCTTGACCATTCTTCATATACTGACGAAGCAGGAATCTATGTCGACGATGTTATGATTGTTGAAAGTCAGTATGTGCCGGTAGCCATTACCAATCCTTCAAATCTTGGCGTTTCAGTCGTGGGATATCCCTTCAATCGACAAGTCGATGTTTGGGGAGGCAGCGGTGATTTTACATACAGTATCACCGGCGCTCCTACCTGGCTTTCAATAGATTCTTCCACAGGTGAGCTCTCAGGTACTCCCGGAGCGGGAAATATTGGTCAGGTTAATATTACAGTTGTAGTTAATGACAATGTAAATCCGCTAAACAGTTCAACGAAGGCCTTCACAATTGAAGTCATGGATGCCTTCTACTTCAATGATCTAGAAGGAGCAACTATTCCTTCAGGTTGGTCAATTTCAGGAACACTGTGGCAGTTTGGTACCGCTACTTCCGCAGGTGGGCCTTCCGCTTGTGCAAGTGGTACAAAATGTTTTGGTACTAATCTTTCCGGGCAATATCCCAACTATATGGAGATGGAAACAAACTGCGTTACTTCCTCACCAATCAATCTTACTTCTGCGTCATCAGCGGTATTGGTTTTCAATCATTGGCAGGCCGTTGAAAACACCTACGATGGCGGAACTGTTCAGGTATCTACCAATGGGACGACCTGGGAAAATACAGCAAGTGTGACACCTGCATACAATGATACCTGTGATGGATTCCCATGCTGGACCACAGATTTTACAAGTTGGTCCGAAGTTGAAATCGATATCACACAATGGGTTGGTAACAATGTTCACATCAGGTGGTGTTTCTTCTCTGAAGTATCTGGAACAGATCTTGGTTGGTTTGTTGATGATATTATGATTCTGGGCAATTAAGCTATCTTTCTGATTTTACTTCCTGAATTTTTCTCCTTTTAAACTTTATATACTGATATTCAATACCGGGGTAACAAAAGTAATAAAAAGCACTACAAAAGTTGACATTGTCCTACATGTGGGATAATGTTGCATATGTGAGGTTAAGTGATATGAACTACTGCATGGCTCAAATTAAAAAAGAATTTGTAAAAATAGCGAATGAGATCAGTGTTGAAAATGGTTTGGAAATAATTTTTTCCGATAGCGACATCATGCTGAGTCCTCCAAAAATTAAAGAACATGGAGATCTTTCAACGAATTTTGCCATGATGAACTCTAAAAAATTTGGTATGCCGCCAGTGAAACTTGCAGCAGAGATCGTGAAGCGCTTAGGCAGCCACACTGACATTTTTTCTGCAGTTACAACTGCCGGACCAGGTTTTATAAACTTCACTCTTTCTGATAGTCAAATATATCAGGGTCTTGGTCGGATTCTGGATGCTCAAACCGCTTGGGGTAGAGGAACTACAAAGCCAGGTCGCATTAATCTCGAATACGTCAGTGCTAATCCCACAGGTCCGATGCACGTAGGGCACGGCAGGGGTGCTGCTGTGGGCGATAGTATTGCCCGGATAATGCGTTTTGCCGGTTATGATGTCACTTGTGAGTATTATCTCAACGATGCTGGAAAACAGGTGGAAAATCTCGCTGAATCCATCAAAGCAAGATATCTGGAACTGGTTAAATCTGAAGTTGGAAATGTTCAAACTATAGAATTCCCGGAAGATGGTTATCATGGTGCGTATGTTATAGATATGGCAAAGAGTTTTCGTGATATTCATGGAAACAAGCCTGCACTTGAAGGAATTGATATGGAGACCCTGAAATCCTTCGCAGTTGCTGAAGCGTTAAAGGGAATAAAGAAAACTCTGGCAGATCTTGATATTACTTTTGAAGTCTTTTACTCCGAAAAAGCCCTTCACGAAAGTGGCGCACTGAAGAAAGCTCAGGATATTCTCGCACAAAGAGGCCATATTTATGAGCAGGACGGTGCTGTTTTCTTTCGTTCTTCCAACTTTGGAGACGAAAAAGACAGAGTTCTTGTCAAAAGCGATGGAGCTGCCACATATTTTGCCGCAGATATTGCCTATCATCTGGATAAATTCAATAGAGGCTACACTCATTTGATCGATCTCTGGGGTGCTGATCACCACGGCTATATACCTCGCATGAAAGCTTCCATCGAAGCATTTGGTCATGAACGGGATGATCTCGAAGTCCTGCTGGTTCAGTTTGTGAGTCTTGTAAAAGGAGATGAAAAACTGGCAATGGGTAAAAGAAGTGGAAACTTTGTTACTCTGGACGACCTTATTGCAGAGACCGGTGCTGATGTAACCCGCTGGTATTTTGTTGCCAAAAGTCATGATGTAGCAATTGATTTTGATCTCAGCGAAGCACTTTCGCAGGATCCTCGAGAGAATCCTGCCCGATATGCTCAGTACGGACATGCCAGAGCGTGTTCCATATTAAAGAAGGGAAGCTCTTTATTCGGCGACAATCTGCCTGTTGTAAATGAAACGGTTTTTACTCATTTATCTTGTCCTGAAGAGATTGAGATTTCCAAGGTTTTAATGCAGTTTCCGCAGGTTGTTTCCGACGCTGCAGAATCACGCAGTCCCCATAAAATTGCAAACTTCCTTACAGAAATTTCAAGGATGTTTAACAGTTATTACACGAGATATAAAGATGATCCGGTTCTTCCCAAACCTACTCAGCAGGTAGAAAACTGGGAAGAAACATGGGATTTGCATAAAACCGCCGCGAGACTGGCTTGGATAGAATGTTTTAAAACAGTAACCGGTAATGCACTTAATCTACTTGGCCTTAACGCACCAGAATACATGGTATCACCTGAGGAGGCTGGCAATGAATAATCTTGAGAGACTTGAAGAAAAAACTGAAATAGTTCTCAACACTAAACAGATTGCAATTCTTGCTCTCGGACTTCTGTTCGTTACCATATTGGCATTCATGACTGGCTTTATCAGTGGAAAACGAACACAAAAGAGAGAAAAATCCGTTGTAATGAAGGAAGATACAAAAGATCTTCTCAGCCGGCTGGATGAACTTGAGAATAAAAGTCGTGCATTTATTGCAAAAAAAGAACTCACAGTGACTAGAAAAAGGGCAGTAAATGTTGAGGAATTCAAAAAGGCTTCTGATGAAGAAACTAAAAGAGTTCAGCCAGTTAAAGCGACTTCAGGTGTTAAAATTGCCCTGGCCGCAAAAAGCACCAGTGCACGAGAAGTAAAAATTACGAAGAAATCCAACGGAAAATCAAAGAAGATCGCTAAAAGGACAAAATCAGGAAGAACCCGCATCGCTGGAATCCGGAAGAGCAATAAAGGCAGAAGAAAAGGATCTCTTTCAAAGAAAATGTCCAACAATAGCCTTGCAAGTCGAAACTGATTCCGTTTCTGACCTTCCCATTCCCAATCCTCAAAAAAATAATCTAATAATTCAAAAAAAGTTTCGAAGAATATCAATTGTTAATATTGTGAAAATGATTAACTTTTTCACAATAAACAAATTTTTTCCCATGGAAAGCAATTTTTAATTTAAAAGCTATTTACAATCGGCAATTTTGTGTACAATATATAACTCAGTTTTGGTGGTTTATTATGAGAATTGCTGTTGTAGATGACGAATCCTTTATACTTCGATTGATGAAAAAAACTCTTGAGAGAGAGGATTATATCGTTAGAACCTATAAAAACGGTTTTGACTTTCTGGAAGATTATTCAGAGTTTAACCCTGAGGTAATTTTCCTTGATATACTGATGCCTGGGATGAATGGGATTCAAGTGTATGAATCCGTCAGGGATATAAATCCTGAACAGACAGTTATTTTCATCAGTGCATATGATTTTACTGGCAAATTGGAACAATATCTCCAACCAGGTAAAGTCGTTTATTTGCCAAAGCCATTTGGAATCAAAGAACTTCGCGAAATATTAAAAAAAACGGTTGATTCTTATAACCGTGCCAGACGATGTCAGTCAACAGAGTTTGTAGCCGTTGATGAAGATGCGGATATCGAGAAATAAATAGTTCGTGTCCTGAAATTCAATTTTTATCAAAATTGAGCATGTTTAGGAAAACATGCTATTCAGAACACTATAATAATTTCAAGGTCTTCATTCTTAATGTCCTGTGTCCAAATTTGGTGTAAACTTGAAAAGATCGTATTACAGGACACGAACTAAGTAATTTAGCGCAGCGGAGTCCCTGTTAAAATATTTCAGATAAACAGGAAATCAGTAGCAGTAACAGGAAAACAGGGGGCTCGCTACTGAGGCATTTCTTAAAACCGAGCCACAATCGTATTACTCAGGAAACGGTATAGATGTTTTTTCTGAAGCTTGTCTTTAGACCGAGTCACTATCTTTTTACTCAGGAAACGGTCCAGTTTCTTTATTTTAAAGAGGAAAATGGCATCTGACTCTGGAAGATCCGCTTACTGACCAACTGGGAATTTGAGTACTGCACAGTACCTGACGTTTATCGCACCTTGAATAAAATGGACACCCGGTAATTTCGTCACTGCCTGGCATATCGCCAGGGATACTATATAAAGGTTTGGAAAATTCAGGTCTTGAATCAAGAAGTGCTTTTGTATATGGATGAGAAGGGGATTTCTTTATATCAGCAACGAGACCATTTTCAACTGTGTATCCCGCATACATGACAGACAGAAAACCTCCAAGTCGAATGACATTACCGAAATCGTGTGTGATAAAAATCAGACTGTAACCGCTATTTGCCAATCCTTCGAACTCGTCAAGAAGTTGGGCGGAAGTCTGAGGGTCAAGTGCAGTTGTAGGCTCGTCACAGATTAAGACTTCAGGGTTTGATGCAAGAGCAATGGCTATTTGACCACGTTGCTTCATCCCTCCAGATAACTCATGAGGATATTTTTTCCCGTATTTCCTATGCAAGCCTGATTTGTTTAAAAGCTCGACAATATGGTTTTCTATTTTGTCACGGGGGCAGATTCTGTGGTAAACAAGGAGCTCAGTAATTTGCTTTTCGAGTGTCATAAGAGGATTCAACGCCCCTGAGCTCTCCTGAAAAATCATCGAAAGTTTTTTTCCACGCAGCAATTCTAGTTTTTGTTTTGAAAGTTCCACTCCGTTAAATTTGATGATGCCTGAGTAATTAAAAGCTTCAGGTAAAACCGAACAGAGTGCTTTTACAGAGAGACTTTTTCCGCTTCCACTTTCCCCAATTATATTAAGTATGCTGCTGGAAGGTAGTGAAAACGTACAATCGTGTATTAGACGATTGTGTTGAGTCGAAATCTCAAGGTTATTTACTTCAATTTTAAGCTCCAATTTTCACACCCCAAAAAAAACGATTGATATTCTTTGTCCTGAGAATCAACCAGGAGGCCAGGTAAGTTTTCTACCACCTATTAAATGGAAATGTATATGCGGTACCACCTGTCCAGCATCGGGGCCAGTAGAAATGATAACTCTGTAATTTTTTTCAAGTTCTTCGATGGTTGTTCCAAGTTCCCGTGCTACTCTGAAAACATCACCCATCAGATGTGCATCCTCTCCTGAAAGATCATTTATTGAAGGAATGTGTTTCTTTGGTACTATCAACAGGTGAACGGGAGATACCGGATTGATGTCTTTAAAAACGACAATATTCTGAGTCTCGTGGACTTTTTCAGATGGAATGCTTCCACTGATTATTTTACAAAAAATGCAGTTATCTGACATGATCTGGAATACTCCTTTTAGATTAATAAGTTCCTACATGCAGATTTTACTACAAACAGGTTATTAGGCAAGCAATGAGTCCCATAAGAAAGAAAAAAATTCAAAAAGCAATAACTTCTCCTGTTTCTCCAAGAAAGGCTCTCATAAAAAAAATATTAATATGGGGTGGATTGATTACTGCAGGGTCTATTGCTCTGGGAACATTAACTATTCTCTCTTTATTTTTATATTACAGCAATAGTTCCGATTTACCATCTGTCGAGAAATTGAGGAATTATAAGCCAAATCAAAGCATACGCATAGCAGACCGAAATGGGAATTTAATCGGCTATCTTGGTAAACAGCGCAGGACTGTGGTGCCATTTAACAAGATTCCCAACGTTCTTGTTCATGCCGTGATTAGCGCTGAAGATGCTAAGTTCTACAGCCATAGCGGGCTGAATTTTTTGGGTATGTTTCGAGCTTTTTGGGTAAACCTTGCAGCAGGTCGCTACAAACAAGGTGGCTCAACAATAACGCAGCAGGTTGTAAAAGGGTTGTTACTTTCTCCTGAGCGGAAGTTAAAAAGAAAGTTTCAAGAAGTAATTTTAGCAAGAAGGCTTGATCAAACCCTTACAAAGGACGAAATCCTCAGTATATATTTAAATGAAATATATTTTGGACACGGACGCTATGGGGTGGAAGAAGCCAGTTTACTATATTTTTCTAAGCATGTTTGGGAAATAAATGCTGCAGAAAGTGCACTGCTTGCAGGCCTTCCACAGGGACCAGAGTATAATAGCCCGATCAGGCATCCCAAGCGAGCACGCACGAGACAATTATATGTTCTGGGGCAGATGCGCAGGCATAACTATATAAGTGAAGAGGAGTATCAGAAATCTATCAAGATGCCTCTACCTTTGTCAGTGAAACGTGAGGCCCATGAAGGTGCTCCAGAGATCATTGAGTTGGTGAGAAAAAGTGTAGATAGCAATAAACTTGATGCTGTGGGGAAACAAATCCGGACTACGATAGATATGGATTTTCAGGCAGCAGCTCGAAAAGCTCTTATAAAAGGTTTAATAGAGTACGACCTCAGGAAAAAAGTGACTAATCTTAAAACACTTGATTCCAGAAAACTTAAAAAGCATATGGAGAAACTGAAATCAATAAAGAAACTTTCAAAAGGCAAAGTCTACGAAGGCGTAGTGGCTGGGAAACAAAATGATCATATTATAGTAGATCTCGGGCTTGAGAAAGGAATTATTGAAGAGGGAACTGAACGGTACTGGCCAAATGGTTTTGATTGGAATCGCTTGAGAGCTAAACCCAAAAAGAAAAACAACCGGAAAAGCAAACAAAAATCTGAGAATACCAAACCTGTGATTAACCCCGGTGACATCATCAGGGTAAGGATTCTGGAAGGAAAAACCGATGATCCTGATGCACCTTTGCGGTTGAGAGTCGAATTGGGACCACAGGGTGCTGTTGTTCTTTTGGATGCTAGAAATGGGGATATTCTTGCTCTCGCTGGCGGAACAAGTCAGTCCCCCGGTGGGTTTAATCGTGCTACAATGGCTAAAAGGCAACCGGGAAGCTCTTTCAAACCCTTCATTTATGCCCAAGCCATTTCATCAAGAAAATTCACCGCAGCAACACTCTTGAACGATGGTCCGGAAGTATACAAAAAGTGGATCCCTCGTAACCATGGAAAATTCAGAGGCAATATAACTCTTCGCGAGGCTGTAACACATAGCGTGAACTCAATTGCCGTTCATGTACTTAGTAAGGTAGGAATTGAACCTGTACATGCTCTTGTAAGGAAAGCTGGAATTACAAGCAAACTTGGAAAAGAGTTGTCTTTAGCACTTGGGACCAGCGAAGTCAGTCCTCTGGAGATGGCTCAGGCTTATATGATATTTGCCAATGGTGGATTCGTCTATGAGACCGGTTTTATAAAATCTGTCGGTGAGAAAAATATGGAAAGAAGAGTTTCTCAACGAGTAATCGACAGGGATTCCGCCTGGATTGTAGCGAACATTTTGAAATCTGTAGTCTTGAAAGGAACAGGCTGGCGGGCAAGGTCATTGAACGTTCCTGTTGCTGGAAAAACAGGGACTACCAATCAGAGTAAAGATGCCTGGTTCATAGGATTTACGCCGGATTTTGTTTGTGCTGTTTATATTGGCTACGATGATCATAAAACACTTGGCTGGGGAGAGGAGGGTGGTCGAACTGCTGTGCCTGTTTTCACATATTTAATGAAAGAAGTGATCAAGAAGAATAAAATTCGTCGTGATTTCCCCATTACTGACGGTATCGTGACCAGACATATTAACCCTAAAACAGGCGAATCTGTAAGCGAATCTGCACCGAATTCTGTGAAAGAATATTTCCTTCGGGGGACTGAACCTGAGCAACCTGCAATTCCTGTTATTCCTGATGAACCTGCGGAACCGGGAAGCGGCAAAGAACCCCAGGCTCCGGAAGACCTTCTCACCCAATAACCCCAACCCTTGGTGGTAGTTGCTATCATGCAGCGATTACTAAGGAATCGGTCTAATTCTCTGATTTGTCTTGATAAAACATCCGAACTAGACTTTCCCCTTTTTCCGGGTCAAGTTGATATGCTCGTTGTGCCCATTTCTTTGCTTCGTTGAATCTCCCAGCTTCAAGAAGGATAACCGCGAGATCATGATGGGGATCGAAAAAAGCTGGATCAAGTGCTATTGATTGGAGTAGTGATTTGATGCCATCTTCAAGTTGACCCAGTTTCGCAAGGCAGATCCCACGACCCTTCAGGGCATAAGAATTATCTGGTTTAAGAGCTAAGGATTTATCACACCAATCTAGAGCTCCATTTATGTTTCCGGAAAAATACGTTAGAAACCCGAGATTATCGTATATCCATATGCGAAATTCTTCATCAATTTCATTGCTTAAAGCCGAACTAAGAAGGGCGGTGGCTTCAGTGAAATTACTTTCCTCGATGAGCTTGTTAAAATTGTCGGTAATTACTTTTTTTTCTATAGTTGACATTCCTGTCCTCCAGTATTATTCATCAGGTGAAATTTACTTGACAGGAACCCTAATATTTCAATAGATTTCTAACAAGTGTTTTTCAGGAGAAAAAAATGATTTTAAAAAGAAACTTTATTGTAACAATGTCCATGGTCGCAGTACTCACAATTTCATGTAAAGATAACAGGACTTCGGAATGCGCTAAAGCATATGATATGATTAAAAAATGTCTTCCATCTCTTGCAGTTCAAACTAAGGAGCATGGTCGAATATGCGTTGAAACATATAATAAAAGTTCGACAAGAGGCAGCATCCTCTGTGCAAAGCAATTTTCCAACTGTGAACAGTTCAAAAGTTGTCTTAATTACAGTTCCATGTGTCGCGATTTTACCGGGAAGCAGTTTGAACCATGTTTGAAATCTGCCGATAAGTGCGCAAATTATAAAGGGATGGAGTTTAAAAACTGCATAAAGTGTATCAATGAAAAGAACAAATCCGGTGATGAACTGAACCAATGTATAAAGAGTTCATCAAGTGACAACCTTCCTGTTGCTCCTGTCACTCCCAAAGATAATGCTCCGGCAATGAAACCCGCTACTCCTGATAATATGACCGCTCCAGCTGCAACTCCCGATAATATGACCGCTCCGGTTGCAACTCCCGATAATATGACTGCCCCCCCACCAGCAATGAATTAGTTAGTTAATGTCCTGAAATACCGAAAATCAAATTTTTCGCCCGATTTTTGCTCAGGACAGTAACCGCAAGGTGTTGAATTTATTATAGTGGCCTGTTAGGATTTTTCAAAAATAACGTCGATTTTTCACTCAGGACAGTAACCGCAAGGTGTTGAATTTATTGTAGTGGCCTGTTAGAGATTTTATTAAATTTCTTCGTGAAGCGAATTTCAGGACACGAATTAGTTCGTTACTATCTTGAAATACGCGAAGTGAATTTCTGCTGGCAAATGAACGAAATATTGTGTTTTTTGAGACATGGAGAAAATCATGATATGAAGATCTGATCTGATCGGAGTCTATTATGGTCTATGTTACAAGTGATGAACTAAATCAGAGGATCCCCCTTCTCAGTTCCGTTGAGTGTGTAGCTGGTGAAGATCTGCCTTCAAGAGTGCTTTCAATGCTTGATCTCGGTACTGGAGGCGTTTTCGTTCAGACATCATATCCTTTGCCCGTTGGAGCCAGTCTGAAAATTAAATTTTACCCAGGGGATGGCCCAGACCCTGTGGAATCTACCACAGAAGTCACCTGGAGTAGACCCGGGCCAGAAGGCACTTATCCACCACCAGGAATGGGATTAAAATTCATTGATTTAAAAGTTGAAGATCAAGAACGCATAAGGCATATTATAAAAATACATAATGATTTTGCCCAATATTATGAGAAATATGATGTTCTTCCTGAGGATGCCATGAAATTTCAACCTCCTGTCATAAGGTTGGAAGCAAAGGATGGGACCCAACTATCAGGAAAATTGAACAGCCACTGTGCGACTAATATGAATGTAACGATAGCGTTACCTTTTTTACAGGAGAATAGCCGAATCAGTTGTCAGATACCCGACAGAGGGGTTGAAGAAGGCCGGATAAGTTGGTTAAGATTCGAACAAGATGAACTTTCAGGCACGCCACAGGTCAGAATGGGACTGGAGTTTTCTCTTCAGAGTTGGGGAGAGGAAAGGATAAAACGCTCTACCATGCCACTTCACTGCTGGCAGGAAACGTCAGATGGCGAGTTTGGCGAAGAAAGCGGATTACAAGATAATTCGCATAACTCAGGCAGCTTACAGGTGATTGGAACTGTTAACACCCCCAAAGTGCGCAACCTTACTGGGGACCAGATAATTGGTAACAGTGAAATTGGCATCCCAGAGGCGTGCAACCTTACTGGGGACCAGACATCTGGTGACGTAGTTGAACCTCTTCCTCCGCAGGAAATGGAGCCAATTTGTGATTTAAAAAATACTCAATCGGATAGTTTTATTCCGCCAAAAAATGAAATTGTTGCCGATATAATAAATAAAAACAACTATATTGAGTTCGCAGAAAAACCAGTTTTGGTTAAAAAAGATAAGAATATTGATGAAATGCCGGAATTCAAACGTCCTCAGACAATTCCGGACTTGAGCTCAGAAATAAATTTTCCACCTCCAGTTTACAGAAAAGACACATTCCCCGCTCTGGCCACGGGGGCCAGTACGTGGCCACTCACAAAAATTGCAACAGTTGGCGTGTTTGTAATTCTGGCTGCAGGGTTTGGCATAGTAGCATTAAAAAATAAGGGAGAAAGTCAAAAAACATTAGAAAATCAATCTGATGATAAATTGAAAGTCCTTTTACAGGGCGACCCTGTATATGAACACCAGAAGGGGAAAGCCATTGAGTCAGTCAAGACAAAACATGTTCCCACTTTGCCTGCTACAGATAACATTAATAAAAAAGAGACTATTAAAGAAATTGCAATAAACAAAGGTGATTTGTCCACAAAAGAGGAGAGCGAAAACTCCGTCGATAAACCAGAGAAAAATCTATCTTTACGGAAAGATGGGAAGTATAATAAACTATCAATTCAATTAGGTGAAAAAGGTACTAAAAGCTCCTGGTATGCCCTTGCATCTCCTCCAGGTATCGTTGTTGATCTTGAATCTCAGACATCTATGACCAAAGGAATCCATGTTCCTGGGAAGAAAATCCTGAGAAAACTCAAAGTAATAAAAAGAGCGAACAACAGGGAACGAATAATTCTATATACATGGAAAAAACCTGAAAAAGTAAGTGTAAGCTCAAAAAGCGAGATCCTGACGGTTAAATTTTTATAAAACTAATCAGTTACTGTCATGAATTTCGCTTCGCGAAAACAGTGAGATTCATAAACTTATAATCAACAGAAACTTAAGCAATCCGTAATTTTCAGAAATCGGATTTCTTTATCCGTCTGGAGGCTTCAATGTCATTCTTAAAAGAAAAAGATCGTCAGGCTGTAATAAAAGAATTCAGTAAAATAACCAAGGATTTAAAAGTCCTTCTATTTACCACAGACAAAAACTGCATTTTATGCAAAGAGACACAGAGCCTGCTTGAGGAAGTCACTTCATTGCATCCACGTATAAAAATAGAATCCTATAATGAATCTGATCAAGAAAAGACTGCAAAATTTAAAATTGATAAATATCCGGCTCTTGTTGTGACTGACATGGACGAGTCAATACTTGGTATTAGATTTTTCGGAATTCCCGCAGGTTATGAATTTGTCAGTTTGCTGAGTGCTTTAGTTGAAGTAGGAACAGGTAAGGTTGAGCTCAAAAAAGAGACTATTGATATTGTGAACTCAATAAATAAGCCAGTTCATATCCAGATTTTTGTAACCCCATCATGCCCGTACTGTCCGGGCGCAGTGAGAACTGGACACCAGATGGCTTTATTGAATCCCAATATTACAGCAGATATGGTCGAGGCTCAGGAGTTTGCAGCGTTGAGTAATAGGTATCATGTGATGGGTGTACCTAGAATTGTAATTAATGAGAATTCGTATTTTGAAGGTTCATTGGCAGAACAAGTATATGTAGAACGCGTCTTGAAGGCTTTAAATGGTCAGAGTGGGAATCTTTCCATCGATCTGAAATGAGGAGAACAGTTGCCAAGTAAAAAGAATGTTTTCGTAAACATGCTCAATTTTGAAAAAAATTGAATTTCCGGACACGAACTAATTATTGGATTTTTGTCTTTAAAATAGACCTGATTTTTTCCGACAGGGCTTGAGGGGTATATGGTTTGGGTAAAAAGGAAACGCTGGGATATTTCAGTTTTTCATTGAGAGCATCGTTGTCGGCATAACCGGATATCAGAAGTATTCTGGTATTTTCATTTTTCTTGAGTATCAATTCTGAAAACTCAATGCCACCCATTCCCGGCATTACGATATCACTGATTATGAGATTAAATTCGTTTCCGGAAGAAATCAGATCCCACGCATCTTCAGAATTTTCGCACACTGTAGTTTCATAGCCCAATCTTTTGAGAATTTTGGTTGTAATTCCTCTAACCTGAACATCATCTTCAACCAGTAGGATTTTTTCATTTCCTCCACTGAGTGGGCCTGCTGGTGACTTTTTATTGGTGTTGCCAGTGGAAATGTGTGTGGAAAACGGTATGTAAACATTGAATGTAGTGCCATGCCCCGGCTCAGATTCGACATCAATAAACCCGTTGTGATTCTGAATTATGCCTTTTACAGTGCTCAAACCAAGACCCGTGCCCTGATTTTCATTTTTAGTTGTAAAAAATGCTTCAAAAATATGCTCTAAATCAGACTTAGTTATTCCACAGCCGGTGTCAGATATGGAAAGCAGGGAAAATCTGCCGTTTTTCATGTTTGGCGGGAGGCGACGGGAGCCATTCTCAATATAAACCCTGGATGTTTTTATCGTTATAACTCCAGAACCACTGATTGAATCCTTTGCATTAATAAGAAGGTTTAAAATTACCTGCTCCAGTCTGTTTTTATCTGCTTTGATAAGAACTGCCTCATTATGAAGAGTGAAAATCAGTCGAATTCTCTCCCCGATTATGCGCTGAAGGGTCTCCTGCATTTCAATAATTATTTCATTTAAGTCAATAGGCCTGAAAACTGATTCATGGCGACGGCTGAAGGAAAGCAGTCTGGAAATTAAACCCGATGAAGAATCCGTGGCTGTTTGAATATCTTTTAAATATTGCCTGATGTTGGAACCTTCCGGCTCTAGAAGTGCCAATTCAGTATTGCCCGAGATTGTTGTTAGTATGTTTTTGAAATCATGTGCAATTTCGCCCACGAGCATTCCTATGCTACTTATTTTCTGTGCTTGCAGAAGCTTTCTCTCAAGATCTTCTCGCGCTTTAGTTGCAGAAATCTGGTTTGATATATCACTGATAACTGTACATATCAAGTCAGGCTTGGAATAGTAAGAAGATTTTATCAGCCTGCATTTCATGATATAATTATGCTCTCTATTGTCATTTTTTACAAAAGTGTGACTACTTTCCCATTCCCCGTTTTCAAGGGTCAGTTTGAAAATTTCCTTATTGGCTGCAAACGAAAAAGTATCAGGAAGAACGCTTGATAAATTTAAACCTGCGGGATGTTTTGAAATATCAAGCAGATTCATTGCGCTCTGGTTAATATATACAATGTTGGAATTGATATCACTTACTATGACATTTTCGGAAATCTGATCCAGCAGAGTGTTTTGAAAACTAATTTCGGATTCTTTTTTTAATAAAGTTTCTTCAAGAAGTTTAAGTGACGTCACATCATAATGAATTCCTACAGCTTTTATTGCTCTGTTTTCAGTCCATTCTACAACTTTTCCGCGAGTGAATATATATTTCCAGTGACCATCAGCACTATGCATTCTGTATGTATCTTCGAAAATGCTTGATTTACCTGCAAAATGGTCAACCCATTTCATTTTGACTCTTGGAAAGTCAAGTGGATGACAAAGACTCAGCCAGCCCTGCGATGTGTAGGGTATAAAATCCGGTTTATATCCTAGAATTGTCAACCATTTTTCACTGACCTTAACATTTGACGTGACTATGTCCCATTCCCACAACACACTGTCCGTTGATTCCGAAATTAACTTAAGAAGTTCCCCTGTCACCCAGGTGTCTGATTTGGCTTCTCCAGTCTTGGCATATCCTGGTTCAATCTCAAGTTTTAAAAATTCCAGACCATTAAAGTGCAATTTTTCCTTTTTTATGCCAAATGAAAAGCTTGCTCCTGAATGGTCGAAATTTAAAATAAAATTATTTTCAGTAGATTCAAGAATTCTATCCATTTGACCTGAAAGTGTTTCTTTAAGGTTTACCTCTTGGTTGGTTCCATCAATGATAACTTTGTCAGGATTGCACTTGATGATCATACTTTGATGAATTAGAGCAACTCCAAGTTGTGATTTGGAAAACGGTTGGCTCGTGATCACAAAATCGGATATATTTTGAATCGGAGTTGAAGGAATAAAAAAAAGCAATGTCGTAATATGGATATCACTGGAAATGGTTTGAAGGAAGACTTTATATATCAATAAGTTTTCATCATTTCCGAATGTGATCCATGTCGTATTCTTATTGGGATTACCACTTTTAAATGATTTTAAAAGATTGGTTATTTTTTTATGGGATGTCTCATTGAATATATTCAGTAGTTCATCGATGTTGCCCGGTTGGGACAGAAAATGTGAAGCGAAGGCCCGATTGGGAGAAAGAGAATTATCCAGATATAATTGGATAACTGGAAAAATACTTTGCTCAAAAACAATATTCAATTGTGAATCGGTCATGCCAAATCATTTCTACTGTGGGGATCAAACCCGCATGGACTATATTTCGGCCATTTGAAAGAAAATTTATACAGGTTATCAGTTTAAGTAAAATTAATTTTTTGTAAATTACTGAAAGAAAAAAGAAGAATCAGTGAGCGGCAGGTGGTCTACTCAAGATAAGTATATCCATCCATTCCTTCATCGAGAAACTTAATGATTTTGGCACTTTCTTTTATAGAAATGGTTTTATTTTCGATGGAATCTTCAATGCTTTTTCGGATCATATTCATCATAGTACGTTTTTGATATTGCATGTATTGAAGAACGTCTTTAACGGTATCACCTTCAACGATTTTATCAATCTTATAGGTGTTTTTTCCAGTGATACTCACATGGATAGTATGGGAATCACCAAACAGGTTGTGTAGGTCCCCAAGAACTTCCTGATATGCTCCAACCAGAAAAGCCCCAAGAAGATATTGTTTTTTATCGGAAACATCGTGAAGTTCAAGAATGTCCTTAACATCACGCAAATCAATGAATTGATCAATTTTTCCATCACTATCACAGGTAATGTCTGCGAGAGTACCTGTTTTCGTGGGTTTTTCTTTCAATCGGTGTATGGGCATAATAGGGAATAACTGTTTTACAGCCCAGTGATCCGGTAAGCTCTGAAAAACACTGAAGTTGCCGTAATAAATGGTTGAAACAAATCGGTCAAGATCTTCCAATTCATCAGGAACATAATCAAGAGTACTGATGATTTTTGCGATTTTCTGACATATCGCCCAGAAAAGTTGCTCTACCTTGGCTCGATCTTCCAGTGTAAGCATTCCAACATTGAAAAGAGTCAGACTTTCTTCACGAATTTGGATTGCATCATGGTAACTTTCCTGAAAGTTTTTTATCGAAAGATCCGAAAGGACTTCATTCATTGCCTGAACTGTATCCTGATCCTCGGAGTTAATCTTCGGAATTTCCGCCGAAGCCATAAATTCACTCGAACCAAGAACGTTAAATACAAGCACGCTATGATAGGCAACCAGAGCTCTTCCACTTTCAGAAATTATATCAGGATGAGCAAGACTTGTTTCATCGCAGATGTCCTTTACAGCGCTTACGATATCCGCAGCGTACTCATTCAGACTGTAATTTTTAGAGGAAGAGAAGTTAGATTGGGAGCCATCATAATCAACGGCGAGCCCCCCACCAACATCAAAGTATTTGATAGGAACGCCAAGTTTGCCTAGTTCCGAATAAATCCTTGTACTTTCCCTGAGGGCTTCCTTAATAGACTGGATTGATGTAATCTGAGAACCGAGATGAAAATGCAGGAGTATAAGACTGTCCAGCATATTAATTTCTTTGAGCTTATTGACAACAACAAGTAACTCAGATGGGAACAAACCGAATTTAGAACGATCACCACCGGAAGATTCCCATTTTCCTCGGCCACGTGCAGCGAGTTTGCTTCGAACCCCGATGAGTGGTTTAACATCAATCTGACGTGAAACTTTAATTATTGTGTCGAGTTCCGAAAGTTTTTCTACAACAATAATAACTTTCTTTCCAAGCTTAACTCCCCACAGCGCAGTTTTTATGAACTCTTCATCCTTGTAGCCATTACAGATTATCGGTGCCTCGGGATTATCCAGAGTTGCAAGGCAAATTAGTAGCTCTGGTTTAGACCCCGCCTCAAGGCCGTAATTGTAGGGTCGACCAAATTCGATAATATCTTCAACAACTTCTCGAGCCTGATTTACTTTAATCGGGTACACTCCATGATAACGACCTTTATATTCATAATCAGAGATTGCCTGCTTAAAGGCTGCCTGTATTTCCTCGATTCTTTTTTTGAGTATATCAGTAAAGCGAAGGAGAAGTGGCGGATGAATCTCCCGTAGAGCAAGTTCATCTACTAGAGCTTTAATGTCGAGAAACTGCTCTTTATTTTTCTCAGGGTAGACACACACATTGCCTTGAGGTGTGATGTCAAAAAATCCCCGCCCCCAGTTCATTATATTGTATAGTTCGCGCGCTTCGTTTATGGACCAGTTTTTCAGGGCTGTTCTTTCTTTCAGTTTTATCTTCTGTCTCAATTCCAGGACCTTCCTCTTTACTCCAATTTAGTTTCCGGAAATTCGCTTCGCGATGAATTTTGTTAAAAATTCTATCCGGACACTAGTAATATTTTCAGCATCTTGCGGTGTCTATCCGGATTTTAATATTTACCGAAAACCTCGAATTTTCGAATTTCCGGATAGGCACCAATTAAAAATCCGAGTAAACTCCGGGTGAATATAGATTCTGTATGTAAAATTATCAATAAAGTTTTTTAATTTCTTATGTGGTCCCTTGACTTTGCATATTAATTGACGTTAAAGTCGTTCAGGGGATAAAAACATGACTGCAAATAAAAAAAATATTGATTTATCAAGAAGATCGTTTCTTGGAGCATCTGCCGCTGGAATAGCAGCATCCGTATTTTATTCCGGATGTGACAGGAATTCCGGAACGACTCAACCGGAAAAAGTTATGGATGATTCAACATTTGGTGTATCTGATGCTGTTATTGGGAAAATTATGTCAAAGGCACTATCTACAGGTGGTGATTTTGCCGATCTTTTTTTCCAGAAGAAAAGACGAGTCTGGCTTGGGCTTGAAGACTCAAATGTAAACAAGGCCTACACCCGGATAGATATGGGGCTTGGCGTCAGAGTAGTAAAAGGTGAACAGACGGGCTATGCATTTACTGAGTCACTTGATGAAGAAAGTATGATTCAAGCTGCGGAAATTGCATCAAGTGCAGCTGTTGGTTCATTTGTTTGGAACCCCAAAGAATTTAAAGTTCCAACGACTAAAAAAGGATTCTATCCATCTACGCCGTCCTGGGAGAATGTGAGCATTCTTGAGAGAAAGAAAATTCTAGATAAAATCAATGAGAAAGCACGCTCCTCCGATAAGAGAGTTATCAATATAAAAGTCTGGTTTGAAGATGAGGACAGTTTTAATACAATTATCACCTCAGAAGGTTTGAAGTATTCGGATCACCAGCCTCTTACAAGGACTTATGTCAGTTGCGTGGCTCAAAAAGGCTCAATCCGTGAATCAAACATGGTTAATATTTCGTCTCGAAGTGGTATTGATTATTACACTGACGAACGCGTTTCCGCCCTTTCAGGAGAAGTCGTAAAAAGAACCGTGAAACTGTTTGATGCGGTGAATGGCCCTGTTGGGGAGTTTCCCGTCGTGATGAGCCCTGGAAGTAGCGGTATTCTTCTTCATGAGGCTATCGGACACGGCATGGAGGCGGATTTTGCAAGAAACGGTACCACGATATACTCCGACAAAGTTGGCACCCGAATTGCTCCGGAGCATGTTACAATTGTCGATGATGGATGCCTTCAGAATATGAGGGGCAGTATAAACAGGGATGACGAAGGTCTTTCTTCCCAGCGTACAGTGCTCGTTGAAAAAGGAATTTTGAAAACTTTCATGCATGATCGTATCAGTTCATCCCATTTCAAGGTAGCCGCCACGGGGAATGGACGCCGGGAAAGTTTTAGACATATGCCAATTCCACGTATGAGAAATACTTATATGCTTGCAGGGCCTCATAAGCCTGACGAAATAATTAAAAGTGTTAAAAACGGAATATATGCGGAAACATTTACTAACGGACAGGTCGCTATTGGTGCCGGAGATTTTACTTTCTATATTAAAACCGGTTATTTAATTGAAAATGGAAAGCTCACTTCTCCCATTAAAGATTTGAATATAATTGGGAATGGGCCCAAAGTCCTTGATAATGTTGCAATGGTTGGTGATGATTTCAAATTAGATGATGGTGGGTGGACTTGCGGAAAACGAGGGCAGGGTGTCCCCGTCGGATTGGGAATGCCCACGTGTCTGGTTAGTAAAATCACCTGTGGTGGGACTGGTAAGAGGTAGTCACATGGCAAACAAAAAAGAAAAAATAAATTTATCCAGAACAGTTGATTTTGCTATCGAGAAAGCAAAAAAATATGGTGCAGATTCAGTATCTGTAACTGTTTCAAAGACTTCAAGAAATAAAGTTGTATGTCGGGATAAAAAATGGGAAGAAATAAGCGGTAGTACATCCCAGACCCTTGATATTAAAATCTTCGCTGATGGGCGATATGCTTCCCATAGCACTTCGGATCTCAACGAGGATTCGATGAATAAATTCATAAAGGATGCCGTTGCTCTCACTGGTTTTCTGGTCAAAGATCCTCATCGGAAATTGCCCGATAAATCCTTGTATTCAGGCCGACTTAAAACGGGGCTGGATCTATTTGACTCTTCCTACTCTTCAATAACTCTTGATAAACGAAAAGAAATTGCCCTCAAAGCATGTGAAAGCGCATCGAATGAGGTTGGTAAAAGTCTCATATCCGCTTCTGGTACATATTCAGATTCTTTCAGTGAGTTTGTCATGGGGCAGAGCAATGGGTTTTCAGAACAAGAAAAAGAAACCTTTTTCTATTTTTATGCTGATGCAAGTGTAAAAGATCCGAAAGGTGGCAGACCTTCTGATTATGAAATATCTGGTTCAAGATTCTCAGGAAAGTTGGATTCCCCTGAAATAATTGGCAAGAAGGCGGCTCAGCGTGCCTTGAAAACAATTGGAGCAGAAAAACTGGACAGTGGGACTTATGACATAATTATTGAGAACAGGTCTGTCGGACGAATCATGGGTGGGTTGCTAGGGCCGTTACATGCGGGAAGTATTTATAATAAGACAAGTTTTTTGGAAGATAAAATTGGCAAAACCATTGCTTCAAAAAACCTTACAATTACAGACGATCCACTAATTGCGGGAGGGTTTGGGTCATTCAGGTTTGATTCCGAGGGAATTACCGCCAGAAAAAGGAATCTGATTGAAAATGGAGTACTAAAAACCTGGCTTGTTGACACTTATTACGGTTCAAAACTTGGTATTCAAACCAATTCTGGGTCCACAGGTAATATTGTTATCAGTTCCGGGTTAAAATCAGTTGATGAAATACTTAAGTCTCTGAAAAAAGTTATTTATATCACAAGGTTTATTGGTGGAAATTCCAATTCGACTACAGGTGATTTCAGCCATGGAATCGCGGGATTTCTATTTGAGGATGGAAAACTTTCTAAGCCATTGATAGAAATGAATATTTCTGGAAACCATTCGAGTTTCTGGACAAACCTGACTGATACATCAAACGATGTGTACCTTCTTTCCAGATACAGAACCCCCTCTTTACTTCTGAAAAACATCACAATTGCCGGCAAATAGTCAGAGGTCAGAGATTTAAAATTCTATCTACTGCAGTATATAAATTCATAATTTTAACCATTTGAAATATCGTCTAATTGCAGTATACTATTAAACGCCAACCAGGAGACCTGTCATGAATACTAAAAACAGATTATCAATACTGATTTGTGCTCTCATTTTTGTTATATCCTGTGAGGGCAAATCTGGCGTTTACGATAATAATAATACAAACAATAATACTCAGGACGCTGGAGAGGATGTGGGCCCCGACATAACCATTCTGTGCCCAAATGGGACCGACCTTGACAATGATGGATATGGAGACGGATGCACTGCCGGGCCAGACTGCAATGACTCTAATCCATTTGTTAACCCTGGCGCTCAAGAACGATGTAATGGCATTGACGACAACTGTGATGGACAGACTGATGAAGGTGTCCTGAATGCTTGCGGAACATGTTCAAGCAGGTGTGATGTTAATGAGCTTGGCACAGGTCCCTTTCCAATTGAAAGTGAAGATCCAAATGTTGAAACTGAGGGAACAGGCCGAGATGAAAATGGCGATATAGTTCTCTCAAAAGAAGATAATAATTACAATTTTATGTATATAGCCAATACTAATGACCTTGCTCGTGGTACCGTAAGTAAGATTGATACGCGAAACGTTAAGGAAGTTGCCAGGTATTTATCCGTTACTTGTTGGAGCAAGCCAAGTCTTTATCTCCAGCAGGGACTTTGCAGAGATGTTAATAATACTAATGTTCAGACGACTGCTAATTCTCCATCAAGAACATCCGTTGACTTTAACTTTGATGTGTTTGTAGCAAACAGAGCATTCAGTGGGCAAGCCAGTGTAACAAAAATCGCCAGTAAACTTTCAAACTGCGTTGATCGAAATGGTGACGGAATTATCCAGACATCTTCTGATCAAAACAATGACGGTGTAATTGATACAGACTGCAATGATGATGGTCTTGGAGACGATATTGCTACAATCTGTACTAACGGTCTGCCTCCTGAGTTCTATGGTCTTGATGATGAATGTATCATATTTACTACAAACTACGGTACGACAAATCAATTAGGCCGCAATGTTTGTCTGGATAAGGGCGATCTTGAAGTAGGAGCCTCAAATGTTTGGGTTGGTACGTATAATCCAAGTAGTGCGAATCCCATCTCACCCGACAGAAATGTTTACTATAAAATTGATGGAACATCGGGGGCGTTTTTAGGTTATCAGATACTCCCTGCTGGGGTTTCACCCTACGGTTGTGCCATCGATCAGGACGGAATCCTGTGGGTCAGTTCCTGGGGTGTCACAACGTTTATTGATACAGTAAATCCTGCATTTCCTGTTGGCCCTGTTTTAGCTGTTTCCTCTCAAATAGCCGGTTCTCATTCCATGTACGGTATTACAATAGATGATCTTGGTAACGTTTGGTTTGGGGGATGGGGAAGTTCCGCAATTTATCGTTACAGGCCTAACAGGATCACTTATGGCGATCCTGATTATTACAACCAACTTGCATCTGGAACGTGGACAAGGGTTCAATACTCCGCAAATACTGCTGGTGTCGCTGCGGATACCCGTGGACTTATCTGGGCAGCTGATAACAATAATGGCCTGATCTTAAGAATGGAACAATCTCTTCCCGATGGCGACCACGGTTCGGGTGTAATTACAGTGATGAATGCTGGTCAGGGGTTTGGTGGTAATATGCGTGGTGTTGGAATCGATTTCGATGGCCATGTATGGGGTGTAAGTCATGATATTTCCAGAGCGTCCCGTATTGAACTGGACAGTTCCGGGAATATGATAAACACAATTCAGACTACTCCCGTAGGGACGAATCCTTATACATATTCAGATTTTACAGGCTACGGCCTTCATAATTTCACGAGGCCTCAAGGCGTTTACAGTTACACTTTTACAGCATGTGAAGGAACTCCTCTTCCACCAAAATGGCACGGAGTAGAATGGACTTCTACTGAACCTACAGGAACAGACATTTCTTTGTATGTGCAAGTTGGGGATAATCCTTCAGTTTTTGCTACGTCAGAACAATATGGACCCTGGGAGAATTCTATTGCATATCTTGATGATCCTCCTGGTCCTGCGGCTCCCAACCCGTCCTGGTACATAAAAGTTATTTTCTTATTGACAACTGAAGCAAGGGATATAACACCAATTCTTCATGATTTCAATGTTATATATGAATGTCAAAACGAAGTCCCTGAAAAAAAATAGGGCTTTAAACCATACCAAGGAGGAGAATATGAGGGTCAAGTTTTTAATAATAGTAGCTTTTTTGTTGATAGTGGCTGGGTGTGATGATGATAAAGCTTCATCAAACAATCAAACCAATAACACGAACAACACAAACACCAATAATATCAATAATACGAACAGCAACAACACCAACAATATCAATAACACTAACACTAATAACACTAATAACACTAATAATATCAACCCCGCTGATATCGTAGCAGACCACACAATTATTTCGGAATTTGAATATATTCCAAACGCTTATATTCAAGATATAATTGATAATTTCAATATCTATTATGGACATACAAGTCACGGTAGCCAACTTATTACCGGAGCTGAAATGCTGCAGAGTGAGACATACGATTTCGCTTCTGTAAACATTACTGAACCTGGTGGAGACTTAGGTCATAATGGTGACTTGACATGGGAAACCACAACCAGAGCCTATCTGGCAGAGCATCCTGAAACAAATCTCGTTATATGGTCATGGTGCGGGGGTGTCAGTGATAATACCGCCGATGGTATCCAAATCTACCTTGATGCAATGAATCAACTGGAACTTGATTTTCCTGACATTATTTTTGTATATATGACTGGTCATACTGATGGTTCTGGTGAAAATGGCATTCTTCGTACAAATAACCGACAGATAAGGAATTTCTGTAATCAGAATAATAAAATCCTTTTTGACTTCGAAGACATTGAAAGTTGGGACCCAAGTGGTAATTACTATCCTGACATAAGCGATGATTGTGCATGGTGCAGTTCATGGTGTGAATCAAATACTTGTACTGATTGCGCAGGCAGTTGCGCTCACAGCCATTGTTTTAATTGTTATCAAAAAGGAAAAGCATTCTGGTGGATGCTTGCCCGTATTGCCGGATGGGAAGGATGAGTTCTACTGGCTCATCCGCGCTTTTTGAAGGTTGATTGCTGAAATATCAACTTATTTGTGTTTTTTACTTTCCTAAAATCCATCCAAGGCCTATAAAATCAAAAACGGGATAAATTAAAGGCATGAGAGAGATTAAGAAAAATTTTTTAAGGTTATTTTCTCCTCTGGATAGGCAAGGAATTGACCCGGAAGAAACCTTGAAACGGTCTCTTCTTTATTATTTTTTTATTTTTTCCTGTTTTCTATTAACGGTCTTTTCTGTATTTCATATTCTTAAATCACGCCCTTATCAGTTTGCGATCAATGCGGGTTTTTTGCTGGTATTGATTTTCACCAGGTTATCAATCAGTTTTATTACTAATGTAAAAACAATTTTTCGTATACATGTCGTACTGCTACTTCTTTTAAATATATATCACATACTCGCTGGTAGTGAGTGGGGTAGTATGTTCTTCTGGCATTTTCTATTTCCTCTTGTCGCTTTTTTTCTTCTAGGCAGAAAAGAGGGGGTTGTCTGGATTGCTATGGAATTGGTAATTGTGTCTTTCTTCATTTTCAATCCGTTTAATCTCCGAATTCAGGCATTCCCAGTGCCTTTTATTATAAGATACTTACTCAGTTATTGTCTGTTCAGTACAATGGCCTATATGTTTGAAACTATACGAATGCAGTTTCAGGAAACTTCTCAACTCAGACAGCGAGAACTAATTGAAAAATCAGAAAAACTTGAGAAGGCTAAGATTGAAGCAGAGCTGGCCCATAAAGCTAAAACACGGTTTCTGGCAAATATGTCACATGAGATCAGAACGCCGATGAATGGTCTGATTGGAATGTCAAATCTCCTCTTGGAAACCGAGATGACGGATGTTCAGCGAGAATATGCTGAAACAATCAAGGAAAGCAGCGAAGCATTACTTTCAATTATTAATGATATTCTTGATTTATCGAAAATCGAAAGCGGAAAGCTTCAACTTGAGAATATTGAATTTATCCCGGAAACAATTTTTGAAGATGTATCTTCTCTTAGTTCGCCCAGAGCTTTTTCAAAAGATCTGAACTTGACATATAATATTGGAGCGGAAGTTCCCGATATTCTTAAAGGAGATCCTTTCAGAATTCGACAGGTTCTTTTAAATTTGGTCAACAATGCTTTGAAATTCACCCAGGTTGGGCATGTCCATTTTGAGATTGATTTATTGGAACGTTTCAAAGATGAGTGTACTGTTAAATTTTCAGTTTCCGACACGGGAATTGGTATTCCTGCTGAGAAATTGCAAGAGATATTTTCACCCTTTACTCAAGTTGATTCAACAACGACTAGAAAGTACGGCGGTACTGGTCTTGGTCTGAGTCTCTCAAGAGCAATCGTAAAAGCGATGGGTGGTGAACTTACAGCGGAGAGCAGCCTGGGAAAAGGTAGTGAGTTTTCTTTCATTCTCAAAGTAGAAGCAGGGAGTGAAATAAGTAATATCAATGATATTCAACTTATTCCTGAAATAACAGGAAAAGAGATACTCCTGATAGAAAAGAACGTATTTCAAATAAAAAGCCTCAAAACGATCCTTGGGGCCTGTGGGACGACCGTTTGTGTTGTGAATACGCTGGAGCAGGCGAAAAAGAATCTTCAAGAAACCGAGTACGCATTAATTATATCAGAATACTCTATATTTTCTTCCTGCATCCGAAACAGTATTTATGATATTAGAAATTCAGGCATAAAAACTCCGCTTCTGCTTCAGGTTCCGAGGGAGATTCATCCATCAATTGCAGCTCTGAGGAATGCTGGAATAGATGGTTATATAACGCGACCAACAAAAAAGGGCGCATTAATGAAAATGATGTTTCAAACTTTTAACCGTGATATTGTTATCAAGGATGAAAAAAGAATAACAAGTCAGATGAAAGTTATTAAAAGAAAGTTGAGAGTTCTGTTAGCAGAAGATAATGCCGTAAATCAAAAATTGGGAATTCGGATTTTAGAGAAGTCAGAAATTGAAGTTGTTGCTGTTAATAATGGGCTGGAGGCTGTCAAAATGCTTTCCAGAGAAAACTTTGACTTTGTTTTAATGGATATTCAAATGCCTGAGATGGATGGATATGAAGCAACAGAAATCATCAGGGATCCAACTTCAAGTGTGCTGCAGCATGACATTCCCATCGTGGCACTTACAGCTCACGCATTTCCTGAGGACCAGCAAAAATGTCTGGATGCAGGTATGAATTTTTATCTTTCCAAGCCAATTAATCCCTCAGATCTTTTTCGTACAATTAAAAGAATGTTTCCCTGAGAAATCCACACTTAAAAATAATTACAAACAGTCGATCAGAGAATAAATACGCTATCGGGATTACTGAGCAACGGCTGATTATCGTTTCTCAGGTCAATCCGAGAGGGCGGTGGAATTGGTTGAATTAAATGGAGGATATAATGAACAGTCAGGTAGACATTTCAAAAGAACTTCTGGAGCTTAACATTGCTCGCTTTATTGATTCCGGAACAGATTTACCTGATAAACTGAGGACCTACGAGGTAAATGATGGTTTTGAACTTCTGTACTCCAAAACAGGAAAACCTGTTATCAAAAAAGATGGTCTGGCTCTGCAAAGTACTTATGATCCGGAAAAAGAAGCTTCAAAACGAATAGATGATGTAGATATAGAATTTGTTGAATATTTTGTTGTTTTTGGGTTAGGGATGGGGTACATGCTGAAAGAAATTCGACGTCGTAGTCCTACTTCGAAAATAATGGTTCTTGAGCCCGATTTAGATGTCTTGTATTTTTCACTTTCGGCAATTGACTATTCTGAATTTGCTCCGGGAGAAGTAATTATTCATCATCATCCTGAGGATTTTAGGGCAAATTGTTTTTTTGCCTACCGAACTTCACGTCCCATAACTGTCGTTACGGATCCTCTCTGGATACGTATGTACCCTGAAATGCTTTTGCAACTTAGAAAGGAACTTGAGCAGTTTGTTGTTTTTTCAAAAATTTCAGAAAATACAGCAAACTCGAGAATGAGGCAATGGATAGACTTTCTTCTTAATAATTTACGATTTGCCGGGAAATATCCATCACTTGGCGACCTGAAGGATAAATATAAAGGAATTCCTGCTGTCATCTGCAGTGCCGGGCCGTCTCTTAATAAGAATGTTGAAATGCTTAAGGGTTTTGAAGACAATCTCCTGATTATTTCAGTGAATACCGCTTACAGGGCTTTGCATCGTCACGGAGTACGACCACATCTGGTTAGTGCTATTGAATCATACAATATTAAGAGTCTGTTTGAAGATCTTCCCACAAAGGAAACAAACTTTATTACTACATTGACAACCAACCCTGAACTTTTCGAGCTTGATTTCAACAGGACAGTATTTTTCGTTGATTCATATCCCGTCTATAGTCTCTGGCTTGAAAAAGAACTCGGGCAACAAGCATTTCTTGATGTTGGTGGTTCTGTTGCCTGTGCATCCTTTAGTATCGCTAAATATCTCGGAGCGGATCCAATTATATTGATTGGTCAGGATCTGGCTTATACAAATGGTCAGTACTATGCAAAAGGGACAAGTTTCGAAGACATTAAACTGGATTTTGATTCAGATACAGGTCGAATAAGAATGAAGAATCTTGAATCAAAAGAACGAATATATAAAGATACCGGTACTGATGAAAAAGTTCGCAGTTTGCTGGAAAAGAGAATGGTTCCCGGGTGGTATGGCGATATGGTACCCACAAGTGAAGATTTAAACTTCTTCAGGACTTGGTTTGAGTCTATGTCAAGGGTTATGAAAAGGGAAGGGCGGATAGCGATTAATTCAACCGAAGGTGGCGCATATATCAATGGTTTTGAACATATCTCACTGCAAGAAGCCCTTGACCGTCATGTCGAAAGAAACAACACGCACAAGTTTGATGATGATTTAAATAAAACAGCTCCTGCTCCAGATTATTCAATTGAATTACAGGGGGCAATTACCCGAACCCAGAAGGAATTACACGAGATTATTTCTCTTTGCGAAAATATACAGAATCAACATAAAATAATTGAGGCTAATGGAATAGAACCCGACAACCCTAATTTTATGAGAAGAATCAAAGAACTGGAAAAACGGGAAAAAAGAATGAACGAGAAATCCCACGAATTAAGTCTTCTGCAGGGGTATGCCAGAGAGTTGGTTACAGCAATAAAAACAGATCCTAAGGCTGTGATGGACCTTCCTGCAGAGGAAGGATGGGCAATGAATCTTCTACAATCAAAACTTGTGGCAGAAGCCGTTATGATAAGCGCAAAAGATCTTATCTCCAGTATGGATAATGTTTTGAGAAATATTTAGTTCGTGTCCTTAGTAATACGATAGTGACTCGTTTTAAAGAAATGCTTCAGGAAGGAGCCCCTGATTATCCTGTTCCTGTTCCTGTTCCTGATTCCCTGCGTTCCTGAAATTTTAAACAGGGAAGCAGGTATTCAGGAAAACAGGTTCAGGATCAGCGGTTAAACATTCAACATCAATGCATAATTACAAAGGGCAGAATGAAAACATTCACTTTTAACGTTTCGATCCTTTTATTCCGAAAGCGGTATAGTTCGCTTTCGGAATAAAATTTTGGTAACTTCATAAAAACAATTTTAATTTCGCGCGTTTGCAAACGGATTGACTAAAATCAATTGGTAGGATCTGGCTTTTTAAGATCAGCAATCAAATCACTTATATCAACTTGTATCGTTTCCTGATCCGAGTTATTTAAACGATTCGCTAAATCACTTATTTCTTTTGGAATCATAAACTCTCCGCTCATCGTTGTCGTATGCCCCACCGTTGAAGGTGATAAGACACGGTCTTTCTGAAAATTAATGATAAAGCTGTCATCCTCATGAATTTCCTGAGGATCCAAATCGACAGAATCACTTACCATTTCATCAGGAAGGCTTTCAAAAAGTGAGTCACCTGAATTTTCCAATGGGGGTGGTGGACTGTCAAGGCTCAAATTGGATATATCAAATGAACCGCTTGTTACATAGCTTCTTGAATTTTTATTTTTATCAGGAAGGTTTTTGGGAGGTGGATTTAAAGAAAAAATGAAGTCTTCTTCGGAATGAGAGGAGTTATCAGTATTGTCATCAGGATCGGGAATAAGTGGCAATTCAGTGGTTTTAGATACCTGCCCAGTATTACTGTTTTTGCTGCTTCCGATTTTGTTATTGAAATCCGGGATGTCGTCACCGGGGGAAGAAGGGAGCGCTTCAAAATCCGGGATGTCGTCACCGGGGGAAGAAGGGAGCGCTTCAAAATCGGGGATGTCGTCACCGGGAGAAGAAGGGAGCGCTTCAAAATCCGGAATACTTTCGCCAGGTGAAGTATCAGGAGTCTTTTTAATTTTTTTCAGTTCTGCCTGATCAGTGTCACTGCTTTGGATATCACTAATTGCAGCCTGATCAGTATCGGGTCCTGTCGCCTTAAATTCAATGTGGGCTTGATCCGTATCTATTTGTTTCTTATTAGCATTATCAGTATCTTTGTTGACATTATTAAGGTTGAAAGTGACTGCAGTATCTGTATTCTTCTCAGGCTTTTGTTGATTCTGCTTGTCAGTATCCATCCTCTCTCTATTTGTTTTTGATTTTTGAGCGATAGATTCGTTGTTAATAAAATCAGTTTCAATTGAGTCTGAAACAGGGTTGCTGTCTTCTATTTCTCCGGTGGGGGCGTCATTAAATGATTCATTGAAAAGGGGAGAATTCACTTCGTCTGAGTTGTCACTTGTTAAAAGATTCTGTTCTGAAGGAGATTCATCTCTGATTTCTCCTGTAACTTCCACGTGGATTGAGTTGTTATTTCCATCAGGTGGAGGCGGTGGCGGCGGTGGTGGCGGTGGTGGAGGTGGTGGCGGCGGCGGCGGCGGCGGTAAGTCGTTAGAAGAGTAAAACCCTCCGCTGTCTGGGCTATCAATCAGGTTGATACCAACGTCTGTGGGATCTGCGGTGTCAAAAATAAATTGATTCATAAGCCGGACATCCTCTTGAATGTCATCAGCGAAAAGATCATTCATTCTTTTACTTACTTTTTCAGTTGAAAATCCCGGGGCACTTATCTTCAGGTAGTGACCGAGAGCTTTTGAAAAATCCTCAGCAGATTGGTATCTGTGGATTCGATCCACGGACATGGACTTTATAATAATTGTCTGAAGCATCGCGGGGATTACAATACCATGTTGCTTTATTGGTTTAAATCTACCAGCTTTTGCGGCTTCGAGAAGATCTGAATCTGGTATATGAGCATAAGGAGAAATTCCGGTAACCATCTCATATAAAACACAGCCCATCGAAAATATATCAGTTCGTCTGTCGAGCTCCCATGCTCGGGCCTGTTCTGGGCTCATGTACCTTAATTTGCCTTTGACGACACCACTTCGAGTTTGAATTCTTGAGAATTTGACTTTTGCAATTCCAAAGTCGCATAGTTTTACCGCACCATCAAAACCGATGAGAATGTTACTTGGACTGATATCTCTATGTACTATATTAAATGGGTCGCCCTTTTCATTAACGGCATTATGAGCTAAAGCAAGAGCATCAAGAGCTTTTTGGATAATATATGCACTGTGGAAAAAGCCAAGGGGATGCCCCAGTTCTTTTATGCGGGAAACAACAGTCTTGATATCGCGGCCATTTACAAGCTCCATTGCCATGATATATTCATTGGAAAGCTCATTGAATTCAAGGACCTGAACGATACCCTCATTGTCGAGAATCCGACTGATTCGCCCCTCAATGATAAGTGATTCAACAAGATCAGGGTTTCCTTTGGGGATTCTTTTTATTGCGGCAAATTTCTGCTCGCCATTAGAATCCCTGTAGATTCCTTTATAAATCTCGCCCATGCCGCCAACAGCAATAACGTTAAGTAGTTGATATCTACCTAGTCTTTTTAAATTGTTATGTTCAGTAGAATTCATCTTTTCCTGATGCAACGAAACAGAAATTAGTATATTCTGAATTACCAAATGACAACGCTTCTATTATATATGAAAAGTGGAAAATTTGATCTAAAAATATTCCTTTATCTGCCGATTTGGAGTAAATAGTTTGATTCAGCAGGTTTTTATATGCGCTATATTTTAATAATACATTTTTTATTTTATTTTTATGGTAATGCCAATGCCAATGCCAATTCAGTTCAGGGTAAACAATTTTTATCAGGAATTGATCCTCAAGTTAAAAAAGTTTGGGATCGTGGCGTCATTGTATTAGCGGATAAGCTTCTGAAAAAAAACGATAAGTTTAACACAAAACTTAGTGTGACGGTTGAACTTATGTTTACAGCGCAAGGGACTCTGGCCAAAATCAATACTGTTGCTTCATCCGGATATGAACCTTTTGATTTCACTGCAATTGATGCGATGAAAAGTATAAAAAATTTTAATAAACCAGGAACTTCATTGATTTCCGATGATGGATATGTTCATGTTTTCTGGACTTTGAATCGGAATAAACCTTACAGCCCGATGACCACAGCTGAAATTCGATACGTTCGCTGGAAACCAGAGCGGGCAATTAAAAGTTACATTTCTTCCGGGCTTTTCTCCAAAGCAATTGAAAAGTTATTATCTACAAGAGAGGGTCAGAATATTTCGAAATCCGCTTCAGTTGCTTTTATTAAAACTTATCTGGAAAAGAAACAAACTGAGTTCGAGTCCGCTTCTTTTATTTCTGAAATTTCCAGATACCTCAATTTTTCAGGGTTTGATGCCACTGTTTTTTCAGGATATTTTTCGAATATGAGTACCAACGAAAAAAGAATATTTCTGAAAAAAACCAGCAGTGAAGGATTGTGCAGTACACTCAGGGATTTAGTTGCAGAAAGTGATATAATTCCCGTAATAACAACGCTCTATTTGCGAAAGTATTCCTGTAAAGACACATCTGTTTTGAAAAAAGCACTGTCATACTGCGCTGGAACCAGCAGTTTTCTGAAAGTCATTGAAAAGGGATTTTCAGGAAAGGCTCTCAACAGTTCTGATATCGCATTATTTGAAAAGTTTGTTCTCTCAGATAAAAGAGAACTTGATTATCCTGTTTCAAAAAGCGGTTTTAATGAACTTGTGCCTTTTTATGCTCGAATCCTTCGTGGAAAATACTCCATTTCTATTAAAAAATCTGTAATTTCTGCCCTATCTCATTCAACTGCTGCCGATTCAGGGAAACTTCTACTGGAAGCTATCAGGAGAAGAGAGGGAGAGTTAAAGAAAACTGGGATAGTCAATTTGAAGAACTATCATGGAAATGATGCCCGAATAATTTTCCGAAACGCTTCATGGGAATATGATACTCTAATTAAGAAAACAAATGATTTAAGTATAAAAGGCCTTGCGGTTCGGTCTATCATTGAAATTGCCCAATCCAGATTGGATAATCCTAATTTTAAGCACTACTACAATATTCTGCTGCGAAACGCCAATGAACACACACTTTTAAGTGCTGTGTCTGGACTCAATCCGGAGAATTCGGAATCAAAAAAGCGACTTGTTTTATTTTTAAAAAATCCAAATGCAAAGGTAAGACAGCTTGCCCTGAAATTATTACTGTCAATTTCCAACGATGCTGAAATTGAAAAAGAGATAAAATCGTTGAACCCCAAACTTTTTCCTGATTTTATTGATTATATCAATGCCAGGAAATTGAGCTCCTCTGAGTTAAAGAGTCTTTCAAAAACATCCAACTTCAAAGGTTTTCTTTATACCTGGGCATGGGGGCGCTCAGAACCATCAGCCTTTCTTAATGATTTTAAAAAGCTCTTTAGTAAAAATGATACTGGAAAAGATGCTTTTCCATTTCTCTTTGCCATCCTGAGTGTTAGTAAATGAACAAAAACAAAAATTTGAAAGATGTTATCATCGCCCTTAATGGCGAAGATGGATGCCCATGGGATAGAAAACAGACAATTCGAACTATTCGCCAGTTTTTGCTTGAGGAATCGTATGAGCTGCTTGAAGCCATGGAGAATCCCGGGAGCATCAAGCATCGAGATGAACTTGGGGATCTACTATTTCAGATATATTTTCAAGCTCATATAGTTGAAAAATCCGGGGGATTTAATATAGAAGATGTCGAAACGAGCATATGTACCAAGCTTGTAGAGCGTCATCCTCATGTATTTTCCAGTATTCAGTCTGATATTACAGAGAGTATATGGGAGAAAAATAAAATGAAGGCCAGGGGGTCTTCAAGTATTATGGATGACCTACCGAAAACACTCCCGGCGTTGACTGCTTCCGAGAAGATTCAACGGCGTGCGGCCAGTATTGGATTTGATTGGCCGGATTATCATGGACCCAGGGGAAAAGTGGATGAGGAACTGGCCGAACTGGATGATGCCTTCGCAAGTGGTGAGGACAATCGCATCGAGGAAGAAATGGGAGATCTACTTTTTTCCGTTTCAAATCTTGCCCGCCATCTTGGCTGCCATCCTGAGATAACTCTGCACAAGACCAACAATAAATTTCGGCAGAGGTTTCAGTTAATGGAAACTCTTGCGAAGGAAGATGGGATTGACCTTGGGAGTCTTGACCTGGATGCCCAGGATGAGTACTGGGTAAGAGCCAAAAATATACTGAAATCGGCAAAAACCACCTGAGTCCCAGTTTGAAAATCAGGAATGCAGATAAGCAAAATCAGGGATTTTTCCAGATGTCAACTGGACCGTTTGCGTAATAAAAGGCTCGAAATCTGGAAATTGAATTAAAAATTACGTTATTTTTAATTATTAATTGCTATTGAATGGTTACGACCTGATCCTGAACCTGTTTTCCTGACTTCCTGCCTTCCTGTAAAAATCAGGAACACAGGAAATCAGTATCAGAAACAGGGCAATCAGGGGCTCATTCCTGAAGCATTTCTTTAAAAAGAGTCATAATCGTATTATTGGGGAAGCGGTATATTGGGAGATCAGTGGGCTTCAGTTTCAGGCTGGGCTTTAAATAGACCCCATTTTGCAAAGAACCAATCATTCCAGAGAAGGGGAATAATCCACCAGAAGTTCCATATCAGGGATTCCCCATGAATAAAACGATTTGGCATGCTTGTCATATGACTATTTCCAAGAGCCCACTTACCGAAATTGCCATAATAGTAGATGATGTACAGAACTGCAGCTGCAAGGAGGACTCCGACAGTTCTAAAGGCAAAGGCTGACCACGAGTCAGTATCTTTAACTGGAGAGCGGTCTTCAAAATAATGATGCCAGATCAGGAAGGGGATCAGTGTGAAACCCGCAATTTCCGCCGCATGATACCAGAGGAATCGAATATATTCCGCATCACCCTTTGATTTAAGAGCAGCAATCGTGTCACTTCCAATCCATAATGGAGCCAGTTTTACACAGATAATTGCCATTAAGTATCCAATGGCGAATACACCTATCAGTGAGATAAGACCTTTGAGTGGTTGACCTATTTTAATTAAATTCCAGGGTTTTCCTCGCCATACGTTTGCGGTCATAAAAAGGGCAATGATGGACCATTCCCACCAACCGAAAACCCAGTGGAGATGTGCTGTTCCATTGATCTTTCCCCACCATGGAGTTCCCATCCCAATGGATGCTCCATATACTTCCGAATAAATATATCCCCAGAATGGAACTATAAAGGGGACAAAGAAAAACAGTGTTACCAGTGAAGTCCAACCTAATTCGGCGGTTCCTGCTTGAGGTTGCTCAAGATTACTTGGGCGTATGGGCCACTTGCCAAAAAGAATTGTGATTACAGGATATGTAAAGAAACCAATAAGAACAAAGGAAACAAGTGCTCTTTCTGCCATGTGACTGGTCTTTAGTCCTTCAAGGGACATTGATTTACCCGCAATTACAAAAGATTTGCCAGATGCGATAAGTGAATCGATGTTTGATTGACTAAGGAAATTAAATCCAAGGCCGAGAATCCGATAAAAAACAACGTGAATGACGAATAATGTGAGAAGGAGATTCATGACTGTCATAACAACGCCCTTAACAGGTTGTTTGAGCTTATGAAATGGCCAATCTCCGAAAAGCATATGCTGCCATAAACCCACGAGGATCATTACTGCAAGATACATAACGAATGGATATGGAAAAAGCTTAACTAATCCTCTGGGATCACTGAAAATGAACCAGGAAATCATCGCCAGTGCTAGAAATACGAAAAACGAGATTATTCCTGTCAGTGGCTGACCAAACCGCGAAACAGAATTGTGGGACATAGTGGAACTCCTTTGAAAGTTGCCGCACAATACTTGTGTGTTTGCTGCACATCAAGCTGAAATATCAATTGCATGTACGTTTTAGTGAGCATTATTTCACAATTGGGGTGGAGATAAAGACGAACAAATTGTTCGTGCCATGTAATTCGTGTAGAGAAGGATTTGGTTAAACTGTTTTCCTGATACACAGTATTTTTAATTTTGGCCGGTGCGGTGACACAGTTTTTCCAGTAAAAAGAAATCCTCGTCACAAAACAGGGTCATTTTCTTTACTGATTTTTCGATTCATGATCCCTTGCCTGCACAGATATGCTACTTTTCTATATGTGTTTTGCTCTTTGCCACCAGTTTGAAAGTCAATAGCCAGGTACGAATGAACCGGGATTAACGAAAGGACTTATAATGAATTACTTTTTTCTGATTTACTACATTTTTACTGTTACATCGGCAAGTCCTGAACGAATTGACCCACGAGTCAATCTTTATCTCGAGAATTCTTCTCTTCGCCATCTTATTTACAATCCTTTTCATTTTACTTCTGACCTCAGGCACCAAACTCATGCCCCGGTAACAATTCGGATTTCCTCTCTTGATTACGAGAGAAAATTATTGGAATCAGCGGATAAAAATTTAATTATTAAAATAAATAAAAATAAAAAGCCGGCTCGCATAGGAAGGGTTTTTCTGGGATATTTGAATTCTGAAGGACTTGAAAAGATTAGAAAATTGTCATTTATTGAGAGAATTGAACTTGACAGGCCTTCCGGGAGTGTCAGACCTCTCCATGTTACACGTAAGTTGATTGGAGCGGATGTCGTAAATGATCTCATATTTGAGATGAATCGCGTTACTGGTCACGGAGTTAAAGTTGCGGATATAGACAGCGGGCTTGATATATATCAACCGACTTTTTTCAGAGCAGACGGCGGTTATTACTCATGGATTGATGCTGACTCGAATGGCACTTTTGATCCCGGAACTGATTGTGTGGATCTGAATAATGACAGCGTTTGTCAGAACTCAGAAATTCTTCACCTGGTCGATGCCCTTTTTAATTCCTATTTCGGACAGATTGACTCCATTGGCGGAATCAGCATGGGACGAGGAAGTTTTCAGCCTGGTCAGGACTACCTCTTCGCTGATACTAATGAAAACGGACGAAGAGATACTGATGGCGAGCTTGGTTCAAATAGTGATAGCCCCGGTCTTGGCGAACCTTTCTTTATCGCCGATGACGTGAACAAAAATGGTGTCCTGGATCCAGATGAAAAAGTTATTATGCTTTCCACAAGTAAGGTTCAATCTATTTATCAGAACAATCGAACCCGTCGTCGAGGACTTGATCTCCGTGAAACTGAAGTTGACTCTTATGCAATGCATGGCACCGGTGTTTGCTCGATTCTGGCAGGGGGCCAGTCAGGTCTTAATCGGTACACGGGCATCGCTCCTGATGCTGATATCATTTTTATTCAAGACACAGTTTTAGGACTTTTTGAAGCGTTTGAAATGGCCACTTTTGAAGGAGCTAATGTTGTTTTACATGAATACGCTCCATGGACTGGATATTTCCTTGATGGAAGCTCCAATCAAGAACTGGCAATGGATGAGAGTGCCGCTCAGGGCGTTGTAAATGTGAATCCGGCGGGAAATCTTGGTGGTTCTTCCAAGGGATGGGCAATCAATCTTTCTTCCGGCGCATCCCATGAAGCATCTCTGACGCTCCCGGGGGGAACTTCCGCTGCTCCTTATATTCAGATGACACTTTTATGGAGAACTGAGGAAGAACTCACTGCAACGCTTACAATGCCCGGAGGTGCAGTTCTTGATCTCAATACTCCAACAGCCTGGCAGTCCGCTGGCACGAGTATTTATTATGCCGTTATTAATGACACATCTATTCGAGGCACAAAAATGATTGATGTAATTATTGCTGCCTGGAATGATCAGACCGGTAACTATGAGAATCTTACGGGAGGGGATTTCACTCTGAATATAACGAGTGGAGGTCTGGTTACTGAAAGTACCTATATTGCCGGATTCGTAATGGATTCCGATTCGGGTTGGGGGGAAGGATTTAAATGGAATTCCGATGTTACAGAAGCTCACTTGATTGGGTTTTCCGGCACAGCTGATACTGCCATCGCTCTTGCAGCCTACACCGGAAGAGATGAAGTAGAAATTGAGTACTATGGTAATTCACAGGGTGAACTTTATGACTATTCTGGTCGTGGACACCGCATTGATGGCGAAAAAATTATGCACATTGCCGCTCCGGCAAATCCTCTTTCCGCCATGGCAGGCCCCTATGTTTCCGAAGGCAATTACTACAATCAATTCATGGTTTTTGGTGGCACCTCCGGAGCGGGTCCCCACGTAGCTGGTGCGGCAGTTTTGCTAAAACAACTGTATCCTGATGACTCCGGAACCGAAATCCGAGACAGGATCCGCTCCGGAGCGCTTGTGGATTCCGATGTTCTGACTCCTGGGAATTTACCTCAGGATGAATTATGGGGTGCTGGAAAACTGAGAATCTATCAGAGCGCATGGAATGAAGATCCCCCTGAAAATACACCTCCATTGATAACCGCAGATATTATCGAAGGGTTCTCCAATTCGGACATTTCATTGACTGTAAATGTGTCAGATAGCGAAACCGTCACCGAAAATCTTCAGGTTCGCTGGGATTTAAATTACGATGGTGACTGGGATACGGACTTCTCGTTGGACCATTCAACCACGTACCGATGGATTCTTCCCGGTAATTATATAGTAAAAGCTCAGGTGATGGATGAAATGGGTTCTGTTTCCTCCATTCTGTTAAATGTCTCAGTTTCAGAATATGTAGCTCCTCCGGACGAAAAAGAGGACGAGGGCTGCTCCTGTTCAATTGCAGGATCCGGCAAACCCTCCACAGGGTTATTTATTGTCTTTATTGGATTGGCAATACTTGTATTGCGTCGTCGAAAACATATGAAAAGGTCTGGAACTTGAAAAACCCGAATTACAGGACAGTAACTATTTATCTTCAGGATCATCTTCAGGGGGCTTGGGAGGTTTGCGACCTTTTTTGGGGCGTGGGGGCTTTTTAGGTTCTGGAAAATCTACAATATCTTCAAGACTGAAATATTCTCCCGTTTGAGAGTTCTTGGGAAAAGATAAAATTGATGCATTTTTGGCATCCAATACAGTTCTGGACGAGGTTGTTTTTCCAGAACTTCTTGCGATTGTCAGAAGCCGATGGTTCAGATCCGGCAGATCACGGATGATGATGTCTTTAACTTCTTCTTTTAGTATAAGGTTTTCAACGCCATCAAATAAAGTCAGCAGTGAAACAGCGTCAGGTGGAAGTCTTTCTTTTAGCCATAGCCAGCCCATTGGTGCGCTCAGTGAGACATCTTCCCACTTGATCCAGTTGCCTTCCTGACCAGTAACAGGATCTTTACATTTGAAGGTTCCGTCTTCGTCCACATATGCAATAATATAAGCTTTTCCAATAATGTAGCTGTGCCCGTTGGAGTTGCGAACGGGATAAATGATTGTTCCTTCTTCTTGAGGAGGTATTGCCATAAATCAAGATCCTTTCGAAAAATTCGGAGAGAAACCGAAATCCTGATGCCAAAATCAGGGTTTACTTTTTAACAGCAAACCAAAACTAAAAAAAGCTGAATTTTAAAATCATCTCGATTCAATGTGATTTCAGAGTGATCATGATCTGTATAATTTTGACTTGAAGTAATAAAGGAACGAATAAAGCAGAAAAAAGAACCCTCGATTGGTAAAGAATACTTAGTTACTGTCCTGAAATACCCAAAATCAAATTTTTCGCCGATTTTTTGTTCAGGACAGTAACCGCAAGGTGTTGAAAATATTACTAGTGGCCGGATAGAATTTTTAATAAAATTCTTCGCGAAGCGAATTTCCGGACAC
>JAHJMN010000122.1 GCA_018821305.1 Myxococcota bacterium
TCCTGATTAATACGATTGTGAGTTATTCTAAAGAAAATCTTCAGGAAAGAGCCCCTGATTGTCCTGTTCCTGTTCCTGTTCCTGCTACTGATTTCCTGTTTATCTGAAATTTTTTAACAGGGACTCAGGAAGTCAGGTAAGCAGGGTCAGAATCAGGGCTTAAATATTCACTATCAATGGAAAATTACAAAGACTGGAAGCAAATATTCACCTTGAGAGTTCGAGCCTTTTACTCATGAAGCGGTCTAATTGCAGGAGCGGGTGGCGGCTGCGATATTACTATGGCCTGCGAAAAACCTCCGGTAGAAAAGAAATAAAACCCCTCCCCTGGTAGAAAATGGGTCAGTTTGGGAGGAGGTATGTGGTGTGATTGATTTTTATTGAGTCTTTTGGGGTTACTGAATGCTTTTTCCAATCGGGGAATTTCCAGTTTGAGAGGCGCTTGCAGATGCAATTTCCAACGGTTTCTACGCTGAGATTCCTTACAATTTTGCATGTTATTACATTTCCAGGCGGATCAATTTGAAATTCGACTCTGACGAGTCCTTCCATTTTGTTGTCTTGCATTAGCGCTTTCTGGAAACAATGCCTTATTTCATTCAGGTGTAATTGAAAAACGGACTCAATTTCAATAGGAGAAATCTTCCCGAATATATTCAGATTTGTATAATGGATTTTTCCACGATCATCTATTTCATTAAGTAAATTATTTCGAGATTTTACAACTGGAAAGAGTAAATCAATGGGCTGCCCAGATCCGGGATAATATTTCCCGGAAGTGTTTTCCTGATGTTTTTTGAATCCTGACTGGGCATGTTTACAGAAATTTTTACGAACTGATTTACGTAAATTGTATATTTGAAAATAGGCACGGTGAGTTTTACTTGTCCATGATTTTTCGATTTCTTCGAAAGCTACTTTCCATGCGTCATTACATAAATAATTCCCCAGAGATTTATATTCATCTGAAAATCCAAGCTTTTTCAATAAAATAAGGACATTTGATTCAATTGCGTAAGGGTTTATCCTGAGCATATTGTTCTCTTTCGCAATTTTAAAAACAGTGCAGGCAGTTTTAACAGCATCTGGCCTACTTAAATCAGCGGGAAACTTTACATCCGATTTCTCAATATTCTCATAAATGTAAGAATGCTTAAAAATCCAGAAGTTTTCTTGACATACCGTTGTGAAATTCTCCAGAGAGCCCTTCTTCAAATTAGTGCCAAATTTCCTGGATTTTACATCAAAAATTTGAGGCGTTAACTCCGGATCGCCTGTTCCAGTAAGTAATAAGTGACTTTTTAGCAACTTTATTTGCTCAGGAGTTGCCTTTTTGCTTAACTTTAAAATTGAATCCGAACAAAGAGTGTAATTGCTTTTAATCGGAATACTTCTGTACTCTTGACTGAAAATGCATGAAACGAGGGAAGTGATAATTTCCGGGGTCAAATCCAGTTTTCCAAGGGTCTTTGCGGCCATTTGATTTACACGGAAATCCTGCATGCAGTATTTCCCGTTGCAGAAATGCTTTTCGGTAGACGCCGTATGATTCCCGTGGCCAAGGAGGCTTATAAGAATCGCTTCACTTTCCTTTTTTGAAGTTCTACCTTTATTGAAATCCAGTATGTGGTTTGCAAGGAAATACCTTATACTTGAATCAGGATCCATAACTTCTGGATTTTTATAAATATTATTAAGTAATTTTTTAATGTCATCATATAACCAGTCACAATAGTATTGTTCAGTAATAACTACTAAAGACTTCAATACTTCCAGAGTTCTCCTATCCTTTCTTAATTTAAAGAGTAGCTCCCTGGATTGCAGTTTTAATAAATGTCTTAAAACTGAACTGACCAGTTGAAATTGATTTGAGGTAAGATCTTTGAACAAATCGGAAACCGGAAGAAATCCGTCGTATAGAATATAGTTATCAAAAAAAGTTTGAATTAACGTGGATTTAAGTTCATTCTTTAACTTTGGTTTTTTTGAGAAGTAATAAAGGAACATTTCATTAGAAAACATATGGTTAAACTCATCTATTGAGGGAAACTTTATGCTTTTCTTGGGAGAGTTCAGGAAAATGCCGATATCAATTATGCTATTTTCATTGTTTGATTCTTTTTTAAGTGTTTTTTCCCGAGGATCTTGCTTTTTCTTCAATACTTTCTTCGTATCCTTGGAATATTCGTTTAACTCATCCAAGTTAAAGTAAAACTCGTCAATATTCCGGAGATAAAACTCATGATTCCCTTTAGGTTCAAGGATTCCAATATTTCTTATTCCAGCCTCCAAGGCAGTTCGTACAATGCTTTTAATCGTTTCTGCAGGCAGGTTTTCTGGAAAAAGGAAGGCTGCATTATGAACACTAATTCCGGTACAACTTCTGAATAGCTCAAAGGATTTCCTTGATTTTTGCCTTAGAAACTCCCCTTTTGAATCAGGTGTGTGAACCGCTTCACACATTGCAGCTCTCAGGCCGTAAAACAATGGAAATGATATGTTAAAAGTCATTCCATGTTCCGGAACTTTATATTTTTTATCAAGGGATAATAATCTAACTCCTTCGACAAACACATCTCTTCCCCGGACTTCAATAAAAATCGTCGATGGCAGGGGATCAATCTGGTTCCCGGATTTTGAGAAAAATAAATTTGGTTTAAGGGGAATTGGATCGTCGGAAGGATTTCCGTAGCAATTGGTTAATAAAAATAAAAAAAAGACGATGTACTTCATATTTCGGTAACACCCTTTTCCATTGGAAAGGCTTTTATACGCGATTGTAGGGGGTTTTTGGGAAGGAAAAAAGACTCATTGTTAAAAATACCGTTGACAACAGTTTAAAAGTTGCATAAATATTAAACCATGAAACTTGTGAACAAAAGAACGAGTGATGCCGTGGACAATTTCGAAAAAATTTTAGATTTTCAGGTAGAACTTCTGAAAGTTCTTGCAAACAGAACCCGTCTGAAAATAATATATCTACTGAATGATTCAGACGAACTTGCAGTTTCCGACTTGAGGAAGACGCTGGGTATTACCAAAGCAAACCTCAGTCAGCAGATTGCAATCCTGCGTAATGCCGGGATTGTGAGGACCAGGAGCGAAGGCAGAAATGTTTTCGTATCCATTGAATTCCGTGATCTGCTCAGTGCATGCAAACTTGTTCGCGATGTCATTCGTGAAAAAATGCTTAAACAGGCGGAGCCATTTCTGGAAGGAGAAAGGTGATGATAATATACAGGTTTGTTAATCTATGGGCCGTGTTATATGTTGTCTGGCTGGCACTTACTTTTCCGTTTTCCGGTCAGCAGATCATTGCGGGAGCAGTAGTGTCATTCATTACAGCGCTTATTTCAATGAAGTTTGTGAAGGGGAAACTGGATCTACTCAATCCCAAGCGAGTCGGCGGTTTTCTCTGGTATCTTCCGGTTTTTACCTGGGCGCTCATTAAAGCAAATATTGAGATAGCAATAACGGTTTTGAACCCTTTTATGCCCATTCGTCCGGGTATTGTTGCTGTTAAAACCGGACTCAAACGCGATATTTCCAAGGCCCTTCTGGCAAACAGCATTACTCTTACTCCCGGGACACTTACGGTGGATGTGGATGAAGACACAATACATATCCACTGCGTGAAGGTTCCCGCTTCCGAAACTGAGATTGCACAACTTGCAAAACCCTTTGAAGATCACATCAGGAGGATTTCAGAATGAGCCTGATTCTAATATGGTATATAGCCCTTGGTCTTGGAACAGTTCTGAGTGTTATTCGCGCCCTTTTAGGTCCCACGGCACCGGATCGGGCTGCAGCTGTTGATATTATGACTACCGTTACAAGCGGTCTCATGATTATCATCGCACTTGCTCAGAAAAACTCACTTTTACTCGATGTCTCCATCGTTTACGCAATTCTTTCGTTTATTGCGGTGATGGCTGTGGCCAGATATCTCGAGAAGGGGGTGTAAAATGGAAATTGCAGGAGCCATACTTGTTTCAATAGGTGTACTTTTCACACTCCTGGGAGCTCTGGGCCTCGTGCGCATGCCCGATGTTTACAACAGACTTCAGGCGGGAACCAAAGCTACAACCCTGGGATTCATCGGCATTGCCCTTGGTGTCGGGTTTTACGAGCCTCAGTGGTTTCCCAAACTTATTCTCATGGTTGTTTTCATCGTTATGACAGCTCCCTTAAGCAGCCACAACCTTGCACGGGCAGCACACGTAATCGGTATCAAACCCGTCGGAGAAGTAGATTCTCTGGCCAGTAAGGAGGCGGATAATGAGCGCCGTTAATATTCTCATTCTAATTATCACACTGGTTATGCTTGCGGGGGCCGCCGCAGTGGTCACAATGAAAAGCATGATTGGTGCCGCAATAATGGAAGGTATCGTCTCCCTCATGGCGGCACTTTTGTTTCTCAAGATGGGGGCACCTGATGTTGCCATCACTCAGGCGGTCATTGGAGCTGGTTTATCCACGGCGTTGTTTGTCATGGCTCTGAATCGTGCTGGCATCGACGAAAAGGAGGCCAGTGATGAATAAAATTGCTGCCATATTCCTTATCGGACTTATCTCTGCCGGGGCACTTGGAGTGTACATTTCGAACCTTCCGGGAAAGAAACCCTTTAAACGTAACGGCCACAACGACATAAGCCGTGCGTACATGACCAAAACCGCAAATGGCGGTAAAAGAAACGTAATCAAAAAGGGTGATCGCAAACTGGAGAACTCTTCAAGTAACATAGTTACCGCAGTGGTCCTTGATTACCGCGGGTTTGACACCCTTGGTGAAGTAACCGTACTCTTTGCTGCAATCGCAGGTATTGGGCTTTTACTCGGTGGTTCAAGACGTCGTCGTATAAGGCCTGCAGGCCCCGTCATTTCTTCCATGGCTCCATGGATTGCCGCATTCATTATAATAACCAGCGCGTATATTTTTCTTCACGGACATTTGTCCCCTGGAGGTGGATTCCCCGGTGGTGCCATGATTGCGGCGGGGTTCCTCATAATGGTCCTCGGCATGGGCAGCCGCGCTCCAAAAATCTTTAAGACAATCGAAACCTTCGGTGGACTTGCCTTCATAACCGTTGGGGTTATTGGTTTCCTGAAGAAGGGGAGTTTCCTCCAGAACGCTTTCGGTTCCGGTGAAGTTGGAACCCTTTTCGGAAGCATTTTCCTTGGGATTCTCTATGCCATAATCGGTTTCAAAGTAGCTGCAGAACTCAGTTCCGGCTTCGGTGAATTTGTGGCAGAGGAGGAGGGAAAACATGAATAATACAATTTTTATTCTCGGTGTTGGCGCCTTCTTCCTGATGATGATTGGGCTCTATGGCGTTTTGACAAATCGCAACGTTTTTCGTCTGATACTGGGCCTTGGACTCATGGAAACAGGTGTTAATCTCTTCATTGTAGGTGCCTCCTACTGGAAGGGTGGAAAACCGCCGATTCTTGGTACTGTTTTTGAGACGAAAGCAGTAGATTCTTACGCAGACCCTGTTCCGCAAGCTCTTGTGCTAACGAGCATTGTAATCGGCCTCGGAGTTACAGCTTTAGCTCTCGCCCTCATGGTTCGACTTAAGGAAACAACGAAAAGTATTGATATCATTGAAACAAAAGAAGAGGAGGTGAATGAATGAAATACTCAATCTTCCTCATTGTTGCGCCTTTAGCGGCGGCTTTCACAATTCCCATGCTCGGGACCTATCTGCCCCGGCTTTCAAAACTGATTGCGGCACTTATGCTCCTTGCGGGAACTGCGCTGTCTGCATGGCTTTTAACGGCATATAAAGCGCAGACAGTTATTGTAATTGGCGGATGGATGCCTCCATTCGGTATTTCGCTTCATGTTGATCTTCTGAGTCTTATCTCAGTAACGGCGGTTTACGGGGCCACACTGATGGCCACATTGTACCAACTGTTCGACGGTCAGGAGAAAAAGCCGTATTTTTACATGCTGATTCTTCTTCTCACAGCCGCTCTGAACGGGATGATTCTCACCGGTGACCTCTTCAACCTGTTCGTATTTATGGAAATCGCTGGAATCAGTTCCTACGCTCTCATTGCATCGGGAAACGGTGCTGCTGGCGTTCGCGGTGCCCTCAAATACATGATTGTCGCTTCATTGGCCTCCGTGGCCTACCTTGCGGCAATTGCAATTATTTATTCCACTGCGGGAAGCCTCAATATGGCAACGGTAGCCAGCGGAATGCGTGACTTAAACCCAGTTGTTGGTGCTTTAGTCGTGCTTTTAATCCTTGCTTCAGTTTTCACGGAAATGGAAATTTTCCCGTTTAATTCCTGGGTGCCGTCTGCATATCAGGGCGCTCCGTCGTCTGTTTCGGCCCTTTTAAGCGGCGCCGTTACTGTTGCCGCAGCCTATGTTGCTCTGCGCATGAGTTACATCGTTTTCGGTCAGGGTATGGGAGACATCATCCGCTACGGAAAATTCAACGTCACGAACATTCTGTTCTGGCTTGGAGTCATAACCGTCATAACAGGCCAGGCCGCTGCATACGCACAGGCGGACGCTAAGAAGATGCTTGCACTCAGTTCCGTTGCCCAGATGGGAATCATTCTTTTTGCAATTTCCATCGCATCGGATCTTGCCATTTACGGCATCGTCTTCGCCGTTATCGCCCACAGTCTATCAAAACTCTTACTTTTCATGGTCACCGGGAAGTTTGTTTCCGCCTCCGGAACATCCCACTGGGCAAAATGGAAGGGCCTTGGCCGTGAAAACCCGCTTTCAGGTGGCCTGTTCCTCATCGGGGCCCTCGGTATTCTTGGTATCCCTCTTTTTGCGGGCTTCTGGGGTAAATTCTCCATCATCGGCGCAGCATTCAAGGCTCCCGGCGTGTCATGGATCGGCGTATATATCATTCTCGCCGCCACCGTGGTGGAAGCGGTCTATTTCTTCCGCCTTGCACATTTGCTCTTTGAAGAACCTGAAACAAAGCCCGTTTCTATTAAATCAAGTATCTGGTTCCGCATTTCCACTGCGCTTTTAGCAGCAGCTATCATTGGCATCGGTGTTTATCCGGCTCCCATTGATAAAAAGGTCCGGAAAATACCGACAGAACTCAGTTCCAAAAACACTGAGGGTTACATATCAACTGCCTACCGGGCCATGGGGAGGTAAAAATGAGTCCATTATTTCTTCTTTTACTTGTAGTCATGCCCGTCGGGTTCGGTCTCGTGTCCCTTGCACTGCCGAAACGCCTGAGTTGGTTTTTGTTTTTCTTCGTGAACATTCTCGTTTTAGGAGTTGTTTTCAAACTTAAATCATCTACGGGACTTACCTGGGATCTGAAATTCAATCTGTTTTCCACCGGGGCCGTGTCTCTGAAACTTGCTGTGACTCATCTCGGCTGGTTTTTCCTGGCCATTTCATCCGTTGCAACGATTCTGTTTTCCATGTTCTCACTGGATTTCAACGATCGCAAACACGCTACGTTTGCCGCTCCCTTCTGGATGATTCTAATTGGAGCGACTAACGGAATTTTCCTTTCTCAGAGCTGGATTGCCTTCTTTTTCGCATGGGAACTCATGTCCTGGACGAGCCTTCTCATCATCGGGCACGGCAAAACTCCCAGTTTCAAAGCCGGTATCTACTACTACGCACTGAGTTTCTTCGGAACCATGGCCATGATGGCGGGTATCTGGCTGCTTTATCACCGTACGGGTTCCTGGGACATTGCAACGACTACACTGCGCATTGCCGCTGATTTCACTACTCATCGCAGTTTTGCCATGACCGTTACCGCACTGTTTGCCGTGGGTTTCCTCGCCAAGAGTGCTCTGTTTCCCTTCCACATGTGGCCGCAAATGGCTCATGCAGAAGCCCCGGATGATTTCAGCGCCTACTTAAGCGGTATCATGATCAAATACGGTATCTACGGCCTTGCCCTCTTTGTGATTCCAGTCTTTGCCATGACTCCAAAGGGTACGATGAAAATCATTTCCGGAGTTCCATGGCCCATGTACGCTCTTGCGTGGATCAGTGCTATAACCAGTGTTATCGGCACAGTTATGGCTATTTTCACCAACGATATGAAACGCCTCATGGCATGGTCCACCGTAGCAAACGTAGGATACATCGGCGTTGCCCTGTCTACAAACTCATCTCTGGGATATGCCGCTGCACTTTTCCACACGGCAAATCACATGATTTTCAAGGGTAGTATCTTCGCTGCCCTTGCTGCTGTTAAATTCCGCACCGGCGAGCGTGAAATGCATAAACTCGGTGGCCTTGCCTACGTAATGCCCATCACATTTATGACCTTCCTTCTTGGGATCATCGCCGCCGCAGGTATTCCGCCACTCAGCGGTTTTAACTCCAAGTGGATGATATTCCAGGCTCTGTTCGAGAAGAAAATGGTCTTCGTGGCCACGGTGATTTTCTTCTCATCCACCGGGGCTTTCCTGTACCTGTTCCGCGCTTTGCACACGGTTTTCCTCGGACAACTTTCTCCAAGGTTTCGACACGTGAAAGAAGCCCCCATGCTCATGAGTTTTTCAATGATCATACTCATGATCCTCATGCTCATCCCCGGCATTTTCCCCGGCACGGTCACAGGCTTTTTCAACAACATCCTTGCTTCTTTCGGTTTTGCCCCCATTAAAACCACTCTTAACTCAATGACCGGCTCCACGGCTTCTATTAACGGTACCGTTATCGCGGCGGTTTTCGGTCTCGCGGTGCTTATAGTTTTCATCATGTTCCTCCTCGGTGCTCGTCAGCATAAAGTTGCCATGATGGATAACTACACCTGTGGTGAGGATCCCGAAGACTGGAAAGTCGGGCCCGAACGTTATCACTATGGTTATGATTTCTATCAGCCCATCAAACCGCTTTTCGCATGGATGCCCCTTGGTGCCGTTGAAAAACTCTACGAAACCCTTCGGCGCAGCATCGAACGCTTCGGAAACCTTGTTTCTTCCATTTCCGCCGACGGTTCCCGCCTCGGATGGACCTTTGTCATCGGAATTTTAATCATCATAGTGACAGGAGTAATGAAATGAACGCTCATGCACTTACAGCTTTAAAACTTACAGGCATCGCATTTGGCGCCATGTCTCTCGGCCTGCTCTTCATGGGTCTCGGCCGCATCGTCAGTGCTCGCATTCAGCGCCGCATCGGCCCCCCATTTTATCAGTCTTTCATCGACGTGATAAAGTGCTTTACGAAGACCAGCATAACCCATAACTTCGTGATGGATCTCGGTATAATCATGGCCCTCGGCGGCCTCATTGCCACGGCGTTTTTCGTTCCCTTCGCCAATTTCTCAGTCCTTGGCAGTTCCTCTGTGGTCATTGTTTTATACCTCATGAGCATCGGCTACCTCGGAATGGCCATGGGCGTTTCAGCTTCCGGAAATCCTAACGCAACCATCGGTATTTCCAGAGCTCTTGCCCTCATGCTTGGCTACAAAATCCCGTTTGTCATGGTAATCATGGCGATGATCCTTACTTATAATTCCAGCGATTTACTTACCTATGCTCTTGCCCAGAACCACGGTTTCGGAAGCTGGCATATTTTCAAGTATCCTCTGGGTTTCATTGCCGTTGAAATCGCATTTCAAGCTATGGTGGGGGAAAAACCCTACGACCACATGATCGCCCCGGCGGAAATCGCCTCCGGGCCCATGGTGGAACTCAGTGGCAAGTATCTTGGTATTGGCTTTCTTCTCCATGCGGTTCAACTTTACGTGGAAACGGGGCTCATCGTTAACCTCTTCCTCGGTGGAGCTCAAACCTGGTACATAATGATGGTAAAAATGTTTGCCGTTTACTTCACAACCATGTGCATAAACGCCGTTATGGCCCGTTATCGCATAGAGCAGGGTATCCGCCACCTGTGGATCTGGGCGGGAAGCTTTGCACTCTTACAACTTGTATATACAAGGATCTGGGGGTAACTTATGGAACACGACAATATTTATCTCACTAATCTGCGTGATGAAAAGCAGAATATGTGGACAGGGCTCGCAAATTACTTCCGCAAACGCTCCATGTGGATGCTTTATTACTGCACCGGTTGTGGCGCCATTGAGCTGCCGCCCACCATGACCAGCCGTTATGATATGGAACGCCTCGGCATGGGTCCCATGGCAACACCACGTCAGGCGGATCTCCTTTTAATTACAGGCTATCTCAGCGTCAAAACCCTCAAGCGCGTCATCTGGTCCTACGAACAGATGCAAGAACCGAAATACGTTGTGGGATTCGGGTCCTGCCCCATAAACGGTGGAATCTACTGGGATGCTTACCCCGTTATTAACCATCTTGAAGCATTTATGCCCGTGGATATGTCCATTGCCGGGTGCATGCCGCGTCCTCAAGCTATCATCGATGCCTTTGAAAAACTCATGGATGAAATTCAGCAGGGAAAAGCCGTTGGTTACAAGCGTTACCGCAAACATTATGACTGGTACAAACGTAATCAGGACCTTGTGCTGAATCGGCAGAGTGCTGTTTTAACACCCTACGTTGATCCCTTTGCTTCAATGCCCACTGCTGCGGAGCTTATGGCCCAGGAAAGTGAGGACAGCCATGTATGATCACATCTTTAAACGGGCCCAGAGCCTTCACGGTGATAAAATCACCTGCGAAAAGAAACATCCACAGCAGCTCGAAATAAAAACCGATCGGCACTATGTTATGAACCTGCTTAGTTGGCTTAAAACCGAGTCATATGTGCATCTAGCGTTCATTTCCTGCATCGACTGGATCGAAGAAAATCAATTTGAACTCGTGTACCACGTGTATTCATATGAAGAGAAAAACCACATCCTCGTGAAAACCCGCCTTGATCGCGATCGACCCTGGATGCACTCCATTATCGACGTGTGGGGTCACGCACAACCCTACGAGCAGGAAATCCACGAGATGTTTGGCGTTTATTTCCCCGGTAACCCCGATCTTTCCGGGCTTTTCCTGCACAACTGGAAGGATCTTCCTCCCATGCGTAAGGATTTCAACCCCAAAGACTACTCCCTTGCGCTCTACAGTCTCAAGGGAATGGGGCACGAAGCCCTCGATATGGATTTCATCCAAGAGATCACGGAACTGGAGGTCGAATAATGTATCTTCCTGACGGTTATACAACACTTGAAAAAATCTCCGAGAATGACGATCACATCCTTTATGATCTATTCTTTGGTCCCAATCACCCGGGAATGCATGGAAACTTCGGCTACGTCCTTGACATGGTGGGTACGGAAATCCTGAAGGTCCGCCCCAACGCTGGTCAGCTCCACCGCGGTTTCGAAAAGGCCATGGAGAACAAACTCTGGGCCCAGAACATTTCCCTTATTCCCCGGGTATGCGTTCCGGATCCGGATCCCAACGAAGTCGCCTACTGTCAGGCGGTAGAAGCAATCATGGGCGTAGATATACCCATGCGTGCTAAATACATTCGTTCCATTGTTCTTGAAATGTCCCGTCTCGGTTCGTTTCTCATGGGTATGGGCGGTGTTGCCGGTGCTTTAGGTCATTACACCACCATGTATCTCATGATGATAGACCGCGATCTGATTCTCGATCTTTTCGAAGCCCTCACGGGAGCACGTGTTTATCACATTTACAACATCCCCGGGGGTGTTCGCCGGGATATTCCCGAAGGCTGGACGGATAAACTTCTTGCCCTTTGCGACCGCCTCGATCAGAAACTCCCGGAATGGGATCGACTTTTATACGAAAACCCCGTAGTTCAGGATCGCCTCAAGGGTCTCGGTTACATCAGTGCTTCCGAAGCCATGGCCAGTGGAATCACCGGCCCATCTCTTCGTGCCTGTGGCGTTGCCGCCGATGTCCGAATCGACACTCCCTATGCCGCTTACGGTGAAATTGAAGTAGGTATTAATCTTTCCGGTGGCGGCGATGCCCTTGCCCGGGCGGTTCAGGTTCGTCTCGACTTTGAAGAAGCTGTGCGTATCATCCGGCGGTTAGTTGCAGCCCTTCCGGGAGGTGACTTCAAACTTGATGTTGGCAACCTCGCTAAACTGAGGGTGCCCGCGGGAGACGCCTATTCCAAAGTTGAGAGTTCCAAAGGTGAGTTCGGTTACTACGTCGTTTCAAACGGTGGTCTAAAACCTTATCGCGTAAGTGTGCGCGGGCCTTCAATGCCTGCGGGTATGTACCTGTGTCACAAGCACCTTCGCGGTATGAAAATTGATGATGTTGCGGTATGGATGGCTTCATTCGCCATTTGTCCGCCGGATATAGACAGATAGTTAGTGCTCTGTGATTCGATTTTATAATAATTGATTTTCAGGACACGTACCTATTTCAGGAGGCACCTTCCATGTCACTAGGCGAAAAATCATTCTTTGCGCCCTTTGCCACATTGGCAAACTTATTCAAAAAACCTGAGACCATCGCATATCCAGCTGAGGACCTCAACGTGCACGGCAAAATCGGGCCGTCCCTGAAATATCGGGGCATGCACGCCAACGATCATCAGGTTTGTATCGGCTGTGCCAGTTGCGAAACCGTGTGTCCCACAGCGGCCATCACAATGAAATCCACGGGAGCAAGCGACGCCGAGCTCAAGGGGGCCAACGCCCAGCGGCCCGTCATCGACTACGGTCGCTGCTGTTTCTGCGGTTTTTGCGTGGATGCCTGCCCTTCGGGGAGTCTCGGCATGACCCGGGAATACATCTATACAAAACCCAGCGAAAAGGAAGATCCCCTCGAAGAACTCGTGTGGAAGCGTGATATGTTCACCATCGAACCCGGAAACCGCTGGGCAGATAATCCCGGCTGGCAATGTACAAACGATGAAACCTGGCTCGACCTTGATCGTCAGCACATGCATCACATGGCTGCCACCGAGCGTGTGGGCAGTTTCATTGAGTTCGTTACCGGTTTTACCAAGGAAGAGGCCCTCCGTGAGGCCGCCCGTTGTATCGAATGCGGCATCTGCACAAAAACCTGTCCCGCAAACATGGGAATTCCCGAGTATATCCGCGGTATTTACGATAACGATCTTGATGAAAGTATCCGCGTTATGTACGAAACAAACCCTCTGCCGGGAATCTGTGGACGCATCTGCACTCACAAGTGTGAGGATGTCTGTGCCATTTCCCATCGCGGAGAGCCCGTTGCCATCCGCTGGCTCAAACGTTATGCCATCGACGCCCTCGGACCCGACCGGGTTACGGAAATTGCAACGCACGCAAAAGAATTATTCCCGCCCACGGGTAAGAATATTGCCATCGTTGGTGCCGGCCCCGCGGGTCTGAGTGCTGCATACTACCTTTCTACCATGGGTCACGGCGTAACAGTTTTCGAACGGATGCCCAAAGCTGGCGGTACCATGCGTTACGGGATTCCGTCCTACCGCCTCCCGGATTCAGCTATCGACAATGATGTCGCCGCCATGATCGGTATGGGTGTAGAGTTCCGCCTTAATACCCCCGTAGGGGAAAAGGTTTCCTTTGAAACGCTCAAAAACGACTTCGATGCGGTAATTGTGGCAGTGGGCTTCCCCGGCGGTCGTTCCACCCGCGTTGAAAACTATGATCATCCCGATGTGGGTCTTGCGATTCTGCTTTTAAACCGCATTCGCCTTGACGAGGAAATTCCTGTACATGAAAACATCGTCATCATCGGTGGCGGAAACGTTGCCATGGACATTGCCCGTTCCATGGCGCGACTTCAGAAGGTGAAATACGGCAAGGTTTCCATCTGCCTTACCTGCCTCGAAAGTGAAACTGAAATGCCAGCGGATCGCGAGGAAATCGAAGAGAGCCGCGAAGAAGGCATCGTCATCCGTGACGGCTGGGCACCCAAGCGAATTGAAATTGCGGAAGATGGCTCAATTAAGGGTCTGCAATGCGTCAAATGCACTCAGGTTTTTGATGAAAATCGACGATTCAATCCGAAGTTCGACGAGGGGGAAACTTCATTTTACAAAGGAACTCAGGTTGTGGAAGCCATCGGTCAGACGGCGGATTTCTCATTCATCACCGACGAAGAACTCAAACAGATGGGGATGGATCGAGGACGTTTTAAAGTGGACGAAACCATGGAATCCGGCGTCAAAGGCATCTATGTCATCGGCGACATCGTGCACGGACCTGACGTGATTCATGCCGTAGCTGACGGGCATAAGGCCGCCCGCAGTATTGACACGTGGCTTGGAGGCCACTAAAACACATTAAAGTTTCTTGAAAAAAGAGCCGATTCTCAGTTTTCAATTGAAGAAAACGAACTGTCCCTATGGTTGATCCTGTGAAGGGACCGCGAAAGGAATTGTCATGACCCATGAAAAAACAGAACTCACTGTTGCTGGCATTATCGAATTTGCTGTTCATATTGAAGAGGAAAGTGCCCGCTACTACGAAACAGCTATTACAAAATACCTGAAAAACAACGACGATGAACTCATCGAGCTTCTTGAAGACCTCAGTTTAGAGGAAATCAAACACAAAAAGCGTCTAATGGATCGTTTTCAGGTTATTCCCGAAGCCTCCCGTTCCATTGCATCACCGGAACTCCAGAACACCGTGGATATGCTTGTTTCCATCCCGGAACCCGCTGATGATGCTTCTGTTGAGGATATTCTTCACATTGCGCTATTGCGTGAAAACTCCACCCGGGATCTTTACGCCCGTCTTTTGTCCTTAAGCGAACTCGGCTACCTTGCCGACGTCTTCGAAGAACTTGTTGATCAGGAAGCCGGTCACGCCCGCCGCATCCAGTCCATGCTGAACAAACGCACAAAAGAATAGTGCACGCGACCACTACACTCTGAAATTAAAAAAAATAGTTTAAAAAAAAACCAACAAACCTAAGATAATAGGAGACTGATATAACGTTGAAGTACAAAAGAACAATAACCCGAAAGTGACCCGGCGAAATGAGAAAATTAACATTTATCAATATAATGATTTTTATGTTTGTTTTTAATTCCTGTGATTTCAAAGGCTCTGGGGTTAAAAACACTCCTGATCCTAATCGAACAATGGAAAGTGGCGACGTATTTGGATTCGAAAAGGAATTCGATTTGGAATTAGAGAAAATCGGGGAGCTATCTCTTGAGGGATTCATTAAAAATTATGCCGTACCGGATTCAGGATATGTTCAAAAACTTAGTTATGATCCCACCGGCGGCAGGTACTTCAGTGAAATTCAGAGAAGTAAGCTGAAGATGGACATAAACGAGTTGGCAATGTTCAGTAAAAATGGATTTGTCGTTTCCGGCAGACACGGATATGAAAGCTTCGGTCGTATGTATCTGGATATTTTTAAATCTGATTTACCGGTTTTCATAACAGCAGATTCGGTTCTCCATGCCTGGCACCGAAGTTTTGATGAAATATTAAAAGAGTTTGAAGTTAAATATTTCATGGCCGAACTCAAGATAATTCTCAAAGAAATGGCGGGGCAAACCAGGGCACTTTATGATGCCGCTGCAAACGAATATAAACCTTCTGTCAAACAGGTTGATGAATTCATCTCTGTTGCGCGGAGACTGCTGCAATCTGGTGGCGAAACTACTGATATTGGTAATCAAAACGAGGTTGATGCCCTGACGATAGCGGTATTCAATGGTAAAATATCGAGCGTAAAAATATTCGGGAAAGACAGGAAGATGGATTTCTCCATGTTCAAGCCCCGGGGGCACTACACTGAAAGTGAAGCACTGAGTGACTATTTCCGCGCGATGATGTGGCTCGGCCGGGTTGATATGAGGATTTATGCCGACGAATCAAGCAAAACGCCGGATACCGAAAAGGACATCCTTGGTGCTTTGATTCTTTCGGAACTTTTAGAAAAATCAAAAATGTATGACAGATGGAAAATGATGAATAATTTCCTGACAATTATAATCGGTCAGGCGGATTCAGCTACATTTACGGATATTCTGGAAATAATGAAAAGCCAATCATATGGAGGTATTGGAAAGTGCACACCGAAGATACTCCATGCCATCAGGACTAAATTTATAGAGTCAGGAGCTGGAAAACAAGCAATTTCCAGTGCCATAGTGGAAACAACGCAATCTGCTCCGAGAGTTAAACTGCCTCACAGTTTTACATTTATGGGGCAGAGTTTCACTATGGATTCCTGGGCAATGGTCAAATCAGTCGGAATAAAAAGAAACTGCTCAGGACGAGGCTGTCCGCCCTGGATGTGGCATTTTCCGTTTTCGGAAACAATGATGCGGCAGGACTCACGGCCCATCGAATTAAAAATGGATATGAAGTGCAGCGCGATGGGATTGAATACCAGCATAATCTTGCAGCGGCGAGAAACGTAATTGACAAACGACCAGCTTCGCAGTGGTCTGAATCAGTTTATGCTTCATGGCTATACACACTCAGAACTCTTTCCAATCCACGAAAAATAGAGAAAAATCCTGAGGTATTCCGGACAAAACAGTGGGGAATGAGAGTAATGAATACTCAGATAGCATCCTGGACTCAACTCAGACACAACACTGTTTTATATGTAAAACCTGCAGGGGGAGCCATGAATGGTTGTTTCTATCCTGAAGGATATGTTGAGCCCGTTGGGGAGTTCTGGAAAGCTATGGGTAAAATGGTGGAGCAGATGGCGGATTACCTTGAGAAAATAACTTATCCGGAAAGGGTTGTCAGGTCACGATTTCGAAATAACTTTAAACCAGGTCTGCACAGGAAAAAGGTCCAACTGAAGTTTTTAAGAAATTTTGTTAGAACTCTAGACTTACTCAGAACTGTTTCAGAAAAGCAACTCAAAGGAGAGGTGTTACTCGCTGAGGAAGCATATATGCTTAAAAATGTCGTGCAAAGGGAACGCCATGGAAGTGGGATGATCACTTATGATGGCTGGTATCCGGCACTGTTTTACAAAGGCCCCCCGAATTGTATGGAATCAGATTTTATTGTGAGTGATGTCTATTCAATTCCACCGGGCAAGGGTGTGATTGATGGTGTTTTACATGAGGCAATTGGTCGCGTAGATACAACATATATTTCCGTTAAAAATGGCGAAGACATTGTAACTTACATTGGCCCAAGCCTCAGCCACTACGAAATGTTTATCAGGGGGAACAATCGCCTGAACGATGCCGAATGGAGGGCAAAAATGGATAAAAAAGACATTCCCCAGCGACCACAGTGGACAACAGACTACCTCGTCCCGTAAAATCAATAAACCATACCTGCAAAGTTGAATCTGCGGATCCTGAAGACGTTTTTGCCAGACGGAACATCCGATTTCCTGCAATCGCATCGCCTTGAATGATACAACAGGATGATAAAGTATGGATGAAACGTGAATTTTTATGCCAATTATTGAGTTTTTTTGCGAAAATCGGAAGGCATCGCTTAAAGTGAAGTAAAAACAGGGTATTGCGCAACTTCAGGAGGGTCCGATCCAATTCTCGTCGAGGCCGATCGAATTCCTCGGGGGCATAAAAAATTCCACTTTGGGGTCAAAAAAAAATAATGGCCCAAAAAA
>JAHJMN010000123.1 GCA_018821305.1 Myxococcota bacterium
CAGGGACAGCAGCAGGGCGTTTACTTTGAAGGTAAGTGTTTTTGTGGCATAAAGACCGCTTTCAATTCAGTACTTGTGATGCCCCTTCAGGCACAAGACCCTGATTATCCTGATTCTGATACTGTTTCTGACTTCCTGAATGTTCTTGCTTTTATTAAAGTATGTTATTTTTGTTTACAATATCAACTAATACGACTTAACCGATCAGCATTGCTTCTAGACCGCTTCATGAGTAAAAGAATCGAGAGTAGAACAGTGAATATATTCTTCCAGCCTTTGTAATTTTACATTGATATTGGATGTTTATGACCTGAGCCTGTCCCTGTTTTCCTGACTTCCTGAGTCCCTGTTAAAATATTTCAGGTAACCAGGAAATCAGTAGCAGGAACAGGCAAACAGGGGCAGGGAGTTTACTTTGAAGGTTGGCTTAATTTGTTTATTGATTGGGTCGCCATTAAATGGCTGATGCATTGGCGCATTTTGACCCGCCGCAGGGGGCGCAATGAACGGGGAAAGGATGTCGCACGCTTTATTTTGTAAGTGAATGGTCGCAAACGCTGATCGGACTCTGGTATTTTTTTTGAGGGTGGTCGCAAACGCTGATCGGCTTATGCAGTTTTGTATGAGAGTGATCGCAAACGCTGACCGGCTTATGCAGATTTATTTGAGGGCGATTGCAATCGCTAATCGCATTCGCACCATTTTGAATAAGTATGAGCGGTGATTTGAATCAGTGTTTTTCAATGTCGATTTTTTCCAGGATGCGAATTCAATCGGACTCCCCGGAATTTTTTGGGCCTGATCGATGATTCTGCTCGGACTCCCCGGAATTTTTTGGGCCTGATCGATAATTCTGCTCGGACTCCCCGGAATTTTTTGGGCCTGATCGATGATTCTGCTCGGACCCATGCAACATTTTTGGGCCTGATTCGAATCGCGAATCCACTTTATCCGGATTGTTTGAGCCCGGACTGAATTCCGGCTCGGGTCCATGCAGAATTTTGAGCCCGATCGGCAAAACTGACTGGTCATTTGAAAGTTGGATGAGTCCGATTCAGAACTCAACAACACTGAAAAGAATCCCGGCAACAAAAATCATGCCATCGATCGGACCCTGCGGATTTTTTTGGGTTCGATCCAGATCCCCGATTGGACACTTTCAGACTGTAAGAGCCCGATTCACGCCGCAGCTCGGATTCCCGCAATTTTGTTTGAACCCGATTCAGAACTCTAGACCGTTTCATGAAAAAAGGATCGAAACGGGAAAAGTGAATGTTTTCATCCTGCCATTTGTAATTATGCTTTTATGTTGAATGTTTATGACCTGATCCTGAACCTGTTTTCCTGACTACCTGAATCCCTGTTAAAAATATTCAGGCAACAGGAAATCAGTAGCAGGAACAGGACAATCAGGGTCTTTTTCCTGAAGTCTTTCTTTGAATTAAGTTGCTATCGTAATACCCCGCAAGCGATCTAGACCGCTTCATGAGTAAAAGGATCGAAATCTAAAGAGTGAATACTTGCTTTCGGTCTTTGTAATTATGCTTTTATGTTGAATGTTTATGACCTGATCCTGAACCTGTTTTCCTGACTACCTGAGTCCCTGTTTAAAATTTCAGGGATACAGGTAGGCAGTAGCAGGAACAGGAAATCAGGGGGCTCATTCCTGAAGCATTTCTTTAAACCGAGTCACAATCGTATTACTCAGGAAGCGGTATAGTAAAAGGATCGAGATATGGAAAGTGAGGTATGGTGCCGGGTGGTGTGGCGTGGGGGTTATTCTTTGGATTTGGAGGCGGCTTCGTTTTCAGCTTTGCGCTGAAGTTCCCATTTTGCTCCGAGGCGAGCGAGGAAATAGGCAGCAAAACCAAGGGCGATAAACATTATGAGACCGGTGTACTGGCCCGTTTTACCATCGAACCATTTGTGTGCTTCGGGAATCCATTTTCCGCCAACATTGGTAAATTTTTCACCCACAGATATAAATCTCACGGGTTTACCAAGTTGCGAGAGTTGAAGCACCGCTGCGACAATTCCGATGAGAGCAGCACCTGCCATGAGACCAGAAGCAATGAGGGTTCCCTGAGAACCGATAGCGTTTTTCTCATCTGGTGTTTTTCCAGCTTTACCGATGAGGAAGGCTGTGAAGCCGCCGGCGAGAACGCCGAGGTTGATGGAAATGGGCAGGTACATCCCAAGTGCGAAGGCCAGAGCCGGGACTTTTGCCATTTCGAGAATGATTGCAATGATGGCCCCGAGGCCATAAAGAAGGTAGGGCATATCGGCGTTACTCATCATGGAACTGATGATGGTGGCCATGAGTTTGCCCTGAGGCGCTGCAAGAGGACTGGGGGTTTCCGGTGTTTTTACGAAACCATAGGAAGTGGCGAGAAGCCACATGGCGACGCCGACGGAAAGGGATGCTACTAAAATTCCGAGGAATTTAAACGTCTGCTGGGTTTTAGGAGTTACGCCGACCCAGTAGCCGATTTTGAGATCTGTGATAAAGCCACCAGCAGTGGAAAGGGCCGTGCAGACTGCGCAACCGATTATGAGAGCTGTGTACTGGCCGCTGGTGCCTTTCATTCCTGCAGCAATCAAGATAAGGGAAGAAATGATTAAAGTCATGAGAGTCATGCCGGACACGGGGTTCGTTCCGACGATGGCGATGGCCCGGGCGGCAACAGCAGTAAACAGGAATGAAAATACAAAGGTAACGCCCATTGCTACAAGGGCTCCCGTGACGGATTTTGTGAGGAAAAAGTAAAACACGCCAAGGATTATAACTATTGCAAGTTGTCCAAGTAAAACGAATTTGGGATCAATATCGGTGTCTGTTCGTTCCGTTGCAACCTGACCAGCTTTTCCGGCCTGAAAGGCTTTGATTCCCAGGGAAAAAGAACCGAAAATAATGCGGCTCATCTTAATGATTCCAAGGAACCCGGCCATGGCCAGAGCGCCAATACCGATGGGCTGAACGTAGGCTTTGAAGATTGTTCCGACACTCATGTCCCGGATGAGCATGTTTTTAATGGGTTCCCCATCGGGACCAAGCATGGGAGCGTGGGGAATTACCACATCAAGGTGCTGCCCGAAGTAGTAAACGAGGGGAATTAAAACGAGGAAGGAAAGAAGAGAACCTGCAGCAATTACAGCAGCATAGCGAAGACCGACGATGTAGCCGATACCCATGAAAGCCGCAAGACCATGAATGCCGAAGGTTATCTTGTGTTTGGCCATGGCAATGCCCTTTTGGCCAAGGATTACTGTTGAATGAAGTCCGGAGTTCCATAGTTTCGCCGTTTCCGCTAAGAAATCGAACATGGCTCCAATGCCTGTGGCGAGGAGAAGGATAATACCTGACCGATCACGGCCTTTTGCTTCTCCGGAGGCTATGATCTCCGCCGTAGCTGTAGCTTCCGGGAAGGGAAGTTGTCCATGCATCTCACTTACAAAGTAGCGGCGCAGAGGGATGAGGAGCAGGATTCCCAGGAACCCGCCAAGGGAAGAGGAAACAATAATATGAAGCATATTTGGATTAAGTTTATTGATGTACAGGGCTGGAAGAGTAAAAACTACCCCTGCTACAACGACTCCGCTGCCAGCTCCAATGGACTGAATCATGACGTTTTCTGAAATTGTGTTCTGAGGTCTGTGGATCTTTCCCAGGAAAACCGCAAGAATTGCAATGGGAATAGCTGCTTCGATGACGTTACCCGTGAGTAGGCCGAGGTAGGCGGCAGCAAATGTAAAAATGATGTTGAATAATATCCCGTAGACGAAAACCCTTGGGGAAATCTCGGTGATTTTCTTATCTGCAGGAATGTAGGGTATGAATTTTTCCCCTTCATTGAGCGGCCGGTAAGCGCTTTCAGGAAGTACTTTTACATCGGTGTTTGAATTGTGCTCCATGAGTAATCTCCGAAAAAGGTTAGAGTTGAGCTGATACTACGCTAGAAAAACCGATTTTCAAAAGGGTAATTTAATTTTTTATTTTAAAAGTCTGCAGAATGACATGGAGGGGCTGGGGCGGGAGTTTTTAGTTTTTGACCTGAAGGCCGTGTTTTTTGGCGTATTTTCTTACGAGGGCTTTTTCGTCTTTAATAGCTTTGTTGAGCTTCTTTGAAAATTCCATATCTTTTTTCGTGATATTCTTGGCTTTTGCAGGATCATTGATGGCTTCTTCGTAATCTTTATAAAGGCCAACAATAAGACCAACGGTCGTGATGTGGAGATCTTTGATTGCCTTCATTTCAGAGTTGGGGAGTTTAAGACCGTCAAGTTTTGCCTTGATGGCATCCATTTCCTTGATTTTGTCTTTGATGCCAGCTTTGTATTTGTCGACGTTCTTGGCATTGAAAGCCCGGAGCCATGACTGTGTTTTCTGATAATGAGAGAAAGCATCCGTAAGAATCGGGGTGGCTTTTCCCATGTAGGCGTTCCATTCGTCAGCTTTCTTTTTACAGCTTCCGAAGGCAAAAAGGGATACGATTAAAAGTGCGGGTAAAAATCTTTTCATTGTCTGTTCCTTTCTTTCTGTTGCTCATTCACGGTTTGGGAAGGTATAAAAAAAAGGATTTTTTGTCAAGATGAATAAGAATAATTTGAGGTTTACAGCGATGCTCACTACGTTTCGCTCTATGTGTAAATTTGTCGCTCACTTCGTTACGCTCTATGAGTAAATTTGTCGCTCACTTCGTTTCGCTGAAATTTACTTGGGGATTGCCGCTCACTACGTTTCGCTGGGGTCTTTTTCAATAATTCAGCGGCCAGGATAACGCTCACTTCGTTTCGCTCATCTCGGCAAGTGTTTACTTTGAAAGACATTTTAAGTTACAAAAGTAACTTTCTCATAAATTGATCAAGGAGAGCGCAGCTCTCCTTAAACCTCTCAGTTGGGGGGATTCCGACGCGCCCCCCAATCCCCCTTGAACCGGCACAGAGGGGTCAAGCCCCCTCTGGACTCCCCACGCCTGCGGCGTCGAAAACATTCCGCTCACTTCGTTTCGCTCTATGTGTGAATTTGTCGCTCACTACGTTTCGCTGAAATTTACGTTGAGTTTGTCGCTCACTTCGTTTCGCTCTATGAGTAAATTTGTCGCTCACTTCGTTTCGCTGAAATTTACGTTGAGTTTGTCGCTCATATTCTTTTGATCATCTACTATAGTTGCTTAGTTATCTTGTGCTTTGCTTTATTGTCAGGGGAAATTTGAAGAGTCAGAATTTTTGATAAAATCAATGAAGAAGCGATTCAGGACACGATCTATTTAGCCTGGAGGCCGTGTTTCTTGGCATATTTCTGACGGAGGTCTTCTTCTTCTTTTGCAAGTTTACCGAGTTTTTTCTGATAATCCTGCATTTTCTTCATTGAGGATTGTGCTTTGGAGAAGTCAGCGATCATTTCGCCATAAACCTGATACATACCTACGAAAATCCCCATCATTTCTACGTGAATATTCTGAAATTTTTTGATTTCAGCATTGGGGGTTGACAGAGCTGCCATTTTGGCTTTCAGGCCTTCCATTTCTTTAATTTTCTTGGCCATTTCATCTTTGAATTTGTCGCCGTTTTTACCATTGTAACCACGGAACCAGGAAGCGGTTTTTGTAGCATGCTGATTAGCTTCCATAACTACGGCACGGGCTTTGTCCATGTACTTGTTAAAGGCTTCAGCTTTCTGTTTTCCACAGCCGATAGCGAAGAGGGATACGATTAAAAGTGCGGGTAAAAATCTTTTCATTGTCTGTTCCTTTCTTTCTGTTACTCCGTAACGGGAAAAAAATAATAAAATTGAAATTAAATGTCAACTGTAATGTGGGCGTGTATTTTATTGATTGCAGTTGGATTCGCGGAATTGATTGGGGTAGTAGTCGGTGTAGTTAACCACAAAATATGGATTGCCATCATTTCCGGTGGTGTGGATCTGACCGTTGAAGGAGAAGAAAAACTCCATCATTGCCTGTTCCTGCTGCTCGCCGGAGGGGAGTGTTTCCACGCGAGTTTCGAAATCCGGGCAACGGTAGATACCCAGGGGGTCAATGGACGCAAGGTTGAAAGCGTATCGGGCGTTGTTTCCCGTGTAGTCAACAAAGTCGATGTATTTGGAACGGAAATCTTCCCCTTCAAAACGATAATAAACGCGAGCGTCAATCTGCTGCCACAGTTGTGGATTGTTGAAATCGGTAACACCTTCCTGCCATACTTCGAGGCAGAAGTTACCCACAACGGCGCGGGTGCGTTCCCAGGAACCGAAATAGATTGTGCTTCCGGACCAGGGGGTTCCATTGTTACAAGCTGAAGAATCGCCACGGGAGATTTTAACAATATTGTTTCCTGTCCAGCCGGGGGTAGAGGAAACGTTGAATTTATAGTTATTTCCGTTGTTGGAATCCCACTCGATACAGGATGAACCACCAAGGGTTGAGTTCGCAAACCATATTTCAACACTGGTCGTACCTTCTGGAACTGCAAATTCCGCGGGGATGGCATGAGCTACGTTTGTAGGGTATCCGTAATTGGTTTCAAAAACCCGAACGGATGTCTCGGCGATTGTGTTGGAAGGCAGGAATTTTGCGTAGGCGATGAGATCCCAAGCGGGATAGCCATTATGGGTACCACGGCAATTGGGAAGCCTGTTAATATCGTAATTGATGTTGAGAATTCCGTTGCCGATGAGGACGCCGGATGCATTTACGTTGCCGTCCGCAGTAAAATCAACGGTAAACTCCGGAGGAATAATTTCAAATTCGTCAGGCTGCCCATTGTCCACGCAAACGGCTGGATCATCGACAATTTGAAAACCGTTGTCGATTGTAAGGCGATAGTTGTCGAAAATCCCGGGAATGCGGTTGTGATCAAACATGCGCTCCCCATTGCGTTCAAGGAGGGGGATAAGTTGAATAACACTGCGTGTTATGGATGTACCACTCATTCCGGGGCCCGGCAGGTTTTCGGACATGGTGAAACTGTATGTGGAGAAGACTGCGCCCTGGGTGACCAGAGTCGTTTCTGCCGCGCGCCATGCATCCTGTGATGGGGGCATGTAGGCAATGCGTGGAACCCAGCCTTCACTTACGGCGGAATTGAGAACCCGAATCTGACCAGCCCAGATCCAGTTGTGACCGTCATCAATATAACCGCCAGTACCATTTGATTGTCTGGAAACGTTTGTAAGAATAATTTTACAATCGAAATCCGGACGATCTTCACCGGGAGTTGCTTCCAGCATGGGGGCGGCGATAATCGACGTATTCGTATCTGATGACTTCTCAGAAGTACAAGCGATTAAATTTACTAAAATTATTGCTAAAATAAATGAAAACCTCTTCATGATATTACCTCAACTAAACCGCTTTCGGAATAAAAGGATCGAAACTAAATTATGGTGAGTGTCAAATTGACCTATATTTCAGAAATTCAACACAATCGCATAACTCCGAAAGCGGTCTTGGGCAGATATATACACGGGAATTACAAAAATTCAAGTGGCAAAGTATATTGATAGTGAAATTTGTTAAAAGAGGAACTATACCGCTTCTTTAATAATAAGATTGTGACTCGTTTTAAAGAAACACTTCAGGAAAGAGACCCTGATTTCCTGTTGCTGCTACTGATTACCTGTTTATCTGAAATTTTTTAACAGGGATTCAGGTAGTCAGGCAAACAGGTAACAGGGTCAGGTCATAAATATCTAATATCAATGTAAAATTACAAAAACTTGAAGCAAATATTCACTTTTTAGTTTTCGATCCTTTTACTAATGAAGCGGTCTAGTGGCCTGTTAGGATTTTTAATAAAATCCTTCGCGAAGCGAATTACAGGACACGAACTAAGTATATTGATAGTGAAATTTGTTAAGAGAAGAACTAAGTTGGGGAATCATGGCTCTGGAGAGCTTCGTCCGGGGCGTTTTTCTTGAGAGTTTTCACATATTCAGTGAATTTAAAGGGTTTCTGAGGAGGCGGGAGTTCATCTACGGGTTTTACTTCAGTCCATGCAGTATCCGCAAACCTGATGTTGTGTTCGAAAAAGCGTCTCTGTATTTCTACCCGGATTTCCGAACGAGCTTTGTGCCGCTCGGCGAAAGTATGCACGTGAAAATAGGCCCGGAGGACAAAAGCCCCACTGGAATAATCTTCAAATCTCAGATCCATGAGAGTTACACGCTCATTGCCTGTAACTGTTTCACCGATAATTTCAAATCCTTTTTGAAGTTCCTGAGGTGACGATGTTATGCTGATTCTGGTATCAAGAAAGAACAAAAACCCAGCGCTTTTCTGAATATTAATCACCGGGTTGGTTAAAAACCATGAGTTGGGAACGCTTATTATATAGCCAAAATCAGGATGTTGAAGTTTTGTACTTCTGAGGCTTATTTCAAGTACTTCGGCCCAGTAATCCTGAAACTTGATACGCTCGCCAGCTTTAAAGGGGCGGGATGTGAGGACGATTATTCCTCCGAAAATATTGGCAATAGTATCCTTTGCGGCAAGGGCAACCGCAAGACCACCGATACCGAAACTGGTCAGAATAGCAGAAACATTGTATCCAGCTTTTGACAGAGCGACGATTGTTGCAATCGTGAATAATATGGACTTCTGGCTGTTTTTCAGGAGGGGAAGCAGGATATCATCAAGATCCGATTCGGTCTTCATTGCAAGAGGTATCAGATAATGTTCAAGGATTTTGTCTAAAAGGCGACTTACAAGCCAGGCTGTATTGAATATTATAATTATTGAGATAAGAAAGTTGAGTTTTGATGCGGTTGAACCGGAAAAGACCAAGAAATAATTAATAATTTTACGGAAAGCAAAAAGATTGGCATAAATGATAACAGGATACTGACAGGCTTTTACAATGTGATCATCCAGGTCGGTTTTAGTGTTTTTTGTGATGCGGTGAATAATGTTCTGGACAATCCAGTAAAATAGAAAGCTTGCTCCAAGCACAAGAAACAGTGAAAACAAAGTCCATCCCCAGTTTTTCACTGTGTTATCCAGTATTTTAAAACTGAAAATTGCATCAAACATCTGTAATCTCCTCATAACTTTCAGCAGATTCAGTTGCAGATTTGGGTATTACTGATTTTACCTGGAAAAAATCTGCAATAAACCGGATGAGGGGCTCCATTGTCCGTCTTTCTTTTGCACTTATGAAAAAATAATCCGGTGATGGAGGGGGAATTGCTGAAACGGCATCAATTTTATTAAAAACAGTTATTGAAGGTTTACCTGAAAGATTCATTTCTTCAAGTATTGCTGCTACTTCACGGAGTTTAAAGTCATGCTCAGGGTCTGATAAATCCACAAGGTGAATGAGCAGGGATGAATTATGAATTTCTTCGAGGGTTGCCCGGAAAGCCTTGCGTAACTCAAGAGGAAGATCTTCAATAAAACCAACCGTATCGGTAAAGATAAGCTCCAGATTCTCGGGAAAACGGACCCGTCGTGTGCGGGGATCTAAAGTGGCAAAAAGGCGGTCTTCAACAAGAACATCAGCTCCAGTAATGGTTTTAAGGAGGGTTGACTTTCCGGCGTTGGTATAACCCACGATAGCTACAACGGGGATTCCGCTGTCTGTGCGCTTCAATCGCCGGAGGGAACGCTGGGCAGAAATGGTTTCAATCTGTTTTTCAAGGCGATCAATGCGTTCTTTTGCACGGCGGCGATCGATTTCAAGTTTGGTTTCTCCAGGCCCGCGTCCTCCGATTCCGCCACCCATAAGGCGACTGAGCATGGTATTTTTCCCCACGAGGCGCGGCAGGGTATACTTCAACTGAGCAAGCTCCACCTGAAGTTTTCCTTCACGACTTCGAGCACGGGTGGCGAATATATCGAGGATTAGAAGTGTTCGATCAATAATTTTAAGATCAGTGATTTCGGAAATATTTTTCGCTTGAACCGGTGTCAATTCCGGATCGAAAACCAGCATATCAACGTCGAGGCGTCGGGCCTGAGTGAATATTTCCTGAAGTTTTCCGCTACCAATGAGGGTTTGGGGGTCAGATTTGGGTCTGATTTGAACAAACACTTCTTCAATGAGGAGGCCTGCGGTGGATGCAAGATCTTTCAATTCCGATGCGCGACGATCCGCTCGATCTCTTGTTTTTGAAACAACTATGCAGATTGCCTGGTTTTTTCCATAAATGCGGCGGACTTTTTCGGATGACCCGAGTCTCGTTTCGAGGGACTCAATTAGAGCAGGAAAATCAAGAGTAAATCCGTGGAGATTTGTGATCTCACTTATTTTCGCCCGTTCATATGTATCAATTACAGCATACTGAAGGCGAACGGGAGCATGTTTGTGCTCACGGGCAAAAACCACAGCACTGTCAAAACGATTTATGAGGAGATTTGTAATATCATCATCCCGCAGGAAATCGCATGAGGGATGTGCGTGGACAAGTCGAAGTCCGGATAGACGACCTCGCTCGGCCCAGTCTATTTCGGGAATATCGAGTTTGAGGTTTGTTCCAACAATTGTTTGGACCACACGTCCCTTGCGATCCAGTAGTATGCCGATTTCACGACCTGTGTCTTCGGCGGCGGTTAATATGGCCTGAGCTAAAGCGACAGTAAACATTTCAAAAGGAGGTAGTCTTCTTCGAGATAGATTTTCTATTGCTTTGAGTTGGCTTGGTTTAAGTCCTGAAGTATTGCCTGTAATTTGTGTCATATATTAATGAAATTCCAGTGATAGTAGTGTAGTACTGAAAAACTCCAGTAGCCTTTCAAGTAAAAAGAAAAAGTAAAAGAGGAGAATTAGTAATATTGCGGGAAATAATTACGTCAAGCTGATACTTGCGGAAATCAGATTAAAAGTAGAGAAATTTTAAAACTTCTTGAAAAGATCGTATGCCAGGACAGTAACTATTTATCGCTGCACATCTCGATTCGAAGGGCGATTGTTCCTGAATCACAAGCTACGGCATACTCACCGGATTCAGCTCCGTGGAATACATTGATCCTGTGCCCTTTACCGTGAATAATTGATGGAATACTTATATCCAGACTTTCCAGTTCCCGGGAGAAATCAACTTTCAACTGACCGCAGACAATATTTGTCATTTCTCCGACGCCGTCAAACATGGTTTCATCATCGACTTCATCAGCTTCCATGCCAAGCATCATACTTACTAATGCAACAGCTGTATCCCTTGCAAATCGAAGGCTTACAAGTCCTGAAACCGTCGAACTGCGGAAACTGACAATGCCGGAAACATAGATTTCCTCCGGGGGAAGGGCAGTCTCTGATATACTGCCTTCCATTCCCATCATCATGGAAAGCATGTCAATTGTTCCTCTTAAAGAAGTGTCACGAAATTGGTCGAGCATATTCAAACCTCATTGTTTTATAAGAGAAGAAAAATATTCACTTTTTTCGCCGTCCTGAGCTACAAGTTCAAGGATTTTCGGCACATCATCTTCCGTAAGACCAAAAGTGTCCCAAGCCCCGGCATCAAATTCCTGAGGCATATTGTTTATCCGGGAGTAACCCCTTGAATTACAGATAAAATCTGCAAGGTGAACTGCCTTTACAACGGTCTCATAGAGTTCAGGGGTTTCCCATGGTTCATGGTGATATCGCTGAACCATTCGGTACACTTCCGGTAGTTTCCACCTTCGTGACAGAAAATCGCCAATCTCTGCATGGCTTATGCCCCAGTTTTCAACTTCGAGATTGAAAAGTGTCGTTTCTGTTTCCGATGTGATTTTCAGCAGTTCTTCAAAATCCGGTGTAAATACCTGCATGAAAACAAGGGAGCCGAGATCGTGAAGAAGTCCGGCACTGTATGCAACGATTTTTTCGGATTTTGTCACCGGTTTTTTTGAGAGGTTCAATATGGCTCTGGCTGTGTATCCGCAGGCCATGGAATGCATCCAGAACCTTGCGAGCCTATCCGAATCAATTTCGGTAAATGAACCTGCCAGAACACTGGCCAGCAGGAGATTCCGCAGTTCGTTAAGACCCAGGCGGACACAGGCGGCAACTAAATCGGTTATTTCCGATGTTCCCCGGAAGAAAGGACTGTTCGCAATGGAAACTATCTTTGCTCCTAAAGCCGCATCTGATGAAATTACCTGAGCAATTTCTTCGATAGATGCATCGTCTTTCTCAACCATTCCAAGGGCATCATTCAGAAGCCTTGGAGATGAAGGGAGGTTTTCTACCCGGGCAAGTTTCAGAAGTATGTCTTTTCTGTTAATCATGTCTAAATTCCCATTCCAAGGGTTTCCATAATTTTAACAGCCAGATCCTGCTGATTGAACGGTTTGGTCAGGTATCCGTCAGCTCCGGCTTTTAAAGCCTTGATTACGTTGCTTTGTTCGCCCTCTGTTGTAACCATCATTACAGGAATATGAGAAAGTGCCGGATCTTCTTTTATTGCTAGAAGTGTTTCATATCCGTTCATTACCGGCATATTCCAATCCATGAGTATGATGGAAAACTCATCGGGCTGCTTTTTCAGGAGATCAATTGCGTCCTGACCATTGTGTACTTTTTCTACATCCATACCCAGCATTTCCACTGTGTTGGAAATAATTCTAACCATAACTTTCGAATCATCAACAATTAACGCTTTCAAGGGGCCTCCTTCAGGTATACCGTAGTACGGTTATGCATAGAAGGTTTAAAACCGGGGATTTCCGGCAGCAGTGTCTCACTTGAGCCAAGCATTAGCATTCCGCCGGTATTGAGACTCTTATTAATTTTCGAAAACAGTTCGATTTTAAACTCTTTTGAAAAATAAATTGCTACATTTCGCAAAAGAACAAAATCAAAGGTACCAAGCTCAAAGAAGGGATCCAGAAGGTTGAATCTTTTAAATTTAATGATCTTCTTTAATTCAGGGTTAATTTCAGTAAATCGCTCATTATCCTTGAAGTACCTTGTTCGATATTCCAACCACTCGTCCACAAAACCACGCTTCATGGAAATATTGTCATATCGCCCACTCATTGCCAGAAACAGTGCGCTGGGACTGATATCCGTAGCAATTATTTCAAATCTTTCCGGTGCAGCTTTCAGGATTCCTCTACGATGCTGCTCTTTAATAAGCATTGAAATGGTGTAGGGTTCCTGTCCGGTACTGCAGGCTGCACTCCATATACGGATTTTTCTGGTTTGAGGTACTTCGGTAACCATCCGCGGGAGAATAATATCCCGGAAGACTATCCAGGGGTGAGAATCCCGGAACCACAGAGTTTCATTCGTGGTCATGGCATCAACGATTTTCGTAACAAGTTCTTTGGGTGGCGCAAACTTTAACTTATTAACCAATTCCGTGAAACTGGTCATTTTAAGATCAAAAAGTATTCTCGATAGCCTTGTTTCAATCAGATACTTTTTGTTCTCACCAACCTGGATGCCGCATTCCTTTTCGATGAAATACTGTAACTCCTTAAATTCATTCAATGAAACAGTAATAATTGTCATTGTTTTATACCAAGTTTCCTTGTTAATGCATCTGCAATGAGTTCCATACTTATTATTTCGTCAGCTCCCCCTCGATCAATTAGAACTTTCGGCATGCCAAACACAGTACAGGATTTTTCATCCTGAGCTATATTCCAGGAAATGCCGGAATTTTTAAGATTTATTGCCTCGGCGACGCCGTCCTCACCCATTCCAGTCATTATGACAACAATAACACTGGATTTGGCCATGCGATCAAGGGATTTGAGCATGAAGTCAACGGAGGGCCTGCAGGAATTGACGGGGTCCGACATTACCGTACGCAGGACCATGTGATCGCCGATAAATAAAATTTTCGAATGTATTCCACCGGGAACTATGTAGCAATATCCTGGGAGAATATGTTCGCCGTTTTTTCCTTCCCTGACGTTGATGGCGCATTTTCGGTCCAGTCCCCGGGCCATCTGGTCTGTAAAACCATGCGGTATGTGCTGGACAATAATCACCGGGACATTCATATCCGCGGGAAGTTTGGGCAGAACTTGATTCAGGGCCGCCGGTCCTCCTGTAGAAATGCCTATCACTACAAGTTTAAAAGGCGTATTTTTCAGTATTGGCAGTACTGAGACAGGAACCGTCAAAGCTCGAAATTTCCCTGTTCTTCGGTTTCGGTAGTTTTCTCGAAGAATAGAAGCTTTGGATTCTCCAGCGGTATGTCTCATCCTCGTGAGTCCTAAAAGCGGTCTGATCACTCGTCTTAAAATTGTTCCCCATGAAGAGCTATCTGAGGGAAGTTGTGCACAGTCCATGGCCCCTGCGGCGAGCATTTTTTCAAGAAAATCCGTAAAGTCATCCCTCAGGTCCGTAAAAATAAATACTTCATACCAGGGATATACAGCATGGGTTTCTCTTACAATATTAACCGCACTGCGCAAATCTGAGGATTTGTCGGTTATAAGAAGAGCAGGGGAGTCAGCAGTGAGATCTTTTTCCAGAAAACTTCTGTACAGGGTAATTATCTGTACTTCACTGTCCAGTTCCTGGATCACTTCAGTGATCTTTTTCTCAAGAAACGGACTTTCCATTAAAAGGACTACTCTCAGCACTGCCATCTTTATTGACCAAAACTTTCAAGGAGTTCTTTAAGATCTAAAAGCATGAGAAGTTCTTTTTCCAGTCTCACAACTCCGTAAATAAGGCGCTCGTTCACTTTTTCACTTTGAGCTGGAGAATCCATTATTTTTTCAATATCAACGGGAATGACATCTTCAAGTTTATCGACGGTTATTCCGAGACTGTCTTTGCCAATATTTACAATAGGGAAATCAGTTGTCGAAATTGACCCCGTTTTGTTTAATTCGTAATCATTTTTTAAGATAATACAGAAGGATTCACCCCCTGTCGGTTGTGAATTTACTTCCATGAGCCATGCAAGGTCGATTACTGTAACTATCTGTCCACGTAAATTTATTAACCCTGATACATACTCCGGGGTCAATGGAACATGCGTTGGCAATACATTTCTAATGTTTTCTCGAATCTGAAGTATATTTATTCCCCACAGCAGGTCTCTAACCCGGAAGGTTGCAATTTCAACTGTTGGCATTTCAGCTCCTTTCAGAGGTCCAGCCGTCACATTTCATTTCGAAATCATAGGCAGGACTTAATTTTCTGCACAAAAACTCAAAATATGAGATCGTTAAATCGTTCGTGTCCTGTAATTCGCTTCGCGAAGAAATTTATTAAAATTTCTAACAGGCCACTACTAGTAAATTCAACACCTTGCGGTTACTGTCCTGAGAAAAAAATCGGCGAAAAATTTGATTTCCGGTATTACAGGACAGTAACTAAATCAGGATACTTTTCTTTGAAGCAGGCGGTATACTGATTTGAGCAGTTTCTCCCGATCCAGTTTCAGTTCGTAAGCATCGAATCCAGCTTCAATGCCCTTTTGAACACTTTTATCGTCATCCAGACTTGTGACTGCCATTACTGGAAGATTATTATATTTTCCCGATCTTCGAACTCTATCGAGAAGCCCAATTCCATCCAAGTGGGGCATTACAATGTCGGTGACAATAATATCAAAAGGCCCATTATCTTCCAGAATGTCAATTGCTTCCAATCCGTTTGTTGCCGTAATTACCTCAAAACCTTCGTTTACAAGATAATCATTTTCAATCATTCGGAAAAATGGAGTATCTTCCACCAGTAAAATTCTATATTCCGCAGGATCGATAGTTTCTCTGTATTCGCGAGTTGTAGCAAAACTATCGGGATCAAACAATTCAAAAAGTCTGTAAATATTAAGGAGGAGTACAATTTCATTGTCAATCAATGAACTACCGACGATTCCATCCATCTGAATTGTTTTGCGATCCAGTTGAACACGAACTTCGCTTATATCCAGAATCGTTCTTGCAACAATACACACAGGTTTTCTGACAAGTTTGGGATGAATAACATAGAACTGACCATTAGCGGAATCTCCTGCCCCAACATCAAGCAGATTTTCGAGCCTCAGGACAGGAACGAACTTGTTGCCCGTTGTGGTAATGTATTCCTTGTTTCCAACAATTTTTAAATTTGTCTGGTCAACTTTTTCGATTCTCTTAATCAGGTTAAGAGGAATTGCAAATTTTTCACGAGATCCATTGTCGAAAAAGAAGAGGCTCTGAACTTCGCCTGTTTCGATACTCTCTTCTTCTTTATGTGCATCAAGTTTCTCGAGTTCATGGAATTTGATGCGTGATTGCTGAATAATTCCTATTGCATCGAGGATTATTGCAATTGTTCCATCTCCAAGAATTGTTGCTCCGGAAAATGCCGGGGATGTTTTAACAAGGGAGGAGAGTGGCTTAATAACAATTTCTTCATTGTCAAGAATACGATCGACTATCAGACCATACTTAAACCTGCCGGCACGGAGAACTAAAACCCTATGATATCTGTAAGTCTGCCTTCGTTCACTATCACTGCTTTCCCGTAAATCACCAATATTGCTGCGGCGATCAATCATTTCCTTGCCGGTTTCAGGATGGACGAAGGTTTTCCTGATTTTAAGCACGTCTGCAAGATTTATTAGTGGAAGAAGTGAATCCCTGTGTCTGAGGACCATGTTCTGATTGATTTTTTCAATTTTAACATCTGGATCTCCCTCACGGATGCGGAGTGCTTCCTCAAGGGCAACCTGATGAATTGCATATGTATGATTTTCCACTTCAAAAATCAGGGATGGTATAATCGCCAGAGTCAATGGCAGCTTGAGATTCATAAGCGTGCCTTTGCCAAAAGTTGTGTTTATTTCAGCATTTCCCCCCAACTTTTCAATATTGGTTTTTACAACATCCATACCGACGCCACGACCAGAGACATCACTGACTTGCTCTGCTGTTGAGAAACCCGGAGCAAAAAGCAGATTAACGATTTCCCTATCGGACCCATTTTCTGCTTCTTCTTTAGTAATAAGTCCTCTCTCTATTGCTTTTTTAGCAACTCGATGTCTATCAATCCCCCGTCCATCATCTTCAACGTCGATGTTTACCATTCCACCTTCATAATAAGCGGATAAGATTATTGTTCCTTTACGGACTTTGCCCGCTGTTTCCCTGTAGTCCGGGTCTTCTATGCCATGATCCATAGAGTTGCGGATTATATGAGTAAGAATATCAGAGAGATTTTCAATAATTGTTTTGTCGAGTTCGACTTCTTTGCCCTTAATAATGAGGTTTACTTCTTTATTAAGTTTGAGTTCGAGTTCTCTGATAACCCGCGGAAACTTTTTGAAAAGGTTCCCGATAGGCTGAAGTCTTGTCTTCATAATTTGGCTCTGGATGCTGGAGGTTACCCCGTCTATCTGGTGCAGTACGGTGGATAGACCATCAACTTCTTCTTCGTTGTTTTTCATTATTCGAAGAAGCCGGTTTCGAGCTAAAACCAGTTCGCCGGCGGTTTGCATGAGGGAATCAAGCAGGGAAGTCTTAACACGTACGGTTTCCTCACTTACACCCCGATTTCCATCCGTGGATAAAACCTCGGTTTTCCTTCCATCCTTCATAGCTTCAGATATAACCTGAGTGAGACCATCATTTGTCGGGGATTCGGGCTTTTTAGTTTTGACAACGGGTTTTTCCTGCTTCAGGGCTGGCTTCTCTTTTTCTACAACTGGTACTGTGGTTTTAGCCGGTTTTCCCGTATCCATCGGTTCAATATATTCTTCAGGAATTTCAAGACCTTCAGAGATAAGGTTATTCTTCAATACTGTAGAAATATAGCCTGTTATCTCAATGGAAACTCCTTTAAGTTTTTCTTCGGATTCTACATTCGGGGATGGAATATGGAGCTCATATACTTTTCCAAGTTTTTCCCATTCTTCAATTGTTTTCAAAATTTTAGAAGAATTTCCAAAGAAACTCCAGGGAATGCTGAATCGATAGAGTGAATGACCGAAGCGATTCAATTCGTCCAGATTGATAGATTTGGGTATTTGTAGTTTTACAGGGGCCCTGATTACCATTATGTCTGGCACAGGTTCAACAACCTTTGGTGGTAACGGTTCATCTAATTCTTCATCTGAACCTTCATAATCCGAATCTCCGTCAGAACTAATACCGAGTCTTTGAAGAAAATCCCCAAAATTTTCATCGCTGGAGTAGGCATTTTCCAGAATTGTCCCCAGCATTTTCAATTGGTCATCTATTACAAAATCCTCACTTGTTTCTATATTTTCAAGCAAATTAACAAGTTTGTCATTACATTTGACCAGAACGTCTATTGTCAGCGGATCAGTTTGCCTCTCCCCATCTCGTATTTTCATGAGGAGCGTTTCCATCTGGTGGCTGAGTTTGTTTATTTTGGTAAGACCGAAAAATCCGGCAGCACCTTTCACACTGTGGACGGCTCTGAAAATCCGATTCAGGAGGTCCGGACTTGAATCACCATCCGCTAGAAGAGCAAGATCATTTTCGACATTTGATAGATGATCTGTACTTTCGACAACAAATTCCTGAAGTAGTTCGAGATCGTTATTATCCATTTTTATTTACTCCCGATCAAAATTAATATCGGTCAAATCAAGTATAGAATTAATTCCTTCAGAATTCCTGAAAATGAGGTTCCCAGAGATTTTTGAAAGTTTTTCCCAGATGTAGAATAATAGTTTAATGTCAGACTCACTAATATTTTCAATGCCTTGAGCGTCAACAATAAACGATTTTAAATCAGAATTAGACTTGAGTAGTTCATCTATTTTTCCATATGAAAGTTCCGGAAATCTAAATATAAATTCATTATTTTCTAATTTGGGACCAGGGGCAACTTCATATACTGTAGTTGGCCTGTTGTTTTCATCAGGTGGTTTGCGCAAGTTGATGGTTTCTTTTTCTACTTTAACAAGAGTGTCTGAATTGGAGTTTACTACATCCCTTGATTTATCTTCATTGGGCTCTGAAATTGAAGGATCCTCAGTTAGATTATCTTCATTGTTTTTATCAATATGCTCAACTTCCTCCGATGATAGATCATCAACAATTTCTCTGGATTTGTCTTCCGGAATCTTAACAGGTTCAATTTTTTTACGTGGCATTTTCAACTCCTGAAATCCAATTTCATGTATTTATATCGGGATGAAGAAGGTGAAGTATTAGGAAAAAACGTATTTTTTCATAAAAAAAAGAAGTTTGCGAACCGGGATACATTTCTAAAAAGCAATTTGAAAATATTTATAAACGATTGAACGCCGGCTATGGCTTTTTACAGTTTGTTGAAATGTTTATGTATTATTTCAGGAACAAAAATAAAATTGCATGATTGCACAACAGTTTTAATATAACGAGTCAGTAACGAACGGACTCTGACTCAGACTAACGCCATGAAGGAAGGTATTTATGGAACGAAAAAATTCACGTAGAAATAACGAGCTCAGGCCAGTGCAGATTCAAACCGGAATCCAGAAAGATCCTGATGGCAGTGTATTGATAAGTTACGGAGAAACTAAAATAATCTGCTGTGCAACTATTGAAAACAAGACGCCTTCATGGTCATCGGACTCGTCAAAAGGTTGGATTACTGCGGAATACAATATGCTTCCTGGTTCTACAGGTAGCCGGAGCCCAAGAGTCAGGAAGGGTAGAAACGAGGAAATACAAAGACTTATTGGACGAAGTCTCCGTGCTTCCATTGATTTAACCGCCTTGGGACCAAGAACGATAACAATTGACTGTGATGTCCTTGTGGCAGATGCGGGAACCAGGACGGCCTCCATTACCGGTGGATTTGTTGCATTGTGTCTCGCAATTCAAAAATTGATTTTTACAGGCAAACTTGAATTGAATCCTGTTATCCATAATGTTGTTTCTGTAAGTTGTGCTCTTTGTGATGGTGAAATTATAGTTGATCCTGACTATTCGGAGGATTCAAAAGCTCAGGTAGATATGAACTTTGTCATAGCTGGAAATGGTGAATTTATTGAGATACAGGGTACTGGCGAGAAATCCACATTTAATGATTCACAACTGCTTGAAATGATAAGTTATGCAAAAGAGGCAGGCAGGCAACTTATGGAAATACAGGATCAGGTTATTAAATTACTCTGATTCAACAACAAATTTTTTATTCAGAGCCTTTATCTCACTCTTTGACATCCCCAGCATATACATAAGAAAAGCGTATTCTTCGGCTTGAGATTCAACTCTTTTCTTTACCATATCTCCACCGGAGTGCCCTGAATTTTTGTTAATTCTAAGTAGCACCGGAAGTCCAGACAGGGATGAGTACTGCAGGGCAGCAGTAAACTTTCTGGCATGCATTGGATCAACACGATCATCGCTGTCTGCGCTCGTCATGAGGAGTGACGGGTATTTGACACCATATTTTACATGATGATATGGACTGTAGGAGAACAGGTTGGTGAAATGCTCCTGCTTTCGCGGGTCGCCATATTCGCTGATCCATGTCTCACCGGAACCGAAAAGGTGATATCTAACCATGTCAAGCAGTGGCACATGGCAGGAAACAGCGCGGAAAAGTTCCGGACGTTGTACCATCGCTGCACCCACTAAAAGCCCACCGTTAGAACCACCACGAATGGAAAGTTTTGCCGGTTTGGTATATTTGTTTCTTATAAGATATTCTGCTGCTCCAATAAAGTCATCAAAAACATTCTGTTTTTTAAGAAGCATTCCATCCCTGTGCCATTGTTCCCCATATTCGCCACCACCGCGAAGATTTGGAATTGCTATAGAACCGCCATTTTCAAGCCAGGGTATGTTTCCCGCGGAAAAATGTGGAGTAATGCTTACATTGAAACCGCCATAACCATATAAAATAAAGGGATTTTCTCCATTTTTAACCATGTCACTTCTGCGGATTATAAACATGGTAATAACTGTGCCATCCTTGGACTTATACTCAACTTGCTCAGTGGTATACGGAGAAGGATCAAACGGAACTTTAACCTTAAAAAATTCTTTTGAAGCATTTGCAGTGAAGTCATACTCGAAAATTGACTTAGGGGAGGTGAATGATGAAAAAGAATAAAATCCGGTTTTATCATCGGGATTACCACTTATTCCCCCTGAAGTACCAATGCCTGGAAGAACTACAGTTTTCAGATTTTTTCCGTCAAGATCGGCAACTTCAAGAGTCGTCGACGCCTTTTTGAGCCAGGTCAGTGAAAGTTTGCCACCCACGATGGAGAAATTGTCCAAAACCGCATCAGAACGCTCTGGAATTACATCTTTCCAATATTTCTGATTGACTCTATTGGGTGTTGTCCACATCAGTCTGTAATGAGGAGCTTTATGGTTAGTGTGAATATAAAATTTACCCTTCCACCACATCACACTGTAATTGGCGTATTCTTTGTCTGTGTTCACAACAAGTGGGTTCCATCGTCCACCATAGGGGGTTTTATAGTAAACATCCGTTCGGCTCCATCCAAAGCTTAAAAACGCTAAAAGATAGCGTCCATCACGGCTTACATTTACATGAAGGAATTTTTTAGGATCTTTGGTTGCGGGATGTATGAGTTTGTCTTTTTTCCACTTTGTTCCAATGCGATGATAATATACTTCTGCATGTCCGGGCAGTTGATTTACTTCGATTTTCGGGTCAAGGGGCAATCTGGTATAATAAAAACCTTTACCATTAGGGTCCCAGGAGGGTGAGGCATATTTACAGCCTGGAATTTCCTCATCAGGTAGTTTCTTCCCTGTCGCAACATCCATTACAAAAAGCGTTGCGGCATCTGAATTGTTTTTGCTTACCTTGTAAGCAGCCAGTTTTCCATCGTAACTTACATAAATGCCTTTAACACTTATGCTTCCGTCTTCACTCATTTTATTAGGATCAAGAAGAACTTTGACTTCTCCGGTTTCGCCTTCCTTCCAGTAATAAACAAATTTTTCCTTATCCGCATGCTGCCTGTAGAAGAAGTAACGCTTACCTCTTCGCATGGGGGCTCCGGTCTGGTCAATATAGTTAAGTTCATTAAGGCGTTTATAAAGATTCTTTATCCCGGGAAGGGAATTAAGGTGCTTTCGGGCATGTTTATTCTGCTCTTCCATCCAATGGCTCGTCTCACTCGATTTGGCATCTTCAAGCCAACGGTAAGGATCTTTTACTTTAATCCCGTGGATGGTGTCCTCGATGCCCTGCCGCTTGGTTTCGATACTTACAATAAACTGTTTATATGAGTCAGTTTCCCCCTTCTTTTTAACAGGGGTAAGATCTTTTTCTTCATTTTTTACGCTTGGAATTCCGCCCGGATTACAAGCTGCGGACAATAATAGTAATGAGAAAATTGATGAAAATATTTGGTTTTTACTCATATAGGGCTACCTTTCCTGATAAGGTTAGTTCCCGAATTACCCCAGAAGAATTTTATTAAATTCCAGCCGGTTACTACAACGGCAAAGTGAATTTCCTGAAAAGGATTCCATTGTCGGAATGTCGGGAAACTTAAAAATCCTGTATTTCAGGATAATGAAGAAATAGTTAAATAAGGTTGTCAACTTGTCAATGGATAATTTTAAGTCATTGTCCCGGATTTGAAACTACTGGTAAAACGTCCGGATAAACACTTGATTCTGTTCCTTAAAAAGAATTTCACCAGCTTTGTCAGCTAATTCGATGCAAAGCTTTTCCCAGAAACAAACAATACCGTCGGTAACATTAATATTACCTGTGAGAGTGAAATTTACGCAGTGGCACCAATTTGCACATCGTGTTGATACACCACATTCAGAGCAATCTTCGTTGACAACGTAACCATGAGTGTTCTGGAGCCATAAAAGTTTTTCCGGGGCAATCCCCGTGTCAAGAGACCCAATCTTCATTTCTTCAGGGTCTCCACCTGCCAATCGTTCACATGGATAAATATTTCCAGATGGGGTTACCGCCAGTTCTTCCAGACCGAATCGACATTTATCACAACTCCGATATCCACCATTTAAATGGGTCCTGATTTTGGATGTAATGAAACTTAACTCAACAGGCTTTTCTTTCCTCATTTGTGAAATATACAGGTCAGTAATAAGTTCCATCTGATGGGTTAGTACATCCAGGGAGGAACTTCCCCAATCGCTTGAATAATCAAAATTTAATGAAATATTAGTAAAATTGTTTTCAACCAGCCAGTAAATTCCCTCGTAAAGATATTCAGAATTATTTTTAGATATTACGAAAATAACTTCAACATCAGGGATGAATTTGCGAAGAATATTAATACCTTTATAGCAATCAGTATGCGAAGGACCACCACCGGGTAGGGTGCGACATGAATTGTGAGAATCCGGAGAACCATCAAGGCTGACTGCCATGAAAAACTGGTTATCAGTGAGATATCGGGCAATCTCTTCAGTAAGAGCAAGGCCATTTGTAGTTAATTTAAAAAATACATTCTTCCCTGTTTCTTTTCTTTTAAACTCCGAATACTCCACAAGTGATTTGATTAACTCAAATTCCAATAATGGCTCTCCGCCGAAAAACCCTAATTGCAATTCACTTTTCGTATGGTCGAACGCAAAATCAATAGCTTTTACTGCAGTTTTGTAATCCATGGAAATAGATGAATGAGGTTTTGCATAGCAATAACTGCAATCGAGTTGACAGCGGCTTGTAATTATGAGGGTGAAGTCCATGCGGAGATAAAACTTAGATGAACTTCCTGCGGAATGCAACCATTCCAATTATTCCGAAGATAAACCAGTAGGGAAGAGTTGAAGAACTGGATGTACCGGCACTGCACTTACAGCCGTCTTTATCTTTCGGGTCATCAGTGCCGCCGTCGGTCCCAGTGTCAGCATCATCACCACCATCAACACCAGCATCGGGATCGGTAATAGGATCATCAGATACAGTGAGTCCGATTTGAAGTGTTGTAGATGGGCAGTTCATACTGGCAACAGCAAAGTAAACTGTTGAACCTGAAGGAAGTGGAGGATCATCCTGAATTGTCCATGTGAATTCCGTTGTCATGGTTTCAAATGAACCTTCCGCTGGCCAGGACATATCATAGACATCTGGTCTTGGCAGTTCAATGTAACCCATGAAATTAACCATTTCATATTCAACCATTTCACCGGTACGCGCATAGATTCTATATTCAAGATCCTGTCCGCCTTGAACTATTTCATAAGATGGATTTAGTGTGATTGATGTAGTTCCTTCAGGAATATCAAGGCGATACTGGAATAAAGCCGGAATTTCGATTCCCTGAGGACCAAGGTACTGCCTCACGGTAGCGCAGTCTGCTCCCATCATTTGTCCAAGCATGTCAAGACCGAAGTTGTTAACTGTGTGATCTGCTTCTAGCGGAATGCTGCGTCCACAAATATCAAGACCCTTTGTCTGTCCAACAGAAAGAATGTCATTTCGCTGAATATCAGTAACATCTCCTGCAGTTACCCACTCGCCAAGAGTTTCATCTACTGCATCGTAAAAATCTTTAAGAGTAGGGCCGAATGGCAGTCTGGTCATTGATTCAAAAATAATATTGTCAGCATCTTCAGCACCGAGGACTTCTCTTACCTGCCATGCAAATGCTCCAAGTATTTCACCATCCATGTGTTCTTCACCCCACATATCGGTTGGGCATACTTTTGAATTGTTTGAAAGATCACGGCTTGCGCCCCCAAGTTCTTCCAACGCCCAGGCTCCCATTACCGGGGAGTCATTCAATGAAGATGGGAAATAATCCGCAAGACCTTCATGTATGGCCAGTGGCATACGAGCAATGCCGTATTCATCAAATTGAGGTGTTTCCAATGGAATTGATATATGAGCAATTACGCTGTGGGTAAATTCATGCATAATAACGTCGCCGCCATAAGCAAGATCAATATCTGTACCTTGACCAGCAGTGATCATATCAGAACCGTCAGTGAGCGGAGTATAGAATGCATTGTCATAGGGGGCTTTCACGCCGGATGTATTTTCCGAGTGAACGTTTGCAACAATTTTAAGTGCGGTATCCGCAGTGTAACCCAATTGGGTAAATCGGGTGGCCATGCGGTCTACATGGTAGTAGAGGTTGACTGCTCCTGCCCACTCTGTATAGTCCACTACATCAATAAGCGGTTCGTAAAGATAGTTGCCTTCACCATCACTGGGAAGAACATCTTCTAACTCCATATTTTCAATATTGGGCCCCATTCCACTATCGGGAGCAGAAACGCAATTGTGAACAGTGAAGAGACCGCCGTGCCCCTGAAGTGATGTGGCGTCAGTGGTGATGTTCAGCAGGGTTGCATCAATGGTTGCAGGTGTTCTAGCCGGATCAATTTCATAAACACGACCCAATGCAGGGGATTGAGTGCTTAAACGCCTGACAATTTCCCCGGTTTGAGCGTTGACGTAAAAATGATAACGGGACAGTCCGTTCCATGCTGCTACACGGTAAACAAGCACAGGAGACTTGAAGGGCAGGATAAAGAGTTTTGCTTCTGAGCCTGTGGGCAATATTGTATCAAGTGCGTCCTCAACAGCCATTATGGCCTTAAGAGGATTAATAACGGATTTCAAAGCTTGAGGGCGGGTTTTCAGGACAGAGCCCCATGACCTTGTCACTCTACCATCTTTTGAAACTTCAACAGCAATTGATTTTCCAATAACTTCAACATCATCAATAAACTGTTTCATGCGAACTACATATGAATTACGCAAGCGAATCGTGCGATGAAGCCTGAACGATTGAGACTTGAGATCCGATTGAGTGGCCTCGTTCCGGATGAAATACTCTACTCTTTTTTCCGGCGATAACTGCATGGCGGGAGTCTTATGTCTGAAGTAGGTTGTTGCATTGACGGGAACAGCAAAAAGCATTAATAAAAACATTGTAAAAATTGATTTCATGGCATTTTCCTCCGGATTTTAACATCGCATAAAAAGACACTTTGTCCAGACAATATTTGTTGTAATGTATCTTATATTTTTTTCCAATTCTTTTTGAAAAAATAATATGAAAAAACATAGAGAAATTGGCAATACTAAAATTCCTCATGAAACAGACAGCAGGTTTTTTTCGCCTTTTTTATACAAAAAGATAAAATTACTTGAAAAACCTGACCCTGAAAATCCATTCAAGCGTATTAATAATACAAATTTTATGTACATTCTTGCGGACTGTGGATAATCTGTGTATGCATTTTTTATGAGGAGTATATTATGAAATCCAATGTCTCGTTAATAATATTTCTAATATTAACAATTAGTTGTCAGGGTAGCGATAAAAAAGAGAGTGCGGGAGATCAGAAGGTTAAAAAGACTGACTCTTCCGATAAAATCAGTAAAAAATCGGATGCCTCAAAAAAGGTTGATAGTATTCCCGTTGTTGATAACAAAAAAACAACAGTCAAAGACCATGGGATACCCAAACTTGCAAAACGTAAGACCACAATAAAAAATAAGGGTAAAGCTCCATTTCAAAAGCTCAGGTACAAGTTTACCAAAGATTACGAATCCGATTTTGGGATGACAATTTCTTCAAAAACAAAAATTCAGGCCGGAGGGCAGGAAATAAACCATGGCTCAGTGCCTGATATGAAAATAAGTATGCACCTCAGGGCAAAAGAGATTAAGCCAGGGCCAATTCTTTCTGTGGAGTACACGACAACTTCTTTTGTAATGCTGCCCTCCCCCGGAATTACTGCCGCACAGCTGGAATCGGGAAATAACGCACTGAATATACTGAAGAATGTTAAACTTTATAGTGAGATTGATAACATTGGACAAACTCTGAGTTTAAAACTGGATATTCCAGCCACAATACCACCTCATCAGAGGAATATTATGGAAAACATGCAGGCTCAATTTGAAAACTTTCAGGTTCCCTTTCCCTCTGAAGCAGTGGGTGAAGGGGCTGAGTGGGTATCCACAATGCAGACCTTCTCCAGTCACATTCTGGTAGATAATACCCTTTATTTCAAACTTGTAAAATTAGACAAGGATGGCGTTACTCTCGAAGTTAAATATGAGCAGCGAGCTGCTTCCCAGGAATATCCCTCAAATATGCTTCCGCCAGGCACGACTATGACACTGAATAAACTCGAAGGCAGCGGAAAAGGGACAATTAAAATCAAATTCAATGATATCGCTGCCGATTCAAAGGTGCATATTACGGTAAAAACTGAAAATACTGTCAGCAACAAATCAGGTAAATCAGAGAAAATGAATATGAATAATGAGATTCTAGTCGTAACTCACGGGAAAAAATTGAAATAGTATATTCTGGAAATAGCCCTTTTATAACTTTTGTCCTGAAACTCGCATTTAATTTCGGTATTAAAAATGTCGGTTAATAAAAAAAATCATACATATATTCTTCCACTACTTTTCCTTGGTGCTGCCATTTCAGGCTTTGTTGCTGGTGGTTTTCTGGGGTCTTTGTGGCAGAACTCGTCTTTCCTTCCTGTGGCAGGATTTATTAAACTCCTTGGCAGTCTTTTTATGAACATGCTCAAGGTTATTGTTGTTCCTTTTATCGTTACTTCAATGATTCTGGGAGTTTCCTCGGTTAAAAACAAAGAAAATATTGGATTAACTTTCAAATATTCTTTTGTTTATTATATGGCCACAACTATCATCGCTGTGATAATTGGCCTCCTTGTTGTTCATATTCTTCAGCCAGGTGCGGTGAGTGGTACTGAAAAATTTTCTGCCGCCGGAAATCAGGTTACAGCAATTCGATGGTATGACGCTCTTTACACAACAATTTTAAGTCTCGTACCTTCAAATATTGTCATGGCTGCAGCAAAAGGTGAAATTCTTGGACTGATATCTTTCTCCCTTGTTTTGGGGTTTATTTTAAAAATAATAGGAGAAAAAGGAAGACCTGTTCTTGATTTTACTGAATCTTTAAATGAAGCACTGATGGTGCTTATAAGATGGATTGTTCTTATTGCCCCCATTGGTATTTTTGCGATTATCTGCGAAAATGCTGCCATGAGTGGCGGTTGGGGAAAGATATTTTCTCAACTACACGCCCTTGGGAAATACTTCGTAACAGTATCTGTGGGGCTGATTATACACGGTTTTATTATTCTGCCGGTTTTGCTTGCCGTTATCGCCAGAAAAAATCCAATCCGGCATTTAAAGCAATTTTCGGAGTCGCTTCTTATGGCGTTCTCCACAGCATCAAGTGCAGCTGCGCTTCCTTTAACTATTAGTAACTCAATTAAGAATGCTGAATATTCCGAGTCGACATCACGTTTTGTTCTTCCCCTTGGGGCGACGATAAACATGGACGGTACAGCTCTTTATGAAGCAGTTGCAGTTGTGTTTGTAGCTCAGAGTTTTGGGATTGATCTCTCATTTGCCCAGATAGCGGTTATTGCATTAACTTCAACACTTGCAGCAATAGGAGCTGCTGCAATACCGCATGCTGGACTTGTTACAATGGTTATGGTCTTTTCAGCTGCAGATATACCGCCGGAAATTGCTTCAAGAGGAATTGCGGCCATTCTGGCTGTCGATTGGTTATTAGATCGTTTCAGAACAACAGTAAATGTATGGGGGGATACCATCGGCTGCGCCATAGTGGACCGATTTGTGAATAAAAATGAAAAACCTGTTTCAACAGAGCAAGTATAGTTTTATCAGAATCATACTGAATTTAATAGCAGGTCATGGTAGGGGATATTTTCCTTGCCCTAAGTAGTGAGCCGTTGTAAATTCGCAGCACGGTATAGAACTTCTCAAGTTTTTTAAGGATTGAGGCGAATGTCTGAAGATAGGTCCGGGGAAATTATTGAAAAGTATCAGTTGATACGCCTTCTCGGAGAAGGTGGAATGGGGCAAGTTTATCTGGCGGAACATCGATTCACGAAAAGACGTGTTGCTGTTAAAGTCCTGTTCAGCAGATTAGCTGGGAATGAAACCCTCTTATCTCGTTTTCAAAAAGAAGCCCAAGCTGCAAGTCTTGTAAATCATTCAAACATTGTTGAAATAATTGATTATGGTCTTGATCCTGGCGGATGTCCTTATATTTCCATGGAACTTCTCAATGGAGAAGACCTCAGGCATTTTCTCCAGAGGGTAGGGCGCATTTCAATTCCTCTGGCCTGTCATATTATTTCTGAAGTTCTTGACACAATGGCTACTGCCCATGCCAACGGTGTAATCCATCGTGATTTGAAGCCTGAAAATGTTTTTGTACATTTCAGACAATCTCCTCCATGGCCACAAATAAAAATTCTTGATTTCGGAATTGGCAAATTCACATCTGCAGAGTTTGAAGATCAAAGTCTCACGAAAACCGGCGCTGTCCTTGGTACTCCATATTATATGAGTTACGAACAGGCTAACGGTCAGAAAATCGATTATCGAGCTGATATTTACAGCATTGCTGTCATTTTATATCAAGTCCTTACCGGGACACTTCCCTTCAAAGGCACGACGGTTGGTGCAACTTTTATGGCAATTGCAAGTGGCGATTTCCAACCGCCGCAAGCACACAGGCCTGAAATCCCAGCAGTTTTGAGCGAGGCGATCCTTAAAGGGATGTCCCGGGATAAAAATGCTCGCTTTCAATCCTGTAGTGAATTCAGGAACATTTTATTACCATTTTTTCATAATATGAGCCTTCAACAATTGTTTGCGTACCCAGCAGATGGGAGTGCACCATCTCCGCAAATGATTACAGGTGTTACCGAAAATCCAAATGCCGTTGCTTTTGGAAACATGTCTGAAAGTCAAGTTCGACCTGTTTCGCCAGTTCCTCCTCCTCCCCCCGACGAGAGCCCATCAATAGACAACAGGCAAGTTCAGGTCTTGCAGAAAAAAGAAGATACCGAGTATGAGGATGATCTGGGTGATGAAGATGATGGTGGTCTTCCTGTAGGCAAAGTGGTTCTGATACTGGTAATTGTTGCTTTAGTTACGTTTGCTGTTATTGCTGGAGGTTTCAAAATATTTGGTCCATCAGGAAAGAAAAGGACAACTGATACCTCGGCAAAAACCCAAACTGGAGAAAAGAAAAACACCGTTGAAACAGCGGATGATAACAAGTCAAATAATAAAAAAAGCAACTCCTCTGATGAACAACCCAAACCTGATTCTAAAAAGGTTGACCTTGCCATTGACTGGGCAGCGTATAAATCAGAATCACTTCTCGCTGATGCTGCTTCTAAATACATTGAAGCTATTTTAACTATGAAAGATGTGGATGGTGCTATTGCCAACTATGGCCAACTTTTTAAACTGTGCGGTGAAGGGTCAGCGGCAAGTTGCATTGCAGCCGGAGTTTCTTCTTATGTAATTGACCGTGATCTTGCTAAAGCTTCAAAACTTATTCAAGAAGGTCAGTCAAAGAATTATATTCTTGCTTCGGCGGCCCTTGTTGCTATTGGCAATGACTATAAAAAGTCTGCCTATAATACCTTAAAAAAATTGAATCCTGGGATAAAACTGCCGGAAGCTGAGAAAACACTTTCATATTATATTCAGGAACGAGTGAAAAAGGTGGTGGATTGTAACCAAAAAAGGATCGCAGAAGCTTGTCATGATGCAGGTCAGATCTATGCTGCGGGCCATGCGGGACCCGATGTTACATTTCAGGCGCCTTTATATCTTGGAAAAGCATGCGATTTGAAATTGAGAAAAGCATGTCCAGCCGCTGCCGGTGTTTATATGGCCTACTATGGTGTTAATAAAGATCCATTGTATAAAGATGGCTTCTATAAATATGCCAAGTTGGCATGCAATTACGGGTTTTCCCAATACTGCAATATGAAACTTCCTGCTTACTCAACTTCTGGAACCCCATGATTAAACTTTTAATTTTGTTTCTTGCCGGTGGGGCAGGCACCCTCGGACGATACGGTACATCAAATGCTGTGAAAGCTTTCTGGGATACATCTTTTCCTGCTGCAGTTCTAATTGTTAATCTTGTTGGTTGTTTTCTTTTTGGTCTGTTATGGGCTATGTTTGAAGGAAAATATCACTTTTCATCTGAGTTTCGTCTATACATACTTACAGGGTTTTTAGGTGGATATACTACATTTTCTGCTTTTATTTTTGATAATTACATGCTTTCCACAAAATCTTTCTGGTGGATGATTCTGAATATTGGAGTTCAGAATGTCGGTGGATTGCTGCTGTTTGCCGCTGCAGTCTACATTGTTAAAACTGTTTTTTGAAAAATAGTTTTCACAATTGTCAATGGTGGGACTACTTTGCTTTTGAGTTAAAACTGTTTTTCTATTACACTGATTTAAAATCAAGAGAGGAGTTTGATGTAATGAAGATAAGACTGTTAATATTATTGTCCATTTTAACTTTTAGTGCGTGTAACGGTAAGGATGACTATGAATCCACACCATCCCGCACAGTACAGAGTGAACTTCCAATTAAGAGGGTAGTTCTTTACCAGAACGGAGTTGCTTATATCGAAAGAAGCGGAAAGTTTACGGGGAAAGTTTTAAGCCTGAGAATTCGCCACGATCAGGTGCAGGATATCTTAAAAACCCTTACAGTTATTGATAAATCCGGTGGACATGCCGTGGCTATTTCTTTACCTGTTGAGAAAAATCAACTTGCAAAAATGGCGGAACTACCACCGCAGGTGCGGAGAAATGGTGGCCTTCTGGCTATTGCCATGGCCTTTCGTGGGGCAATGGCAAAGGTTGAAACCAGTGATGATACCTACCGTGGACGGATTGTAGGTGTCGAAAATTTTGGAAATGATAAGGAAAATAAATACAGGCTGACCCTTCTCAGAAACGGAAAACTGCTTGTTATTTCAATGGATAAAATCAATTCTTTGAAGGTTCTTGATAAAACATTAACAATCGGGCTTGAAAAAAGTCTTGATATTTCATTGAACAAGGGAACCTGGAAACCTATTAATCTGGCGATAAATCTTTCCCATGCGGGAAGTCACAACTTAATTGTAAGTTATGTTGTTGAAATGCCTATCTGGAAGCCCGCATATCGTCTTGTAGTCGGTGATAACGGTAAAGAAATCCTTCTGCAGGGTTGGTCTGTTGTGGATAATCTTTCCGGTGATGATTGGCGGAATGTTTATCTGTCTTTAACAGCGGGTACTCCTCTGGCATTCCGGTATGATCTTTACACTCCTCATTCCGTTCAGCGACCGGACCTTACACCCGCGGTAAATCGGGTTTCGGAAGCACCTCCTGCTCCTGTGGATGCTACTGCCGACGATAGTGAAATGGATGCCGCTCCTGCTCCCGCCTCGAAAAGTTTATCCATGGATGATAGTAAAAAAGACTACAGTCGTAGGCCCAAAAGGTCCCGCGGCAAATACTATAGCAGGCCAATAATTAAGAATGAACTGTCTGAAGCTCCCAGGATGGAGATCAGTGATATGAGGAGAAGTTTCAAAACCCTTGTTTCCGGCGCATCAGTGGGTAGTCTTTTCCGTTATGATATTAAAAGTCCTGTAACAGTTCCGGATCGTTCTTCTGCTCTTGTTACTCTGATCAATAAAGATGTAGAGGGTGAAGATGTCCTTTATTTTATTTCTGAATCCAGTGACCGTGTACCTTATAGAGCGATTCGCTTCAAAAATAAAAGTGGATATGTTCTCGAAAAGGGCCCCATTGCTATTTATCGAAAAGGCCAATTTGTGGGTGAAGCTTTAGGTGGTGTTATTGAAAAGAACGCCACTGCCTTTGTTCCTTATGCACGTGAAGGAAAGATTCACATCCATGTTGCTCAACAATGGCTGAATGAAGGGGAACGCCTCCTCAAGATTTCAAATGGAAACGTTGTGATTGAAGAGCGTAATATATATAAATATGTTTATGAAATTGAAAATCGCACAGGAGAAGAATTTACACTTTATATCAGACGCAATCGAAGAAGCGGCTGGAATCCTGCAAACAGTAAGTCGTTTATTTTTGAAAAAGATATTTATTATGTACCAGTTAAGTTAAAAACTGGGAAAAATAAAACGGAAATACGAGAGGAAACTCCTGTCCGAAGAACATATGGACTTTATTATTATAAAACTCACACATATCTTAAACTTTTCATTAAGAGCCCGGATCTTCCAGGTGCTCTTAAAGATAAACTTAAAGAAGTTTTAGATATTTATGAGGAAATAACTCAAGTCAAACTTAAGATGGAAGAAATCAGTCGCTCTCGAAGTGTGCTTAATGATCAGCAGTATGAAGATCGTCGGAACCTGGAAGTACTCGGAAAGACTGGAAATAATGATCTACGAAGGAAGTTGCTGAAAAGAATTGAGAAAATCGCTGATGACCTGAGTAAACTCAATAGAGAATGGGTTGAACTCAATATGAAAAAAGGCGAGAAAGAACGTCGCATGTATGCTCTCTTTAAAATGATATCCTTCACTGCTCCTTCCAAATAGTTCGTGTCCTGAAATTCAATTTTTGTCAAAATTGAGCATGTTTACGAAAACATGCTATTCAGAACACTACAATAATTTCAAGGTCTTCATTCTTAATGTCCTGTGATAAAAATAGTCGTTACCTTGAAAAGATCGTATTACAG
>JAHJMN010000124.1 GCA_018821305.1 Myxococcota bacterium
AGTTCGTGTCCTGTAATTCGCTTCGCGAAGGATTTTATTAAAAATCCTAACAGGCCACTAGTAATAAATTCAACACCTTGCGGTTACTGTCCTGAGCAAAAAATCGGCGAAAAATTTGATTTTCGGTATTTCAGGACAGTAGTATTTAATCTACTTCAGGTTTGGAGAGTTAAATTTATGAATAAAATTATTTTTGGTTCGGAAAGTGAGCATGTCTGTTTTGAGATTCCGTCCTCAATTATAAATGAGGGTGGAGGTAGAATTACAGTTGGAATACGTGTTAATTGCTTTGCTGGAAGTATAAATCCATGGATTGACTTTTCTGATATTAAGCGATTTTCAGTGGAATTGCGGAAGGTATTTGAAACATTAGCGGGCAAAACTGAGTTTGTTCCTTTAGAAGAGCAAATAAAACTTAAAGTAGAAACTGTAACGGGAGGCAGGATTATTGTTTCAGGTTCAGCAATATCTGATGGAAATCGAGAAAATCTACTTGAATTCCACATGGAAATGGATCAGACATATTTAAAAATACCGATAGAAACTCTTGAAGTTATTTGTAGAAATAAGGAAAATTAATAACTCAGTAACAGAGGACTTTTAAGGGCAGGAATTGATGTCGAATCTTTTTATTATCGTGGTTTTATTACTTGCTGCAGGTGTGTTCATTTTTTACAAAGGTGGGACAACGCGAGGCCAGTATGTCGTTAAATCAGGACAGGATATTAATGCAGAGCCTGACATGCCTTCAGAACAGGATATTAATATCGAACCTGACATGCCTGTTGAATTTGGATATAAATGTCAGTGGTTGGCAATTAAAACGGATTCCGCCGATGAAGTAATAAATAAAATAAAGCTCAAAGATGTTCAGGTGTCTTCCTGGAAAAGCGGTATTTTACATGCATATGAAGATATGGTTTTTGTTACACCTCCCGTAAATGGTTGGGTTTTTGTTGTTGGTGCAACACTTCCCGATTTTGCAGATAACAGGTCAAAAAGAAATAATATTGAGAAGATGTTAATTGCACTCAGTCTATACTTTTCGGAAGTCCAGTATTTCGGAAGTCATCGGGTTGTTGAATATCATGCCTGGGCTAAAGCTAAGAATGGTAGCATCGTTCGAGGATATGCGTATCTCGGAGAGCAGGGGAGGACACTCTGGAATGTGGGTGAGAAGAGTTCATCAGAAATTGAACTTGGATTAAACTATTTTAATGAGAACTCACCAGATGCCGATGATGATGGATACTGGGAACGTGAAGACCTGAAATTTCCCGATGAGGAGCATGTTATGCAAATAGCAGGGAAGTGGAGTATAAATCCTATGAAATTGCCTGTTATGGCAATAGAGAAGGGCACAGGATTTTTGGGAAAATTACGCTGATATTTTACTTTTAAAGTTTAAAAATAAAAATATTTAGTTACTGTCCTGAAATATGATTTTTCAAAAATAACGTCGGCTTTTTGCTCAGGACAGTAACCGCAAGTTGAATTTATTAGTAGTGTCCGGATAGAGTTTTTAATAAAATATTTCGCGGAGCGAATTTCAGGACACGAACGATTTAACCCTGAGACGCCGCCTCGATAAACTGAATCTATCGGAGTATGTACACTCTTTAGTTCGTGTCCTGAAATTCAATTTTTATCAAAATTGAGCATGTTTACGAAAACATGCTATTCAGAACACTATAATAATTTCAAGGTCTTCATTCTTAATGTCCTGTGTACAAATTTGGTGTAAACTTGAAAATTTGGTATTACAGGACATTAACTATTTAAATGGCAGGAGAAAGATTTTGAAGTTTGTTAACAACACTAACTATTTGTCAATAAAACTGTCCTGGGAAGAGCGAAAACAGTTGCTGGAATATTTAAAAATAATTGCTCTATGTCCACAGAAAGTAATAAAAATATCATTATTAGAAATAAATATATATTTGATTGTTTCAACTGAAGAATTCGTAATATTGAAATCTGGCGAATTAAGGCTTTATGTAGATTATGAATTTCTAGTTCATTTAATTGATGAACTGGAAAAGCATATTAGATTTTTTGATTTATATATTGATAAAAGCAGAGTTAACAATAAAAAATTTTTAGATAAAATTAATTTGGAATTGTTTCAGGAGTTCTGTGATATCTATGATGAATTTGACGTTGCAATAACACAATCCAGTTTTTATCCTCGTACTTTCAGTTCTCTTGTATTTGAAACAGATATTGACCTGGACAACACTTCTGTAGAGTATTCCGTTAAAATTCCCCATCCTGAATGGAAAGAAATACCCTACTCAACTGACCACCTTTTTGATATCAATAAATTGGGCTCTTACAAAGAATTCTGAATTTCCGTGGTTTTCCCCTGGAATAGGAATAACCGACCGGGGTTAGTTTTTTTATTTTGTGAAATGATGCTATGAATAAAAATACGGATAAGATTAGTAGGTTGATAAGTCAAAAATTTCAAACCTCATTTATGAGTAATTCCAAGTGGGAAAAATTGATAGATAACATTACGGATATACAAGGTGAAGTGTTTGTCAATTATAAGCTAATCTATTCTTCAGAAGTGTACAGTTCCAGTTTTGTCTCTTCAGATTTTAGACCCTTCTTTATTGAGCCAACTGTGTACAGAGAAGTTGAATGGATTGAATTTCCTTCGGTTTACGAAGACTATATTGATCCAAATAACCGGAAAGCGGGTAAGAAACTATACCAGCAAAATATCGATGCAATTAAGTTGGTATTGAACGCTATCGGCCAGTTTGAGATAGAATTTTCGAAAATTGGTCTGAAAATATACGCATACAGGTAAATTGCATAAGGAATAACCGACCGGGGTCGGTTAATTTTATGAACTAGCGCACTGCGAAAGAATCACCCTCAGGATTAACAAATTCCAGGATAAATACCTTGACTAACTATTTTTTATTGCTTTATTATTATTAGTATAAGAAAGGACCTGAAGCTTTATATGCGGAACCGTATAAAACCCTCAGTTGGATTTCTCCCTGCGTGTTTTAACAGCATTCACAACATGTTAACTCCATCAGCTCGAATTCAGCAAAGTGAGAGTTATAAAGATAAAACAAAAAACACGAAATCTTAAACGGAGCCGCACAAACAGTATTGGATGGACGCCGTTAAACTAAGAAAATAAGAATATGGTATAATTGAACGCGCCCCTGAGAAAGTCCGCAGTCCGTGGCGGGCTAAGAGAAGAAAACGGGAAGGTATAAATGGCGAATCAAAACCCTGAGCAGATTGCAAGAGACAATATTGACAAACAGCTTATTACTTGCGGTTGGCTTGTACAGAATAAAAAGCAGATTAACCTCAATGCTGGACCCGGAGTTGCTGTCAAAGAATATCAAACCGAAGTTGGGCCTGCGGACTATGTACTTTTTGTTGATGGGAAGCCCATTGGTATTATTGAAGCAAAACGAGAAGAGCAAGGCGAAGTTCTGTCAACTCATGAAGACCAGGTGTCGCTCATTCGCAAAGTTGCAGGGATTGATGCGGTGCTAACCCCCTACGACAAAACGGTAGATAAAAATTTTCAGACTTGGCTTTTTAAAAAGCAAGCAGGTGCGTTGAAGTTTAGTAAAGAACAGATGGAATGGCTTTATATGCTCAAAGATCAGATTGCCACCTCTGTACATGTGGATATTGAAGATCTGGACTATACGCCCTTTGATGCTAGCGGTGGACGGGGCAGAATGTGGCAGTTATTCGGGGAGAATATGGAAACGATACTGAATGAACTTAACGAAGCATTGGCGGCATAGGATATGGACAAACCAAAACAAAAAGTAACCATCAATGCCGATGGCAAGGAAATTTCGGTTCTGCACTTCGGAGGCGAAAACGACTATATCTCTTTGACCGATATAGCGAAGTTTAAAAGTGAAGACCCTAATGATGTCATTAAAAATTGGATGCGGAGCAAAGATACGATTCAATTTCTTGGCCTATGGGAACAACTCAATAATCCCGATTTTAAACCCGTCGAATTCGACGGGTTTAAAAGTGCAGCCGGAGCCAATGCGTTTACCCTATCTCCGCAGAAGTGGGTTACTTCTACCAATGCGAAGGGTATTATCTCCAGATCTGGCAGATACGGCGGTACCTATGCTCATAAGGATATTGCCTTTGAATTCGCCTTCTGGGTGTCTGCAGAGTTTAAGCTCTACATCATCAAGGATTATCAACGTTTAAAAGGCGATGAAAACAGCCGGCTCTCCCTGAGTTGGAATCTGAGCCGGGAGCTGGTAAAGATCAACTACCATATTCACACAGACGCAATCAAAGAAAACCTGATCCCCGAAGATATCAGTAAAAAACTGAGCGGAATCATTTACGCTAATGAAGCGGATGTTTTGAATATGGCTCTCTTTGGTAAAACTGCTAAAACATGGCGGGAAGAAAACCCCGGAGCCAAGGGTAATATTCGTGATCTGGCGACTTATCAGCAATTGATTGTGCTGGTGAATCTGGAAAGCATGAATGCAGAACTGATTAAACTGGGCTTGTCGCAAAACGAAAGAGCTTTGCGACTGAATAAAATGGCCATCGAACAAATGTCCGCACTGGCGAAGTATAATCCAGCGGCAAAGCAGATTGAGGGAAAATGAAGATGAATAATATAAACGAAGCATTGGCGGCATGGAATGAGTGAGAAAATAGAATATCAGTATGAACTACCAGTTGGTTGGACACTTCTTGATTTTCCGCTTACGTGTCAAAGCATTTCTTTGAATGGCATCAAAATTAAGCAAAAGCAATATCAAGAAAATAGTCGGGATAAGCATCAGGACAACAAATGTAAACGAATTGAATCCGGCTACTGGGAAAGACTTCGAGTACTACGTAGTTACTGTCCTGAAATACAGTTTTTTAAATTTTTCGTCAGTTTTTGTTTCAGGACAGTAACCGCAAGGTGTAGAATTTATTAATAGTGGCCGGATAGAATTTTTAATAAAATTCTTCGCGAAGCGAATTTCCGGACACGAACTACGTAAATCAATCCGAAATAAAAATCCACATCGGCATCAAGTAGAAACGAGAGCAGTAAATAACCTAACAAAGTGTTGTTTCTGTCCTGTGTTAAAATCTTGCTGAAACCAGGAAATTTGGTATTACCGGACAGTAACTACTCAAAAACCTCCGGTTATCGCAACGATAGGGGTTAGAGCATTATGAAAGATGGATGGTACAACGAAGAGTATTATTCTTTGGCTGAAAGCCAGCAGGAAGCTATGCAGCTAACTGCTGAATATGGGATATCCGAAAGCTTGCCTGGGTATTTCTTCATCGGACTGATTGGATGGGATGACTTCATCCTATCCAGTGAAGATGGAAACTACTTTAGAGTGCCGACAGTACCATTGGCGCATGAATATTTAAAACCCTACCAATTTCCAGTCGAGAAAATTAGAATGGAGATTGACCCAAGATTTACTGAAAAAGTTAAATGGTATATCACTCCATTGATATTTGGTGGTTCGCCTACAGACGAAAAGAATATGGCTTGGATTTCGTATAGCCAGCATGCGCAGGTCGTACGTTGGTGGAACAAAAAATACCAAGAAATGAAACTGAAAGACGCCTGACAAGGCAAATTTACTTGGATGAAAATTCTACTTAGTTACTGTCCTGAAATACGCTTCGCGAAGAAATTTATTAAAATTTCTAACAGGCCACTATTAATATTTTCAACACCTTGCGGTTACTGTCCTGAGCAAAAATTGGGCGAAAAATCTGATTTTGTGTATTTCAGGACATTAACTATAAAGCTCAATAACCCAGAAGTGTCAGGCAAAAGGGCTGCGTTGCAATACAACAGAAATTGATATAAAAACCTGACCTCGGTCGCCATTACATGGCTTGTGGGGTTGGCGCATTTTTCCAGGGGTTCGGATGCGGTGCATCCTACACCCCTGGCTATTGAAGATGGTGTCATTTCATGACGTGCGGGTTCCGGGCCAAACGGCCCCTCACCCTTTTTGCAAAAAGGCTGTATCTATTTGTGATGACAAGTGTGCTATTCTTTATAAATTAATGATTTGATGAATCTAGACCGCTTCATGAGTAAGACGATTGTGAGTTATTCTAAAGAAAATCTTCAGGAGAAAGCCCCTGATTGTCCTGTTGCTGTTACTGATTCCCTGTGTTCCTGATTTTTTAACAGGGACTCAGGCAGTCAGAAAAACAGGGGCAGGCTCAGGTCGTAAACATTCAACTTTAATGCGTAATTACAAAAACTTTAATAAAACATTCACTTTTCTGATTTCGATCCTTTTATTCCGCAAGCGGTCTAAATTAGAGAAAACCGACGTAGGGGAGTTAGAGGTTTTAATTTATTTCATTGCGCAGGGATTAACGGGGGTGGACTATTTCAGGACGGCGAGGATTTGGTCGAGGCCCCAGTTGAGGTCTTCTTTTGATATTACGAGGGGTGGGGCAAGGCGAATTGTGTGATGATGAGTGTCTTTTGCCAGAACGCCTTTTTCCATGAGGGCCTGGCAGTATTTCCTTGCTCCGCCAGCTTCGGGGACGAGTTCGATACCAATCCACAAGCCACGACCACGGATTTCTTTTACAAGGGGGTTTGACTTGAGAGGTTCAAGGCGATTCATTGCGTGAGCCCCAAGTTCCAGTGCTCTTTCCACGAGTTTTTCATCAATGAGGACATCAAGAGCTGCAAGAGCTACGGCGGCGGCAAGGGGGTTACCACCGAAGGTTGAGCCGTGTTCACCGGGTTTGAATACCGTGAGAACTTCGCGGCTGCCCACGACGGCACTTACGGGGTAGAATCCAGCGCCGAGAGCTTTTCCAAGGCAAACCATATCAGGTTTTACTTCTTCCCAGTCCACTGCAAGGAGCTTGCCTGTGCGGCCGAGGCCCGACTGAATTTCGTCGGCGATGAAGAGCATTTTGTTAGCGGTGCAAAGATTGCGAACTTTTTTAAGGAATCCGTCTTTGGGGACGATGATTCCGCTTTCCCCCTGAATGGGTTCAAGTAAAACGGCAACGGTGTCCGGAGTGATGGCTTTTTCGAGAGCTTCGAAATCACCGTAAGGAATTATATCAAAACCATCAGTAAAGGGGCCAAAGCCGTCGCGGTAATCGTCCTCAGTGGAGAAGGAAACGATGGATATGGTGCGACCGTGGAAGTTGTTTTCCATGGCGATAATGCGGGCTTTTCCCGGTGCGACGCCCTTTTTAGTGTAACCCCATTTACGGGCTGCTTTGAGGGCTGTTTCCACGGCCTCAGCTCCGGAGTTCATGGGAAGCATCATTTCATAGCCCAGGAGATTGCAGAGTTTTTCCCCAAGGAGGGGAAGTTTATCATTGCGAAACGCCCGGGACGTGAGGGTAACTTTTTTTGCCTGTTCAATCATGGCATTTAAAACTCTGGGATGGCAGTATCCTTGATTGAGCGCACTGTAAGCTGCTAGAAAATCAAGGTATTTTTTGCCTTCAACATCCCATACCCAAGCGCCTTCGCCTTTTTCAATGACTACGTCAAGGGGATTGTAGTTTGGAGCAAGATATTGTTTTTCAAGAGAAATGTAATCAGATGTCCGCATAATGAACCTCCGTGCGGTTAGAATTCGACCGAATAATAGGACGTTAAAATACTGAGGTCGTGTCCTGAAAATCAATTTTTGCCAAAATTGAGCATGTTTGCGAAAACATGCTATTCAGAACACTATAATAATTTCAAGGTCTTCATGCTTAATGTCCTGTGCCAAAATTTGGCGTGAACCTGAAAATATCGTATTACAGGACATTAACTACTTAGTCAACACACTCATTTTGAGAAAATGCATTATTTTCGCAAATGGACGAGGTGGACATATCAATTATTAAGAATGAGGGTTGCGGGCCTTTGAAGTTTGTAAAAACAGGCTAAAAATCCGTTGGGTTTTATGCTATTTTCTCCATTGCTTATCCGGATGACTTCAGATCCGGGCTGAAAGTGATGAAAAATGGCCAGAACCGACGTTATAAAACCGTATCTTTTCGCAAGTATTGATGCCCGCTTATCTAACCTTCGAAAAAGTGGCGTTAACATTATAAGTTTTGGAGTAGGAGATCCCGATTCTCCCCCACCTCCGGAACTCCGGCGCAAACTGTCCGAACTTGTATTAGCTCCGGACATGCATAATTACTCACCCTACGAAGGCACCGAGCGCTTCCGGCAAGCCGCAGCGGACTATATGAAGCGTCGTTACGGGCTTACGTTTAATGCATCATCGGAAGTTGTGGGACTCATCGGATCCAAAGAAGGAATCGGGAACGTTTTCATTGCTTATACGGAAGAGGGTACAATAAATCTCGTGCCTTCCCTGGCTTATCCAATACCTGCGACACTGACGGGAGTATGTGGCGGCATCGTTCATTCCATGCCCGCAAGGAGCAGTAACGGTTTTTTACCGGATTTCGACGAAATTCCACGGGAAACTGCTAAAAAAGCAAGGCTTCTTTACCTCAATTATCCCAATAATCCAACCGGAGTGAGTGCCGACTTTGAGTTTTATGAAAAGGCTTTAAATTTCGCCGTGGAAAACGACCTGATTATCATTCACGACAATGCTTATGAAGAAATCTGGTATACACAGAAGCCCATAAGTATGTTTGAACTGGATGGCGCAAAGGAGCGGGTAGTTGAGTTTCATTCCCTTTCGAAAATGTTCAATATTACTGGTTGGCGCCTTGCTTTTGCCTGTGGGAATGCCGAACTTTTGAAACCACTGAAGACCATGAAAACCAACATGGACAGCGGGCAGTTTAAACCGCTCCAGCATGCAGCAGCATGGGGGCTTGATGAGCTCATTGATGATTTCGGGGCTTCCCAGCGCAAAACGTATTCAATTCGCCTTGCCCGCATGAGATCTGCTTTAGAAGGAATTGGCTGCGAGGTTCCTACACCCGGAGGCACTTTCTTTCTGTGGGGCAGGGTTCCCTCGGGGATGACCAGCGCTGAGTTCACGGAAATGCTTCTGGAAAAATACGGGATTTTCATTACACCGGGACATATGTTCGGAGCGGAAGGCGAAGGATTCTTCCGGGCCAGTCTCACGGTGAGCGATGCTCTGCTTGATCAGGCTCTTGCGAGGATCGACTCGGGCAGGATTCTGTGAAATGATCGATATTATTGAGCTTCTTCAACGGGAATTCGGAGCGGGGCAGCTTATTACAGATGAAGACCGTCTTATTCCCTACGGCAAAGACGAATCAGATAACGGGCTTTATCTGCCGGCGGCGGTTTTTTTGCCGACGGATGCTCTCCAGGTTGAAGTTCTCTGCACTCTTGCTCTGGAACACAAGTTCTGCATTACTCCGCGGGGACTTGGTACGGGGAAAAGCGGTGGAGCGCTTCCCATCAATGGCGGGATCGTTATTTCCTTTGAAAAGATGAATCACATTCTGGATATTGACGAGGAAAGTCTCTTCGCCGTAGTGGAACCGGGTGTAATTACACTGGATTTGCAGAAAGCAGCGCTGGAACAGCACCTGTTCTATCCACCGGATCCCGCCAGTCTGGACCAGTGCAGCATCGGTGGAAATGTTGCGGAAAATGCCGGAGGGCCGCGGGCTTTTCGTTATGGAGTTACCCGGGAGTATCTCCTCGGAATGGAACTGGTTCGAATGGGTGGGGAGCGTTTTTCCATTGGTAAGAAGAGTGTAAAAGGAGTTTCAGGTTATGATATGACCGCTCTTATGTGCGGCAGCGAAGGGACTCTTGGCGTTTTTACACGACTTTTAATGAAACTGATTCCCGTTCATCGACCGTCAGGAATAATTCTCGCTTATTATCCCACGGCAACGGCAGCGGGGAAGGGTATCTCGACATTACTCAGGTCCGGGGTTTTCCCCATGAGTCTTGAGATGCTTGATGGAACAGCTATTGATCACATCCGCGGTATCGAAGGGTTCAATCCTCCCGCAGGAACTCAGGGAGCGATTATCTGTGAACTCGAAGGACTCCCCGAAGACGACGCGCTCCTTTCATCCGTGGCGGATTTGTTTGAATCCACAGGAATTACCGAAATGCGCGCTGCTATGGATGTACCGGACATGAACCGTGTATGGGAAGCAAGACGCCGAGTGAGTACCCGTCTGAAGGAAATGCACCTTAAAAAGTTGAGTGAAGATATCGCCGTTCCCCGGGGAGCGATGGAAGAAACACTTCATATTGTTTCGGATATTGCACGGAACCTTGGGCTTGAGAGCGCATCTTATGGTCATGCAGGGGATGGGAATCTTCACGTTAACTTCCTCAGTGACAGTGAGGATACGCATAAAAACCTCGAACGCGCGGTTATGGAACTGTTTGTCCGAATCTGTGCCCTTGGAGGAACTTTATCCGGGGAGCATGGGATCGGGATTTCCAAACGAAAATACATGAATATTGAACATGATCCTTTTTCACTCAAAATGATGAGGCAGATGAAGAAGGCCTGGGATCCGCATAATCTATTGAATCCCGGGAAAATCATACCGGAAGGATACTGATGGAAAACAGGGCAGATAACGCAATTTACCTTTCAATTCCTCAAACAGTTTCAACTTTTGCGCGATTTTTCGGAGCTACGATTGAGACGGGTATCAAGGAACTACTTCGCCTTGGTGATTCTCATGAAATGATGCGGCTCTGGGCAAAGAAGTCTCTTGATATTCTTGGGGTAGAACTCACGATAAAAGGGATTGAAAACGTAAATCTCGATGAACCGCAGGTTTTTTGTGCAAACCATCAAGGGAATGTGGATATACTGATAATGAATATTTCCGTTCCGGTGAAGTTCTACTGGGTTTACAAGCACACACTGAATTACGCTCCAATTATCGGGACTTACCTGATACGTAACGGTCACATACCTGTAAATCGCTCCAACCGGGAACTGGCTCATGCGAGTATCCGTCGCGCCGGGGAACGAATCAGGGCAGGGCAGAACATAGTTCTGTTTCCCGAAGGTACGCGCTCCGGAGGACCCGAGCTTTTGCCATTTAAAAAGGGTGCTTTCTGGCTAGCCAAGGAATGTGGTGTCCCTGTTGTGCCCATAACCATCGAGGATTCCTGGAAACTCATGAAGAAAAACTCGCTGAAATTAAGGCGATGTCCTGTGACGGTTACATTTCATCCTCCGGTGGATCCCACGGGACTCGAAGTCGATGAACTTCTTGAAAAGGTACGCGAATCTATTGTGAAGGGGCTACAATCATGAAGTTTGCAGTTATCTTTCTACTATTATTTGTATCGTGTGATAAAAAACCGGAGGCCGCAAAGAACGTGGATCCCCCCGTGGACAAAACCGCTCCGCCCCAAAAGCAGCTCGAAGACCTCAGCCGCATGGAAAGGGAAAAGGAACTCAAATCTCAGGGGTTAATTAAAAATGATGAGGATGAAAGCGCTCCGCCTCCGCCCCTGCCGGTGACCCGGCGTCCCGCTCCGAGGCCCGCTCCCGTCGTTAGAAGTGTAACGAAACCGGAGAACCCCATTCGCTCTGTAGACCTTGAGGCTCTGAAATCTTTAATTAAACCGTGTGGTGAAGGTGAGTTTCACGCTACAATCGGTATTGATGGGTCAGTTACGATTAAAATGGAAGGAGCTGACCGGAAGGTTCTATCCTGCATTACAGGTAAAATATTCAGAGTCCGATTTGATTCCGGGGTTGTCCGCCGGGGAACAATTAAAATACCTTAGCAAACTCCAAACGACTTACAGGACAAGAGTAATAAAAGAAGATCTCATGAAAAAATACATTCCTGACGCAATTCTCATTATCGTTTCAATTGTATCTATCGTCGCCACTGCGTTTTTCATTCGTCCATCCGGTTTCAAGAAAATCCCTGCGGGAATAACCGTGGATAATCACAGTGTGGGCATGATGACCGTGGAAGATATCAAAACTGCTCTGGATAAGATTGTCGCCTCTCGGAAAGGGCGTATTATTAAGTTAAAACACGGAGATAAGACATGGGAAGTTTCTCTCGAGAAGATGGGTATCAGATATGATGTAGCGTCTGTTATTGAGGATATTTCGCTGATATCCAGTGAGCAAAAGGGGTTCTGGAAAAGACTTCTTTTCAGGAAGTGGGCAAAAAAGGCGCTCATTAAGTTTTATATCCCCATAAAGTATAATCGGGGGACGATGAGTGATTATTTTGAAAAACTGAAGAAATCCATCGATCGTCCGGCGACTCAGGCGCGAGTGGATCTCATTAAAAAGGTCATCGTTCCTGGAAAAAAAGGTATGGTTCTGGATATATCCGGAAGTATAAGTGCTTTTGAGAAAGCCATCCAAAAAGGTGACAGCACTTCAGATCTGGTCGTGGAGGTTTCCAGTCCCTCCATTAAAACGAAACAGCTCGAAGGAATTGATTTGAGTAAAGTAATGGGCTGGTACGAAACATCCTATGAGAGTTGGGGCAAGTACGCAGACAGGGTTTATAATCTGAGACTTGGGGCAGCTAAGATTACTGGAACCATCCTGATGCCTGGAAAAGAATTGTCTTTCAACCAGTTGGTCGGTCCCCGTACGGCCAAAGAAGGCTACAGAATTGCCCCGGTAATTGCGATGGGTGAGCTTGTGGATGATATGGGTGGTGGTATGTGCCAGATTGCTTCCACGCTGTTTGCAGCGTCATTTTTCGCTGGAATTGACATCATTAATGCCAAACCCCACAGTCAGATCAGTCACTACATCGATCTCGGCTTAGATTCCACCGTTGTTTACCCCGCCGTAGACCTCGTTATCCGAAATAAATATCCGTTCCCCGTTGTAATACGCATTGATGTTTCCGACGGTCGGGTGAGAGCTGAAATCCTCGGACGGCAGCGTCCGTACCACAAAGTCGGGTTTGAACGCAGGATTGTTAAAGAGACTCCTTTCCAACTTGCTTTCCGAAAGGATCCGGAACTTCTTGAAGGGGAGATGAAACTGGATCAGCGGGGGCAGAAGGGTTACATTATTCGCCGGCGACGGATTTTCTTTGACGAAGTCGGTCATGAAATCAAGGCTCAGACCTGGACCCTTATTTACCCACCGGCAACGATGATCATTAGAAAGGGTACAAAAAAGCCTGATGATCCAAACTGGAAAGCCCCGGAAATTGAGCCTTTCAAGCCTCGCCCGGATCCACCACGCTTCCGTCGTGAAATGCAGTAGCTATACTTTAAAATCAGGGCTGGGTTTCAGGTTTCTGAAGCGCGAAATGATCAGCAATGAAATCACAATCAGAATCAGGAAAAAGGTGGGTACAAATCTTAGCCCTGTGAAATCGACGATAAAGCCGATACACGGAGCGAGGAGCGCTTTCGAAAGTGATTTGGCCTGACTTTCCATGCTCAGGACTGTTGCCTGAAGGTTATCCGGGGTGAAACTATCAAAATATGAGAGAAAAACAGGGCGCCAAAGGTTATAAGCCAGGGACAGGATGATAAAGTGAAAGCCTGCAATGAGATAAAAACCGAAAAACGCAGTAATTGCCATGGATGTGAATGTTGCTGTAAAAATCAACCAGAGGAAGTTCATGGCGGCAACTTCACTCCCGAGCTTTTCCCTGAGCCTGTGAGAATGGCGGGATCCAACTGCTCCAATGATGTGAAGAAATGCGTATCCAGCCATTATTGTGAGTCCGGCAGCGGTGTTTGAGCTCGCGAGGTCCGATCGGGAGGCAAGTAAAATACCTCCCGTAAAAAGGAAAACCTGAAACCATGGTTTGAAAACCTGATATATGCCTTCAAAACTGAGAGATTCAAACATGGCTTTAAGGAGGTGAGGGCGAGTAAATAGACCTTTGAGGACTGAAAAAAAAGAATTCTGGTTTGCATCACGGGATAAAACAGAAACTGATTCATCCCGTGGATAGAACATGAAATTAACGAGGCCGAAAATATACGGAATCAGAGTAATTATAAATAAAAGGCGGATATTTCCCCATATTATCACCACTGTTCCGGCAATTATTACGGAAACGGCACTGCCTATTTGGGACCAGGAACGGGTATAACCATAAACTTTCGTCCGCTGGTCTTCCATACTTCGGGATTTGAGCCATGAAAAAATAATTGCTTTATGGGTGCCGCTGCGGAAGCTCTCCCCAATTCCAAAGAGTAAAAATGCTGGTAGAAATAGGAGAAAGTTTGAGGCAAAAATAAAAAATATAAATGAAGAAATGTAACAGAGCCAACCGAAAATCAGTGTCCGGCGTCTGCCAAGGCGATCGGATATAAATCCGGATGGAATTTCAAAAATATTTACTGTGAGATCTCTGATACCCAGAAGGAGTCCAATTGAAAACCACGAAAGGGATTGAGTTTTCAAGTAAATAATAAGAAACGGGTCAAAGTACAGTTGATTTTTGAGGAAGCCGTAAAGTGAAAAATTGAAAAGAATAGATGGCATTTATATAAAACCAGCGTTGAGGAAAGTCCAAAAGCTGTACAATGTCTACAGACAGTGAGTTAAGTTTATAGTAACAATTATCAGAAAATTGAATACTTTTTAGAAATACTGAATAAAATTGACCGTGAGGAGTTTTTGCACAGTGTTTATTCTATTGATTCTATTGATGTCTTTTACAAATCCTGAAGAGTTTTCATCAAGTTCGCCCGAGTTGTTTGTGCCGGACCTGAAATGCAACATCCAGTGGCATCTTCCCATAAAAATAAGCCGTGATGAGAAATTCTTTGTCATCGACACAGGGAATTTACCCGATGAAGGTATGTTGGATTTGTATACGGTCTCAGGTTGTAATTATACGTGGAAGCTTGACGGCGCAGTCAGGAGTCTTTCGGCAGGTTCAAAAGGAAATATTGAGTTGTGGATTCACACGGAAAGTGGGCGTCGATACATTCGGAAAGCCCTGGAATCGACAGGGACGCGCGGAGTTTTGGATGGAAAATTCAAAAAGCGCGACTGGAAACTGGTATTCGATATAAATGAACACATCGAAAAAGTAATTGTCAAATTGAAGCACGGACAAGGATCTCACTTTCAATTTTTTGTCAAAACGAAGGAAGCTCCACGATACTCCGGAGCGAAAATGACTCAAGGACCCTGGAAGGAAAAGCGAATCAATATAATAACCTATTCCTGGGCGGGACTTTATATATTGATACTCATTGCGCATTTTTTCTTTTTGACTTTCAAACTCAAGGCTGTTCGGTTTACTGCTCCGGCAATGGCCGCACTCATGGTCATTTGTATTCTCTTCAGTTTATTCAGTTGGTACTCAAATCAGACAATGTCTGTATGGGGGCGATTTGCACTTTTTGCACTGGCCTGTTTTATTTCAGCTTTTGCAACCTATCACCGCACTGAAAAAATATTTGAATGGAGATAGGTTCTCCAGAATTTATTGTAGGATTATGTTGGTTTAAAGAGGGATGTTAACCGTAATCGGTCAGTGAAGAAGAGAGGCGTTATTTCTTTTTGCCGCCGATGGGATTGAGAAGTCTGTTGATAATTCTTCCAACAGTCCTGGGATACCATTTCGGCTTGCCTCTTGAGTTGGGAACGCCTTCTTCTGTGAGAAGAAGAGCGATTCTGTAAGTGGAGTGACCCTGTTTGTGAAGGTCGAGGATTTTGTCCTTGGTATCCTGAGGAACTTTGTATCTGCCGGTCTCAAGGCCCATCTGATTAAGGATGACTTTGATTGTTGCTTCGTGCCATTTTGCACTGCGGGCAGTAGGAACTCCGTCTTCAGTCAGTTTTTCTGCGATTTCAAGAAGACTCATACCTTCTGAATGCATACCGGCAATACGATCTCTGATTTCCTGTTCGAGCTCATAGATTCCTGGTTTACGACCTTTTTTTGTTACTTTTTCTTTCTGATCCATAAAAACCTCCTGACAGCTAAAGTGCTGTCTCAGTTAAGTTTGACTAGAGTACAGTTTATAAAATATCGGCCCAATGCCGAAATTTATTACTAAGAGACTAATATTTTAGATTCACACTCGACCTTTTCTACGAGTGCAATCACGTGTTTCCATGTGCACAGAAAAAAAATGAATACAGATCCGATGCTCTGTACACAGTGGAATTAACTGAATCGGTCAAGTTGATGTTAACTATAGTAAATGATCAGAGAATGTGTAGCTATTTTTTATTTTTTTCACGAAAAAAAATATTTTTATTTGTAAGTTGTTGATAATATTAAATGTGAAAAAGAGGGAAAAATGTAATTTTATGACGTGATTGTGAGCAGTTAAAAATAAGGCCTATCTAACTATTTGATTTTCTTATTGTAAACCTTTTTGACTAATTTATCGAAAGCTTTTCGCTTCTCGGGGCATGATTTTTTATCACATCCGAGCTCGATAACGTAGACATCATCGTCATTTGCAAGCACTGCCACAGTATAAACAAACCCCTTATACATTTCCGGGGGCTCAAATTCCATTATCATGCCCTTCGACTTGTAAGAATCACTTTTCACCATTTTATATGCTTTGAATTTTGTGAGCTCACGCTTGAGTAACTCGCCCCAGAATTCTGCGGTACCATTCTTTTTGTTTTCTTTATAAGTGACTCTAATCCGGCTTGCATCGGCACTTACGACAACAAGGCTGTTATTGGTTTTGTATTTTTCCACAAAACCTGAGGGTGGATCAAAATTTACGTTTCCACAAGCAGACATTGCTAAAATTGCTGTAATAAAAAGTATATGTTTCATGTTTTAATTCCCCAAAAGTGTTGATATATCAAAGCCTTTAATCCAGTAGATCGGAGTTCCGAGTTCAATCTTTTTACCGGATGGGTTGTAACTGTAATATTTCTTATTGAAGGAGATCGTCAATGTGGCAAAAGACACCAGGTTCTGCAGATATTTAAGAGATCCCTTAATCCGTTCCAATTCTCCGGTGACTCTGGTTATTTCTCTTTCAATTTCAAGAGTGTCAGATACTCTTGTCGCTTTTGACAGAATTGAGAGCAGGCGATCTCTTGTTTTAATGAGATTGTTCATCCGCATTGTGAGATCTACAAACTGGGCAGTCACGTCTTCGCTCCGGATTCTCCGGTAGGTGATTTCGCCAAAAGGCTCAATTTTAGTGATGAATGGGAAGAATTTATTTGCGGGAATTCGAAGGACAATTGTGAAATTATCCCTGGATTTCATGTATCCACCGTCATCTTCCGCCATTTTTACGGCAGTAGTAACACTTTTCTCGGGATCCAGCACCTGAAGCGTTAAATTTCCGTAGTAGATTATCATCCGGGAGATCTTGACAGAATCGGATTTTGTTTCAGGCTTTTCAGGCTGATTGTCAGCGGGCTTTTTCTCTGCAACTTCCTCAGATTCCATCTGCTTTTTAGAACTGTCCTTATCTGCATAAGAGTCAGAAGCAGGCGCGGGGGCAGGAGAATATCTTCCCGGGCGGGATCTCCGGGATGAACGGTATGAACCACCTGTTGCGGTTACTGATTCTGCAGCGCCGGCATTGCTGTCAGATGCGTACCGGGGAGCATATTCTGACTTGGATGCACATCCGCCCAGAAGTGGAATGGATAACAATAAAATTAAAAAATACTTCAAAGGTCACCTCCTGTAATTAAAAAAAACAATAATAAAAAAGTGTCAAACGGCTTTATTTATCTGTATAACTTATACTCAATTGGATGGAGTTTTTAAACTTTTTTATTATTATTTATTTGCAATAGGAAAAAGATGAGTAAAAAGAATGTTTTATTGATAAATACAGATGGCCCGGAACATCGAGTGGCCTTAGTTGAGAATGGTTCGCTGGCAGAACTTTACATTGAGAGGAAATTAAATGGATCAAACGTAGGTAATATTTATAAAGGCAGAATTGTGAGGGTAATGCCGGGGATGCAGGCTGCTTTTGTAGATATTGGAATGGAGAAAGCGGCTTTTCTTTATATTACAGATGTAGTCGGAGGACGTGTTCCTAACAAAATACGCCTCTACCTTGATTCCGAGAGCGATGTTGATGGCGAACTTGATGATGATGAAGAACTGCTTGATCTGACAGAAGAAGATGAAGAACTGTTCAATATGCCCCGTATTGAGGACTTACTTTCTCCGGGTCAGGACATTCTCGTTCAGGTGGCAAAAGACCCTCTTGGCACCAAGGGAAGTCGCGTCACCGGATATGTGACGCTGCCGGGAAGACATATTGTTTTTATGCCCTATGTGGATCACATTGGCATTTCACGTAAAATCGAAGATGAAGAAGAACGTACCCGTCTCAAGGATATTGTTGAGGAACTTAAACAGAATCTTAACGGTGGGTTTATAGTCCGTACTGTTTCTGAGGGGCAGAGTAATCAAAAACTCAAAAACGATATGGAATATTTAAGCCTTCTGTGGAAGACTATTCTTGATAAATATAATTCCATGGCACCACCGTGTCTTATTTACAGCGAGCTAGATCTTGTGATTCGTTGCGTTCGGGATTTGATGAACAATGATATCGATTCATGTTATGTCGACAGCCGGAATTATTTTAATCGCGTGCAGGAATTTGTTGGTACTTTTATGCCCAAGTATCTGGATCGCATAAAGCTTTATGAAGGGGAGATTCCCATTTTTGATTCCTGGGATCTTGAACCGCAGATAGATCAGGCACTTACTCAAAAAGTCTGGCTAAAAAGTGGTGGTTATCTTGTCATTGAAAGAACGGAAGCCCTCACTACAATCGATGTAAATTCTGGGAGTTATGTGGGAAACAGATCCCTGGAGGATACAATTACCCAGATAAATATGGAAGCAGCCCGTGAAATTCCTCTTCAATTAAGGCTTCGCAATATAGGCGGTCTTGTCGTTATTGATTTTATTGATATGCAGGGAGAAGACAACAAGCAAAAGGTAATGCAGATCTTTTCAGAAGAACTCGCTCAGGATCGTGCAAGACACATGGTCTTGCCAATCAGTGAGTTTGGCCTCATGCAGATGACAAGGCAACGAACCAGAGAAAGCCTCATAAGTGCCATGACACGGCCTTGCTCTTATTGCCGGGGAAGGGGATACATTAAGTCGATTGAAAGTATCTGTATCGAAATCATAAGAAACTTAATCAGGCGGTCCGGAAAAGCAGGAATTACAGGAATGAGAGTAAACTGCAATCTTGAAGTCGCAGATTACCTTACTCACGCGTATCAGGAATGGCTTACTGAAATTGAAAATCGATTTGGAATTATTGTCAATCTACACGCTCTGGAAACCATGCACGCCGAAGATTATGAAATTTCTGAAGAACGCTCTTCATCAGTTCAGTAGAATTAAACTGGAGCAGGTCAAATCAGGCTTTTGTACTTGATCCCTTGGCCGGACAGGAAATGCGTTTACACTTGGGTTTACCATTCCATGTTTTCTTGATTACAAGCAAGAGTACTTTATCCCCTTCAACGGGTTCAAAGTCACATCCATCATAATCGAACATTACTTCGCCAATTTCCGGATGGTCGACATATCCGAAACCCTGTTCCTTTTTCCATGACTTTACAACGCCCCATGGGTTTGTAATTGGAAAGCCACCATCGTCAAGAACTTTGAAATCACCGGGATTATCAGACTTTTCAGAAACAGGAACGTTATCTACGGGATGTGCAATTTCGCCTGACTTCAGATTATACATCCCACTGGGCTCTCTGTTATCTCGACCCGGGTATGAGATGTCGGACATCATTACATTTACCGTTGGCTTGTTTGAGGACGCAGCGGCATGGCGTGTTTCACAATGGGATTTCATTGCCTGAAGGCTTGAGTACCAGGTTTCGAAAGCATTTTCTTCACTTTCGGGATCAGGATAATTATCCTGAGTCAATGAGACCATGGTCCCCCCGGGAATGGATGCCAGTTCGAATTCGATATAGACAGGATCAATATATATTTTCAACCTATCATAAGGGTGGTATTCACTTATTACCCCAGCCATTACTGTTTGATGACCGACACTGCTGTCTTTACCCCATCCTAATACCCACAGACCACCAACCTTTGCGTCAACTATGGCGTCACACATCCACCAGACGTTGAGTTCCTGAGGTTTTACCAGGCAAAGAAAAATATTTTCTTTGGATGATTTTATTTCAATTTGTCGGGAAATGCTCATTACTGCTCTCCATTTATAACGTATCTGGCAACTATCCGTTCAACTATCGATCGAATACAGCAAGCGTACGCAGCTTTTCGATCCGCTTGAAGCGAAATTGATCTGAATAACTGAACCAGCAAATATCTTCGAAAAATCAATTTCAGATAATCGATTGGATTTTCGGAGATGATACCAAGTCAGGCAAATATATACCATGCGATTTTTTTTTACAAAAAAAAATATTAAAATATAAGTCAGTTCGTGTATCGTCCCTCAAACTTTTCAAGTTTCCATCGGTTTTCAGGTCAGTAAATATGCTTTCTAGTCAGATCCGGTCAACATAGTTGGCGATAGGACCTCTCCGAAGGTCTTTAGAATCACATCCTGCCAATGGAGCGATTTACCATGCATGAAAATACTGTCTCGAAAAAAACGTCCGATCTTGAGTGATTTTGCTGAAGATAATAAGGACTCAGGTGTACTTAATGGAAAAAACTTTCTCATGAGGGCAGACGAAAAAACAGTTCCAAGAAGATAATTATGATAATAAACGGGATTTGTTATTAGATGGACCTTTGAAAGCCAGTCGCATCTGGATTCTCTGTCAGGAGGCACTTGAAGAAGTTGGTATTTACTTACAAGTTCCCACCAGAGCTTTTGCAGGTCTTGTTCCGGATTTTTGTAAAGTGCTTTTTCAAATTGATACATAACCAGTGACCATCTTGCGAATATCAATGACTCACGTTGAATTCTTTCAAGATTATTAGTTTGATACTTCTTCCAGAAACCTGGCTTTTTTGAATAAAGCGTACTTAAAAAGTCTGCATCCCAGGCAAAATTCTGAAGAAATATCGCGACTCCTTCAGTGAGAAAAGTATGGGCCGGTTGTCTTAGTATATAGGGCAGGTCAGAATTTATATATTTAAAAAAAGCAGCATGCCCACACTCATGAAGAAGGGTAGAAATAAAGGTAAAATCGTTCGTATCCGTTGCAATAATTCTTACATCGCCCATTCTGTCCAGATCCAAACAATAGGCGTGACTTATTTTATTTTTTCGTTTTTTAAAATCGCTGGAAAGAAGAATATCGGAAATATCAATTTCCAGAGAGCGGAACAATCGCGAGATATTTTTTACCGGATCTGACTTGAGCTTTTTACCGGGATCTGTCTTTTTCCAGACGGGAAGTTCCTGAAAATGCAGATCGGAATAATGCCAGGGCATTAAAGATGTCGTTTTGATTCCGAAATAGGATGCCAATCGAGTATCGATCTGTTCTTTAAGTATTTCAAAAGGAACACGAGTTACGTTATCCAGTTCGGTCATAAAATTATCAAGCCAGCAGGGATCAAGCTCATCAAGTATTAAAGACATTTCATGAAAATCATTGAATCCTGATGCACGGGCTCCCTGGTTTCTGAGTTTTACAAGCTCAATAAAACCGCTTCGAAAAAGTATTTTACCGACTCTCCGGCCACCTTCCCACAGGGCTTTTCTCTGGATTTTTAAACCGCTGCGCAGTTCCGCATGAATATCGTTTTGAGTGAGACGACGTTTTCTGCCTCGATAATCGATTACAGGACGGTAATTAAGAGCTCTATGTTCAAGAAGACTGGAAAGGCTTTCAATCCCTTTTCTAAGATCCCCGGAAAAGCCCTCTCTGATAAAATTAGCTTTAAGAATTTCCAGGCAGCGAAACTCCTGACCCTGGTACCCAGCCTTAATACAGTCATCAAGTTTGCGGTTAACTTTCTGTAAAAACTTATGATTTGAATGTATTTTCCACAGTTTAATGCTGGCTTCTGATGCATTTCGTGTAATTGGAGTTTTAGTATCAGTAACTGATTCCCACCAGATGGTATGAAGTTGTTTTTCAAGGGGAATTCTTTGCAACTCATAAAGACTGATAAGTTTATTACACTCATCTAAAAGAGTGTTCATTGATCACCTGTCCCATTAATAATGGCTCTGGCAAAGGCTTCAGCTGATTCCTTATCAATAATTCTACCATCCAGCTGACCTTCCATAAGCAATTTAAGAATTTTGCCAATAGCAGGTCCCTGAGGAACACCCATCGATAAAATATCATCACCACTCAGAAGTGGCGCTGGTTTCTCCTCACCGACTGGAATGGCTTTCATGCGCTCCAGTGCAAGAAAATAATCACTTAACTTCTCAGGACTATTGAGATTATCTAGCCTGTTCAGTTCACACAGTAAACGGAAATATTCCCGCTCCAAATCCGGAGCGGATTTTAAATCTCTTCCCATGAGTCTTTTTACTGACGAATCCTTCATCTGCGAAATATGCATTAGCTTCATATGGTCAGCTACTAGACTCGAAATATCAGAAATTGCATTTCGAGATAAACGCAAACTGAATAAAGCCTTTTCAGTTAGTTTTGAGCCTATAGATTCATGGCAGTAAAAAGTAATTTTAGAGTTATTTATTGTAAACGCATCTTTTTTCCCCGTATCATGAAAAAGAAGGGCCCATGCTAAAATTGGCTCCAGAGGCCAATTCTCATTGGACTCAAATGCTCTGATTGTATGTTCCAGACAATCGCCTTCTGGATGAAACTCAGGATTTTGTTCAACACCATCAAGGGCTTTTACTTCCGGGAGTACAATTTCAAGCAATCCTGATTCCTTGAGAAGTCTGAGTCCTTTACCCGCTCCACGATTGGTTATAGTCTTTTCTATCTCATCCCTGACCCGCTCCCAGGAAACATTCCTGATTCGCTCAGGGCAGCAGCATATGGAATCCCACGTTTCGGGATCAATGCTGAAATCAAGTCTGGCAGCAAACCTTATGGCTCTTAATATTCTCAGTTGGTCCTCTCCGAAACGTTTTGCTGGGTCTCCAATTGCTCGAATAACTCTTCTTTCAATATCCTTTATTCCATCTATATAATCAAAAACATTTCCTGTTTCGGGATCCAACAGAAGTCCATTTATTGTGAAATCTCTCCTTAGAACATCTTCTCTCGCTGTGGAAAATGTAACTGACTCAGGACGCCTGCCGTCAATATAATTATTATCATTCCTGAAAGTGGCAACCTCGAAAGTAAACCCTTCAAAAATCACAACAACAACACCAAACGCTGCTCCAACGGTGACAGTTTTTTTAAAAATTTCTGTCACATCTTCCGGTTTTGCAGCGGTAGCAATATCATAATCAATTGGCGACCTTCCCATAATGAGGTCTCTGACGCATCCTCCGGCAAAGTAGGATTCAAATCCATGTTTCCGCAGAAGACTTACTGCTGCACAAGCTTTTTCAAAGAGGAGATCACTATGAGGAACCACAATTTTCATGCGACAGTTTTTTCACATGATTTAAAAAATGGCAAGTATTAGGTTGGAATTTCAGTATTTACAATGTTTTCTTCATTTTTGCCTGGTGGGCAGCAAGGTCTTCATCAATTTTTAAAAGAATCTTTTCTGGATCCCAAGGTACAGTAATAAAATCACATGCCCCACTGCGCAAAGCGGATACAACCATACTTTTAGTGGGCCTTGATGAAATTGCGATAACGGGAAGTCTACTTGTTCTCGTAACTGCTTTAATCCATTTATCAATCGGGATGCCTGCTGGACTTTTACTCTCCATGTCAACGAACACCAAATCAATCCGCTCCCGGCCGAGAATGTCTTTGGCTAACCCGATATCAGTAACTTCCACAATGTTAAATCTGGACTCAATATAAAAGGAAATCTTTTTTGATTTGTCACTTTCATCCTGAATTATCAATGCTTTAGGTACATCATCTCCGAGCAGGTTTGGGGAAGTGGAATCCGTTGCAGCGGGTTCCTCTTTCAGTGATGATTTCCAGATGGAGGCTAATAGGTTTTTGTTAATAAAGATGGCAAAATTGTGATTAAACTTTGTCTGGAAAGTAATTGTCGCATGCACCAGAACCCCCAGAGCTGACTCAAGATTTTCAAGGTCATCTCCTTTTAGCAGGGAGTCCATTTTTAATCTTGAAGTAAAGTGAGAGTGGTTTTGGTGTACCAAATCATCAATGCTGCCTGCGAGAATGTTTCCTATTTCGAAAAGGACTTCCTCATCGTCGGAACTGAAATCGTCATTATCTACCTTTTCTTTTATAGTGGGCTCCGGCATCATCATCATGAGCCCTGCCAATCTTATCCCGACACTCCTGTCCAGAACAAAAGCGAAGTATCCAACCTCCTCAGAGCCTGAATTTACCTTTAAACCCACAGATTTCTTTTTATATTTGCTGTAGATACTGTTTGCAGCTGCAGAAGATACTTCAACTTTTGAAAAAGAAAGTTCATTTTCATCAAGGTTGACCACGACCTGTAGACCTTCGGATATAGTATCAAGGATTGACTCTATTTCCGAAGCACTGACAAGAGCGCTGAGTTCCTGAGCTTTATAGTCAACTTTCATTTAGAGGCGTTCCTTTTCCCCTTAACAAGTTCGTGTCCTGAAATTCAATTTATATCAAAATTGAGCATGTTTATGAAAACATACTATTCAGAACACTTTCATAAATTCATAGTCATTAAAATTTCTAACAGGCCACTACCAGTAAATTCAACACATTGCGGTTACTGTCTAAAACGTATTTCCGCAGGAAATCGTCCCTCATGCCGATTTGCTTCGCAACTGTTTTCGCAGAAAACAGTGAGAGACAGGTCACTACCAGTAAATGAGAAAACTGAACCTGTTGAAACTGAAAACTATAATAAGTCCTGGAGATAGGCAACCATCTGCTCTGGCGTAAATGGCTTTTTAATATAGCCTGCTGCGCCGTAGGACATTGCCTCGTTTATGGTCTCTTCAGCACCATCTGTTGTGACCATGACTATTTTAATTTTGCCTTTCCCAAATTGTTCGCCAATTTTTTTAACCATTTCCAGCCCACTCATATTAGGCATATTCACATCGCTGAAAATGACAGCTACCTCATTGGATTCCAGTACCTTTAAACCTTCAAGACCATCTCCAGCCTCAAAAATGTGGTCAAAGTGGATGTTTGTGTTTCTCAGGTTTCTCATTACAATTTTACGCATTACACCAGAGTCATCAACGATTAACGCATTCCTAGCCATTACAGACCTCCTTAAGAAAAACTTTTATCTTTAATCAGAAGTTGCCACCTTCTGATTCTACCAATTGAAAGGGAAACTGTTTTCAAAATGCCATCCAGATCGTCAAATGGTTTAACAAAGAAATCAAAAGCACCTCTGGTGATGGATTCGTATACAGTACTTACTGTTGAGTACCCAGTTATTACTATTACATGGCAAAGTGGATTAATGGATTTTGCGATTTTTAATATTTTTATTCCACTTAAACCTGGCATCATAATATCTGTTATGATTACATCGTACATTTTTTCGTTCATAAGTTCAACAGCTCTGTCAGGGTCTGTTGTCTTGTCACACTTGAGATTTTCAAAAAGCAGGATCCTCTCAAGAGTGTCTACTACATCTTTTTCGTCATCAATGAGAAGGATTTTAGCTTCCTGATCGCTCATAATTTAATTCCTTCACGTTTTATCGGCAGATTTACGAAAAAAAGAGTACCTGACCCATCTTTTTGTTTAAAAAAAATGGTTCCACCGTGATTTTCTACTATTCCAAGGCTTATAGAAAGCCCTAAGCCGGTTCCATCTTGTCCCTTGCCCGACGTGAAAAAAGGCTCAAATACTTTATCTGCAATTGCTGCTGGAATGCCACTGCCATTATCGCTCACAGCCACAGTAATAGAAGTTTCATCAAAACTGACCTCAATTTCAATTTCAGCCATTTGTGGAAGGCAGCTTTCAATTGCATTCGCGATCAGGTTCAGAAAAACCTGAGTGAGTTCCTGTGCATTACCAGTCAAATGTGGTATTCCATGCAAATACTTTTGACTTACTGTAAAAACATCTCCGAATTGGGTTCGAGCAAATCCAAGAGCGTTGTCAATACATTCGGTTATACTTATCGTAGAATCCTCAACGGATCCTTTTCTTGAATAATTTCTCAGTGAGCTCACTGTTGAGTCAATGCGATTGCTGTTACGGATTATCCGATCAATTGTAATATTGAAATCCTCCTCGGTGCCAGGGTACACATTTGCGATCTCGGCGGCTTTTTTCAAAATCATTGCATTCGCTTTAATGATTGAGTTCGGGTTGTTTATTTCATGGGCAACACCTGCTGCCAGCTTACCTATAGTAGCCATCCGCTCGGAGTGGACCAGTTCTCTGGCCTTTTCTTCGAGTAGAATATTCAAGTGGGAATTTGCTTTTTTCAGGTCATTTTCCTTTTCGTGGAATCGTTTAAGCATTTCAAGGAATCCTTTCTGGATTGAATCCAGTGGATCTGCTTCACGAGACGGTGGATTTCCTGTGATAGTTGACACTTTTTCAAGCACAAACATAACGGCTTTATGCAGGCGGAACTCCCTCTCCATGAGATCCCCAGCCCTTTTGCGCACTTCATTTTCGAGTGTGCGATTCATTTTTTCCAGATTACGATTTTTCTCAGCTAGTTCGTCTGCCAGATTTTTAACTTCAGCATTCAGGTTTTTGTATTGAACAGCATTAGTTACTAATTTTGCGAAGCTGTCTCCATCAACAGGTTTTTGAAGAAAATAATAAATGGATGCTTCATTGACTGCATTTATAATTTCCCCGGAACCAACACCTCCTGTTATGAGTATTCGAACGATTTCTGGATTTATGGTCTTAATCGTTTTAAGTACATCGATGCCATTTTTGCCTGGCATGTGGTAGTCACTTATGCACACATCTATATTAGATTCCTTTGCAATATCAATTGCTTCTATTCCCGAAAGTGCAGTAACTACTTCGCATTCGATGTCGGCCAGAAATCGAGTTAAAGATTTGAGTATATTTGGTTCGTCGTCAACCAGTAGAATTCGGAACATGAATGAAATCCTTTGTCGGCTTAAAAATATTCCGACGGTTGGAGAAACACTTAGTTTCCAAAAACAATTTCTTATTATCAGTTAACGACCAGAAAGGACCTTTTCTTTAGTATTTGATCACCACCGGTTTGAAGAATTACTGTCCAGTGGCCTGTGACATCCATAATTCCTATGTCCTCCCAGCAAAGTGAAGACCAGATAAGGTATTTATCTTTCGAGACCCTGGATTTTATAAGACTCTCTTTTTTAATGACTTTTCCATTAAGCTTCCAGATGTGGCGAAAAGAATCACGTGGATAAACAGGGCTTTCAAGTATATGGGACAGGAAAAGCTTTTTAGAATTGAAATCATCTGTATGAATTCGTCTAATTCCCTCATTATCCGGTGGAGTAGACGAATCAGGTTTTGCAGCGGAGAGTTGAGAGATCGTTATTTTATATGGCGCAGGGGGAATGAATGATCTAAAAGTATAGAAAATGCCGGCCACTGCGAAGCCTGCTATTACTATCCAGCGCAGATAGCCTTTTTTGAAAAGCAGAGCAGGGTAATGAAGAATCACGAATGCGAAAACAGCAAGAAACGCTGCTATCATGAGAGTGAAGTGCGTAGGCAATGGAATGAACAGGGGTAGAAGAAGGTCGAAACTGGCAAAAAGACAAAAACTATAGAAGGCAGCTCTCAAAAACTTCTTTTCCATAAGCCAGTTATCAAATATCAAATCCTGAGTTGAAAGAAGTGCTACCATTCCGACGATAGCAGTAAAAATAAAATTCGCGGATCCCAGGACCGAAGCCTCCCAGTAAAAGGGAATCATGAAGAAATAGAGTCCCTGATACATGTTTTTCATCACATAATTCAGAACAGTTTTGATTCCTTTTTTATTTGCCCCGGATCTTAATTCTGTTTGAGCTACTCGATCGAAGATAATAAGTAAAAGCAACAGCGCCATCAGGTAGAGAGTAAGTTTGCGAACCTGACTGAAATCACCATGGAAGAAAATGATAACAAGAATTCCGAATGCAAGGGCCCAAACGGAATGCAGTACCCAAAGTACTTTCTCATGTTTCAGAATAAATTCTTTAAAATTCTGCCAGTAACTGAAAGGAAACATCCGTAGCCCCTGATTTTCGGATGATTTACAAATTATTTAGTTAATGTCCTGAAAAAGGATTTTTCAAGGGTTCACCGAATTTTTGCCAGGACAAACTACTACTAATGAAATTACAACAATAATATCATCAGCATATTTTCTTAAATATGCACAATTTTGATAAAATTGATTTTCAGGACGCGAAATTTATAATTTCAATAGAATCAGGCTTCAAACTTTTTATTGAAAGCGCCGGAGAGTCTTGATACGAGTCTTGAGGCTTTGTTAGGATGAATAATTCCTTTACTAGCCACTTTCTGTATAAAACTGGTTGTTGAGCGCAGAACAGTCGTGGCCTGCTCTTTGTTTTCACCGGTAAGAGCTTCTCTCGTACGTTTGATAAAAGTCTTCATTGTGGAAATATAAAAGCGATTCCGTTCCTGTCTTTTCAGGCTCTGAATGTGTCTTTTGATAGCTGACTTGTGATGGGCCATTATTTACCTCTAAAACCGAAAAATGGTTTAATTCAAAAAATAATCTGTCAAATCCTGCGCGAACTTACGCATGGGGCCGTATAATTAGCAATTCAAACGTGTGATGTCAAGAATCATTTTTCAAAAAAACTTGAGAAATACGATTTTCTTCCGATAAGATTGACATGACAAATGAAACTGACACAAGTTAATTCGTGTTCTGAAATTCAATTTTTATCAAATAGCGAAGGATTTTATTAAAAATCCTAACAGGGCACTATTGAATTTAACACCTTGCGGTCACTGGCTGGGTGAAAACCTGGAGATATCTATATCAGGACTTTAAATTGTTAACAAGTTTAGTATTCAATTTTTTGTTAAATGTGATAAAAATGACTTTATCTCACATAAGGAGGCAATTATGAATTTTTTTGCGGCATTATTTGTTTTTATTACCCTTTCTCAGCAACCCGGGGAAACACCGGAGCCTGCAGAACCCAAACCCGTTGTTAAACCAGCGACAACTGCCAGTCCTGCACCTCCTCCCAAAACGGTAGTTCCAGCAAGTGTATCTGAAAATCAAAAATCTGAAGGAAAAGCTGTCGCAAGTCCTAAATCCGCAAAGGATTATATGACCGTCAAGGCAGAGATCTTTACTCATTTCGGGAGTATCTTTAATAAAGATACGGATCAGGAGCGAAATGAATTCGGTATTCGTCGAACTGTTCTGGGATTTGGTTTCAAACCTACTGAACATTTTGGATTTGATCTGGTTTTCGATGGAACAGGATATCCTGGAACATATACCGCTTATGTAAAATATGCCTGGCTGACAATGGGTAACTTCATCCCGGGGTTGCCCGAAGCGAAGTTGAAGGCAGGGATTAAGCCGAACTTTTACCGCTCATTCCGGGATAAAATTACTGGTATGCGGTATATTTACGATCCTATAATTCTTGCATACGGATTGGCTCCTACGGGAGATCTTGGCGCCTGGCTTGAGACTCCTCTCGCTGATAAATCCATTGAAGTCAGTTTTGGATTTTCCAATGGTAACGGAAATATAACCGGGGAGGATTTCAATTCTGATGAGCAGAAAAGTGTCGATTTTGGGGCAATTTATCACCTTGATGCTGATCTGAAGATTGATTTGAGTGCATATTTCCGATATGGATTTGATAAATCTACAAATGATACTGAAAAGACTGTTAAATCAGGCACAGGTGCATTTGCTGTTGATGTTCGGCATAAAGTAGGGGACATGACCTTTCAAGGTGGGGCAGAAATTGCCTTTAGATTCTGGTCCGATTGGACTGGTCCTGGTGGTGTCGGAGTCGATTTCACTGCTATGGCAGGAAGTATTTACGGAATCGTTTCTCCACTTAAAGATGTAAAAGGATTTCTGAGATTTGATATATCAAGCCTATCCATGGATGTTTCAGGGGCAGAGACTACTATAGATACAAAACATTTTATGTTCGGGGCTAGTTACGATATAAATAAGTATTTTACTCTAGGGCTGGTACTTCATTATTTTAAGTCTGAAGAAACGGTCGATGCAAAAGGAAATTTCAAAGGCAGTTTTTCATATTACCAACCTCTTGATACTTTCTATAACTTTCTTGCAATTGATGGTTACAAAACCGTCATGGCCAATGCCTGGATTCGGTTTTAAAGAAGACTATTTCTGAGTTGATTTTTCCCCAAACCTTTCTGAATTGTATAGAATCCTGCAGATATGGATTTTGAACTGTTTCTTTTTTCTTAATAATGAATAAAATTGTAATTATCCCTTCAAATAGGGCTTTTTTAAGGATGTGTTTTGGAACTAAAAAAAATTAGACCTACCGGAAATATCAGCGTAATTGGTTCTTCAGGACCGATTTCAGATAATGTTTGTAAAATCGCACGAGAAGTCGGATTAATTGTTGGGAAAAGCGGTTTGAATCTTATTTGTGGGGGCAGAGATGGTGTTATGGAAGCTGCCTGCAAAGGCATGAGCGAGGTTTCAGACCGCAAAGGTCGCAGCATCGCCATATTGCCAGGAAACGACGCATCCGGGGCAAATCAATATGCTGACGTTATAATTCCAACGGGAATTGGATATGCGAGAAACAGCATTGTAGCTCTTTCCGGTGATATTGTTATAATTATTGGCGGCGCATCCGGTACTTTGTGCGAGGCAGCATATGCCTGGCAATACGACAAAATTATTGTGGCAATGGTTAAAAGTGGTGGAGTTGCAGTTGAATTGGGAGGCAAAGTTCTTGATTACCGAAGGAATGATCCAGTAATTGCCTGCGCTGACATGTCCCAACTTGAAGTATTAATTAATAATTACAAAAATGGAGTGTAATATGGGTAGCCCGTTTCATGCATATGACGTCAGAGGCCTTTATCCCTCAGAAATTGATGAGGATCTCGCCTGGAAGTTCGGTCGGGCGTTCATGGATATTTTTGATCCTCCAACGGTTGTAGTTGGACATGATATGCGTCCTTCTTCGGGACCACTGCATGAAGCTCTTATTACAAGTCTTAAGAGTCTGGGGGCAAGGATTATTGATTTGGGCCTTATTTCAACGGACATGATGTATATCGCCGTCTTAAAGTTACAAGCAGACGCAGGTTTGATGATCACGGCCAGCCATAATCCAGCACGGTATAACGGAATTAAAACAGTGCTGAAAAATGCGGTGCCTCTTGGATTGGGATATGGGCTTGAAAAGATAAAGGACACTGTGGAAAAAGATCGTTCTCATTGTTCCTGTTCATTTTCGGGCACCATAAATAAATTAAATTTTATGGATGAATTTGTAGAAACTGTATTCGACCTTGCCAGTATGCCTACAGAAATGCCACATCGAAAAATTGCAATTGATGCAGGAAATGGAATGGGCGGTTTAGTGTTACCCGGATTGATTGAACGCCTGGATATTGAGACTAAAAATTTATATTTTGAACCTGATGGAACATTTCCAAATCATGAAGCCAACCCAATGCTGGAAGAAAATCGCAAGGAATTGCAGGAAACAGTTCTGGCGGATGGAAGTGATTTTGGATTTGCTCCAGATGGAGATTTTGATCGTGGATTTTTTATTGATAATCATGGCCGTTTTATTAACGGAGATATTATTCTTGGTTTCTTGAGCGAACTGGAATTAAGAGAAAAACCAAAATCTATAATTGCAATGGATGTAAGATGCTCAAGGTGGGTATCAGAACGGATCCGGCAGTTTGGTGGAACCCCAATGATGGTTAAGGTAGGTCATGCTCACGCAAAACGTTCGATGGCACAGGCCGGAGCAGTGTTTGGTGGTGAAGTAAGTGGTCACTATTACTATCAGGGACTTGGTGGATATTTCGATTCGGGCAGCCTTGTCTTTTTAAAATTTTTAAAATTGTTGGCAAAAAAAGATATGCAGGTTTCTGAAATTCTGGATCTGTCTTCAGAATATCATCTCAGTGGAGAAATAAATATTTCCGTTGGTCAGACTGATGTTGTAATGGAACATATACTGCAAAAGTTTGGAAACGAGAAGAAAGTCATTAAAATTGATGGTATAAGAATAGAAGATGAAGATTACTGGTTTTCTCTCAGGGCCAGTAATACTGAGCCCTTGATGCGCATTAATGTTGAAGCTTCAACGGAGAGTAAGATGTGTGAAATCAGGGATTTATTAATTGCAGAAATCCAGAGATTTCAGGATGCAGATTGATGAACTATTCTAGACGACTGAGCAAATGGGTAATTGCCATAGCCTTTTTAGTCACTGGGCTAGGCGTTGCTTCTGTTATCGGCTGGAAATTTGTTAATAGCCGATACAATGGTCGCTCTCTCGCAAAAATGATCGAAGACGGGTTTAATAAAAACCGACGAGGTCGTATCGAAATTGACGATGTCCACTGGCGCCCATCCGCTGTCTTTGATTTTATTTCAGGCCGCTCGACTCAAGTTTCTATAAAGGGACTGAGGATGTTTGACAGCAGGGGTATCCTCACTGTAAGTGTTCCGACAGCTAAAGGCAGAATTTTCATTGAGCCTCTTAGAAAAAATGTAAGTCTGGTTTTAAGAGATATTAAGGCATCCAGCGGTTTTTTGCGTGTTGAAATGTTTGAAAAACCGGATGAAAAAGGATCATGGGAAATTGGCATACTTGGTCTGATTAAATCAAAACCTTCGAAAACAAACGATAAATCAATAGAATCCTCAGACCTGCCAGATAAAAGTTGGGAAGTTTCTTTCAAGGGTGCTGATGTATCAGGGCTCGATGTGGTGGTTGATTTACCCGGACTTGACCTGAATATTAAAGACATTTCTCTCAAGGGTGGGAGTTTACTCTTCAGGACTGAATCAAAAGAAGGGCCGATGAGGTTCGGATTACAGGGAAAACCCTCAGCCTCAAGTGTAAAGGGAACTCTTCTAGGAACAGATATAAATTTTACAGATGTTAAATTTTTATCTGGATACATGGACCCCTCGGAACCATTTAATCTCCACTTTACGCTTGAAGCAAAAGAGTCAGGAAGTCCCCTCAAGGCATCAGCATTTCTGGGAGATCATGGGATAACAGTAGATTTAGCTGCAAAGGATATTGCTTCAATAGCAACCCGATTTTCTCGTATTTTCAAATTTGAGGAGGGTAATGGGGGAAGTCAAGGCTCTGTTCATATTCGTGGAACGTTAAGAGAACCTGAAATTCATGTTTCCGGTGGAGGAATCCGAATGAAGTCTCCCACAGGGGATTATATTACGGACATAAGCTCGGAAATACTAATTACGAAGCGTTTTTACAGTACAGTAATGGAATTTGCTGAAATAAAGGGCACACTTAAAAATACTCCAATAAGTGTCAACGGCGCATGGGATCTTAGTGGTGGAAATTTATTCGTGAAAGTTGCAAGTAAGAATTTAAAACTTCAGGATTTTTACGCGGAAGCTGCTGACCTGGGTATTCCTTCTGAGCTACAGGGTGATTTTTCTGTAAGGCTTGTTTTTCCTCGAGTTAATAGCATTCTTTATGGATGGGAAGTGGCATTTGAGCCTTCAAAACTTTTTGGTCTGACATACAGTGGTGGTTCTTTTGTAATTGAAGATTCAAAAATAAAACTGCGAAAAGCCTGGTTGAAAAATGATGAGTTACGATTGGATTCTTCCGGTGAAATAGATGAAAACCGCAACATGAATTTGGCGGTTGCTCTGAAAACGTATGATATGCAACAAGTTCTTAAGCATTATAAAGTTAATGCGGCATTTCGCTCCATGGATTTCAATGGAAAAGTGTCAGGTCACCTGAGTAATCCTAAAGCTGGCGGAAAAATAGCTGTAAAATCAGCATCATTTTCTGGTGTCAATGTTCCTTATGTAAATGGATTTATTTCTTTTAATAGGTATGGCCTTGATATAGAAAAGCTCTCCGCTGGTTTTTCCGGTGGGAGCATTGGTGGAAAGGTCGGTGTGAGTTGGAAGACTGGTTTATGGTCAAATGTTTTCCTTACACTTAACAACCTTAACATGGATTATTTAACTAAAGGCCTTGTAAAATCAAGAGTATCCGGAAATGTAAAGGCTTCGGGATATGGCACAAATTTAAATGGAAATGTAAAATTAGAAACTGGTAATGGGAGCATTAAGGGGATTCGTTACTCCAGTTCAATTGCGGAGATTAAAATAAAGAATGGAGATGGAATCATAAAAACCGGGAAAATCATTTTCCCCGAAAGTAAACTAATTTTTGGAGGGACAATATCTAGAAATCTCAATATGCAACTGAGTTTGCTCGTGGATTCATTTCGTCTGGATAGAGAGCCAAATAGTCCGGTTAAGGGAACGGTCAATGCAGATTTGAAGTTCGCTGGGTCATTTGGAAATCCAATGGTTTCAGGGAGTGTTTCGTGGAATAATCCCGAAATTTTTGGAAATCGACACTCAAATGGAAATTTAAAATTCAGTTCAAAAGATGGGATAAACTCCTTTGAGGGTTCATTTTTTGATTTGCTGGCTCTAAAAGGTAAATTTAACCTTGCCTCCTCAATAAATGCTAATGCTTCTATAAAATTTACTGATATCAATCCTTCGTTTTTCATGCCAGCGGGGGTACTGGCTAATCTCGGAGTTTCGGTAGTTACTTCTGGGATGGGGCAGCTTCAGGTAGGAAAAGACCTTAACCCCACAGGAACCATTACAGTTTCCAGACTTGATATCGGTTTGACTGGTAGAAAACACGCCTGGCTTCCTGCAAAACCTGAAAAAAAACTGAAACTTGAAGACAATATCAGAATTGAGTATTATCAAAAAGAAGTCCGATTGAGAAGGTTTAAAATAAGCGGTGAAAATACTGCTCTTGCCGTATACGGAAGGTATAAAGAAGGGGCGGGTGGTCTCAGAATAAAGGGGGATATTGGTACATCCCTTTTTGCATATCTGGCTCCTGCAGGATTTATTGAAACTGCGACAGGTGCCGTCCTGCTGGATGCAAATTTAAAACTTAAGAAGGGACTTCCAGATGTTAATGGTAGCGTATATTTCGCAGGAAATACATTCAGTTTAAACAATATGGAAGGCTCCTTTACCGTCCAGAGCGGGGTCGTAAGCTTCGCCAAAGACAAGGTTTTGATAAATAAATTAAGAATTGTTTATAATGAAGAGGAGGTCGTAGTTAACGGCTATACTTTACTTGATGCTGACATGAAACCAACCTCCGTTAATCTTCAAATTAACGGATATTTGTCAAGTCGGATAGCATCAATTCTCATGCCTGGAAGTCTTTATTCAACAACAGGTAGAAGTACTGTGGCAATTACGGTTACTGGTGACATTAGAAAACCAATAATCCGTGGGAAAATTGATATTATTGAAAATAACAGGATTGTTTTCAGGACTGGTAGAGAAATTCAACTTGCTAAAGGCGGGCTTATCCATTTTGAAGGTAAAGATATAAATTTCACGCGGCTTAAAGTAATGGTGGAAGACGGTTACGCTGAGTTAAATGGCAGATTCTCCTGGGAAAACGCTCGACCAGTTGATGCCGATATTGACATAAAACTTCGAAACTTTACTGAGAGAACAAGCAGTTATGAAGTTGAAGCCATGGGAGATCTTCACATAGGTAGCATTGGAAGTGGGCCAATGACTCTGGAAGGCACTATTGACTTGCTTAATGCCAGATATACAAAAAAATACAACGTTAATCTGGTCGATAAATTACTTACCCCTGTTTCAAGAACTTCCGAGAGTAGCGGAGGTTCATTACTGGACAGGATCACGTGGCTGAAAGATATGAGGCTTAATATTACCATTCAGTTGACTGGTGATATTGAAATTGACAATAACTTTGCACAGACGCGACTCGAGGGCGTTGTAAATTTATTGGGAACACTAGCATCACCGAGATTTGGTGGCATTGTGGCACTTAATGGGGGAAACTTCAGAATACCAATGCTTCGTGGAACATATGAAATAAAAGAAGGCTTGATTGATTTTGATAAGGCAAAGAATACGGGGCATTCCAAAGATGAGCCTTTCATAGATGTTCTTGGAGAAATGAATTTTACAGACCGTAGTGAAAACGAGCATCTGATAAGTCTTAAACTTGAAGGCTTTGTTAGCCAACTTAAATTGAATTGGTCGTCATCAACGGGGCTCAACAGCGCTCAAGTCTTAACTTTGTTAATGCTTAACAGGACCCCTGATGAAATAAGAAAGGGAGAATCAGGTGGTTTGCCTGATGTCGGCGGACTTTTAGAAGGATATGTTCCTCTTAATCTTCAACTGGGGCTTACTTCAGATAGAGTTAAGGTCTATGTAGAGAAAAAATTTATGTCAGATCATGTAGTTCTAAAGGGCAATGTGGACTTTGGATTCATGGGACAACAAAGACAAGATGCAAATTTGATTTTTCGAATTCATGACAATATTCAGGTAGAGGGAAAAGCTACGCGCAAAACAGCAGATGAAGAAAGTGCACTTCCTCAGGATGAGACTGAGTTGCAAGGCAGAGTTGAATTGAAGTATAAGCTTAAAATAAAAGGAAACTGGAAAGATATCCTTGGAATTTGATTCGGCTAATTTCTTTTTTCCTTGTGAATAAAACATTCGTGTTCTGTCCCTGATAAAAAATGCACACGAAATTTTGTGGAGCCAAAATGCCTGAAAATACAGTTTTTGAATACGTCTTCAAGGCGATGACCGGCTACGGATTCAAACTTCTCGAACCAGAAGTAGGGGGTTTAGCCGATGTAGATGCAGAAAATTGCGTCCGTATTACATACAAAAATGAAAAAGGAGAGAGTTCGTTTGCTCAGTTTTTATTTCAGGAAAACAATCGTCGTCGTTCATCATATGAACGAATTTTTAGAATTATTGATAACTTGCCACTAGTTGCTTATGAGGCAGATTCAGAAGGAAACATTTTATATGTTAATCGTAGAGCCCGAGAGCTTTTTCCGGATCAGGCTGGAGTTGAGAATCTTAATATAAAAAAAATGATAAGAGAGACTCAGATTGCTGATTTTCATGATCATGTTAGGAATCTCAAGCCTGGGTTAGCAAGTCCAAGAGATTACGTTCTGATTTCTTCCGGAAGATTTGAGATTCCTGTTTTAGCTCAAAGTGTTCTTGTTGAAGTACCTGGGGAAACGCCAAGGATTATTGGTGTTCTCATTGATATTTCAAGGGAAAGAATGGCTGAAGAGATTTTTTCCACGACGTTTAAAAACTCTCCAATGTTAATGTGCATTACAGATTACGAAACTGGAAAGTTCATTGAAGTAAATGAAATGTATGAACAAAATACTGGATTTTCAAGATTAGAACTTCTCAAAAGTACAGTTTTTGAAAAATCATTTTTTGTTGATAAGGACTTTCATTATAAAATTAGAGACGATCTAAATACATTCAGAAGGGTCGAAAACATTCACACGACCTACCTGACTGCTTCAGGTGAAACAAGGCATTGTCTTTATTTTGGGGAAGTTATTGATTTTCTGGGTTCCAGGCACATTCTGTCTACAATTCTCGATATAAGTGATTCTATTGCAACCAGGAATCAACTTGAGGCAGAACGGGAAAGATATGAGATTTTATTCAATTCAATTCGCGATGTTATTTATAGAGTGGATTTTTCAGGTAAGATTGAAATGATTTCCCCCAGTGCTCTTGCTGTTTTCAAGTGCAAATCTCTTGATGAAATTGTTGGTAAATATTTATCGGATTTTTCATTCAGCAATGATGATATGGCAAATATTTATAATGAGTTGCTTTCTAAGGGGCACTTGAATAAGTACCCTGTTATTCTGACTGATAGTGATGGCCAGGAAGTTTATGGCGAAATTTCTGGCAATTTTTATAGCTACGACAATAATCCTACTGGCATTGAGGGTGTTTTTCATAACCTTACTGAAGAATTCAACTTGAAAAGAGAGCAACGTCAGGAGGAGATGCTGCGAATCAGGAGTCAGGAGAGCCTCAATTTTATAACAAGTAAAGCTATAAGGCTTTTTGATTTGGACACAATATCTGAAATTCAGAGCTATATTATTGAAAGTTTAGCAGAACTGATAAAATCACGTGTAATTATTTCAGGCTACATCAATCGCAATGTGTTTACGGTTGTAAAAATATATATTAATCCTGAAATTGATTTCGACAGGAGTTGGATTCCTGATTCAGACTCTAAAATTATTTTTTCACAGAGAACAGTGGATGTTTTGAATGAGGGTAATGTCAGCGAAATCAGTGCTAATATGTTTTCCCCTTCAACCGGCTTGGATTATCCAGGATATGGTGCAGGTTTACGTCGGTTTGAAAAGGTTTTCGGGGCTGTTTTTCTTTTTCCCGTCGATACAACAGAAGTTTATTCTGCAGAAATTATTGAATCTTTCATTAATCAAGGGGCCATTGCTTTACACAGGTTAATGGTAATGGATGAACTTCAGGAAGCAAAAGAGTCCGCGGAGAATGCCAGCAAAGCAAAAAGCGCATTTTTGGCAAACATCAGTCATGAAATCAGAACTCCATTAAATGGTATCCTTGGAATGACAGATTTGCTGAATTCATCAAAATTGACGTTGGAACAAGTTGAATTCATAAATACGATTAAAACAAGCTCCGAATCATTGCTAGGAATTATTAATGATATTCTTGATTTCAGTAAAATCGAAGCAGGGCATTTTGTTTTTGTGGACAATCCGTTTTTAATAAAAAACGAAATTGTCAAAGTAGTTGAAATGTTTAAACCAATGGCAGAATCAAAAGGGTTACTCCTCTTTTTTGAAATCGATGATGTTCAAAACATTCCAGTAACTGGTGATGCCCTCAGAGTACGGCAAGTTTTAACTAACATCATTGGTAATGCAGTGAAATTTACACCCACAGGTTATGTCAGGATTACTGCTGAAACCACAATTACTGCCCAATGTTTAGAGCTTTTCCTGATAGTTGAGGACACAGGGATCGGAATACCAGAGGAGAGGATAAATAAAATCTTCGAAGGGTTTATACAGGGAGATAATAGTTATTCTCGTAAATATGGCGGAACAGGTTTGGGTCTGACAATAAGTCAGGCTCTAGTTGCTGCGATGAGTGGCAAAATTAACATAAGTTCAAGACCTGGTTTTGGTACAGAAGTCAGATTTAATATGCAGTTTAAACGAACAGACCAGGCTTTTGATACTAGTTTGAAAGAAATAACTGACGGCAATCTTGATTTATTACGTGGATTAACTGTTCTTTTAGTTGAAGACAATCCCGTTAACAGTCGGTATGTTGAAATTTTACTAAAAAAGAGGGGAATTAATGTCATTTTGTCTTTTAATGGCTATGAAGCAATTGAAGAAGTCAGAAAAAATTCAAAGATTTCTATAATACTTATGGATATTCAAATGCCTGAGATGGACGGTATTGAGGCAACAAACTTTATTAAAAATATGCAACTTGAAGCATATCCGAGAATAATTGCTCTGACGGCTCATGCTGTTGCCGGTGATAGAGAAAAATTTCTTTCAGAAGGTCTTGACGATTATATTTCAAAGCCAGTTAAAAGCTCTGAACTTTTCGAAGCTCTGGCTCGGAATATTTTTCGAGACAAGAAAGTGTAGACTAGATTGGAAAAAATTATATAAGTTCCTGGAGTTCTTCCCTATTGAAATGATAAACTGAATTACAATTGTGACATCTAATTTCAAGAGGAAAGGGCCCATTAGTAGCAATATCATTTCGATCTTTCTCGTTAAGTATTTTTAACCATGACTTCATGTTGTCATGATTGCACCTGCAGAAAAACTCAATTCTCCGAGAATCAAGAAATGAAGGAAAGAAATCGACCAGATATTCCTGAATGTAGGCTTCAGGTTTTAATCCAGTAGAAAAGGCCTTGCCCGGTGAAGGAATAGACTGAACAATTTCCTCAAGTTTTCCAACAAGGTTGCTTGATGTCCCCGGAAGGGCCTGAAGAAACAATCCCCCCGCTCCAGAAACTTCACCAGTTTTGTCAAATTGAACGGATAAACTGATAGCAGTCGGAATTTGCTCGCTAACAGCAAAGTATTCTGCCAGATCCTCAGCTAATGAATGATGTTTTAAAGACATCATCCCCTGGTAAGGTTGTTTAGCATCTTCAAGATGCTTGGTTATTGTAAGGGTCCCGTTTCCGTAAAAGTCTTTAAGTTCAAAACTCTCCAGAGGTGAATTTACAGGAATTGGGACATTTTTAAGATATCCTCTGATTTCTCCTGTCGCAATTGCTTCTACGGAGAAACCTCGTATTGGGCCATCGCATTCAACACCGAGTACTATTCTATCGTTACCTTTGACTGAAGAAAGAAGTAAGGATGCGGCTATGTAGGCTTGCCCAAGAACCAGTGTTTCAAGGATGCCGAGTTCAAAATTGTCTCTCATTTCATTGACCATGAGGAAATTATTACAAATAGCCCCACGGATTGCACCATTTTCGAGTAAAAATGGATGAATTCGATCAGCAGCGCGTAATTTCATGTGCTCAATTGAGTTAAAGTGAGAAACGGATGTTTTTATCATTGTGACCTCAGATGGAATTAATTATCAAACATTAAAGGACAGGGGGCTTCTTTTCCGGAGGGTGAAACTCCGGCTTTTTTATTTTACCATTGGCGGCAATATGTGGTTTATAGTTTTTTCCCTGCCAGGGAATTTCACGAAGCGGCTGGTAAATTGCTGCATCATAAACAAATCTCCCGAACATTGGCGAAGTTGTTAAATGGGCAGCATCATCATCACCCAGAGGCCTTTCATATTTCTCATCACCAAGCCAACATGTTACAGCCCAACGACTTGTGTATCCAGAAAACCAGGTATCCATAGTTTTAGACGCTGTTCCAGTTTTGCCTGCGGCAATTACACCTGTTTCTCGAATTGGATCATTATGACCTAGAGTCACAACTTTCCTGAGTAACTCACTTGTTTTTTTAAGCGGTTTTTCAGGTAAAACTTGAACTTCTTTAATGTTAGTTCTTGCAATAATTCTACTTAATCTCTCCGTTGTGGTAAGTAGAGGATCTGTTATAACAGTATGATCTTCAATAATTTTACCAGATGAATCTTTAATTCGCCGGATATATACTGGTTTAAGTTCCATTCCATTACGGGCAAAAACTCCGAATCCTGTTGTTAGTTCATCGATTCGCGTGCAACTCGACCCAAGAGCGAGGCCTCTGTCGGCAATTATGGGTGTAGTAAAGCCAAATTTCCGAATCCATTTTTTGACTTTATTAGCGCCAAGAGCTTGAAAAATAGTCACACTCGGTATATTTCTTGACCATACGAGAGCTTGTTCAAATGATATTTTATGTGTTTGAATCTGGTTTAACACTGCCGCTGGAGCACCGTGTTCCGCTGCATACTCATAGTTACGAACCCGCCAGCGTTTACCTGTTGCGGGATCAACAATAGAGTAGGGCACATCGGACAACATTTTATCGGTTTTCCAGCCGTCAGCTAGAGCAAGTGCATAATAAAAAGGCTTATAAGTTGATCCTGGTTGTCTGCAGCTTTGAACAGTTCTGTTAAACTTTGTGAGGTCAAAGTCTGTCCCACCAACCATTGCCGGAACATAACCAGTTCGGTGATCAATTGTATAAATAGCGCTCTGAACTCTGGGGATCTGGTCTAATTGAAAGAGGGGGGTATCAATTCCAGACTCTTTCTTTAAAAATCTTGCAAAAACAATATCACCTTTTTTTAGAGCATCGGTAGCCTTATATATTTTTCGATCTGTGGTGCCAGTTCTTCGGTATCTGCTTGCCCAATTCATTTCACGCAGAGGAATATAACCTTCTAAATTACCTGCGAAAATGTGAGCACCATCCTTTGATACGGAATGAACAAGTACAAGATATGGGTACCCAGGCTTCAGATCTCTAAATGATTTTAATTTATAATATTCCGTAGATTTGATTTTGAATGATTTGAAATCATCAGGCAAAAGTGTAATCTCTGGGCCGCGGAACCCCTGTCTTTTATCCTGCCACGAGGCCATTTCAATTACATTTTTTCTAGCTTCACCATGAACAAAGGGGCTGACGGTAGTTTCTACCTGAAAACCACCTCGAATAAAAGCATCGCGCCCAATACGGGCAATCAGTTGTTGTCTTACGTGCTCTGTAAAGTAGGGCGAGATATTGTTATAGTAATCCTCTTTTTTTACGACAGAAATCTGCGTAGCGAGAGCTTTATCAAGTTCAGATTGAGAAATAAAATTTCGGCGGTGCATAGCCCTGAGAACATGATCTCGCCGGAGTTTGGCAACTTCCGGGTTGCGGTAAGGAGAATAGCGAGTTGGAGCTTGTGCCATTCCTGCAAGCATAGCCGCCTGATCAACGGATAACTCTGTCAGAGGCATGCCGAAGTATGTCATTGCTGCAGCTTTGACGCCATAACTTCCTTGCCCAAGAAAAGTGAGATTCAGGTATAGTTCAAGAATCTCTTCCTTGGAAAAATGCCTTTCAAATCGCAATGCTAGAATGATTTCTCGGATTTTACGATCAAGGGTTCTTTCCCCTCCCATGTAAAACTTGGCAGTCTGTTGAGTTATTGTAGACCCACCTTGTTTAACTTGCCCAGCCTTAAGATTAGTCCAGATTGCTCTTAAGAGACCTATAGTGTCAATAGCTCCATGCTCAAAAAATCTTGCATCTTCAACGGCAATAAAAGCATTTCGGATAAGGGGGGGGATTTGATTATAATTGGCCCATTGTCTGCGTTCACCACTGATTTCAGCAAGAAGAGTATGGTCCATTGCAACTATTCTGGTGGATCTTCCCGCTATTGTTTTTAAATGAGAAAAGTCGGGGATTTCTCCAACTCTTCGAGCGTATGTTCCGAAAATATACAGTGATCCAAAACTGATTGCGGCAAGGCATAGAAGAATTAGAAACAAATGGTAATAGATAAGTTTTCTTGTAAATCCATGTCTGGAATAGTTCAGGATAATTTTCATAGGACGAAATATTGATTTATTCTATAGTATTAGTTTTTTTTGTTATCTGGAATTTTTCTCTTAATAATGCCTCGACGGAACTCATAAGTTCAGGATTTTCCTGAAGCATATTCCGGACGTTCTCACGACCCTGTCCAAGTCGCTCTCCTCTGAATGAATACCAGGAGCCACTTTTTTCAATAATACCATTGGCATCAGCGAGATCCAGAATATCCCCTGCATAACTGATTCCTGTTCCATAAAGAATATCAAATTCAGCTTCACGGAACGGTGGTGCAATTTTATTTTTTACAACTTTTACACGTGTGCGACTACCAACTACTTCGTCACCGTTTTTTATTGTATTAATCTTTCGAATATCCATCCTGATAGAAGTATAAAATTTAAGTGCATTTCCACCGGTTGTAGTTTCTGGGCTTCCGAACATTACACCAATTTTCATACGAATCTGATTAATGAAAATAACCAGACTGTTTGATTTTGAAATGGAGCCTGTAAGTTTCCGAAGAGCATGACTCATAAGTCTAGCCTGAAGTCCTACATGACTGTCTCCCATTTCTCCAGCGAGTTCTGCCCTGGGGGTCAGGGCAGCGACAGAGTCGATGATAACAATATCAACCTCCCCAGTACGAACTAATGTATCAGCAATTTCAAGGGCTTGTTCGCCACAATCCGGCTGAGAGACGAGGAGATTGTCTACATCAACACCCAGTTTCTTAGCATAAGAAACATCAAGAGCGTGCTCTGCATCGATAAATACCGCAACTCCGCCCTGCTTCTGGGCACTTGCAACAACATGAAGTGCAAGTGTCGTTTTACCCGAACTTTCCGGGCCATAAATTTCTACGATTCTACCCTTGGGAAGCCCGCCAACTCCTAGTGCAAGATCGAGACTGAATGACCCTGTGCTGATAACTGGGATTTCAGCCAGCATGTTTTCATCATCACCGAGTCGCATAATGGCTCCCTTCCCAAATTGTCTTTCAATTGTGCTGAGAGCATTTTCAAGAGATTTCGTTTTGCCATCATCAGTTTTTTTCTTTGCCATTCCTGTCTCCAGTCTGTCCGATATTTTTATGTTCAGAGTGCTTTTTAGTGTCAGGATAAACAGATTTTCGGAAATCCTGTCTGCCGGACCTGCTTGGTCTTAAAACACCCGTATTTCTACTTGTTCCTGAATTTCCATCATTACCGTTATTAGTATGAGATTCCTTGTTATGATGTCGACCACCAAAAGCTTGTTTTCTGGTGGGGCCTTGATTTTTATCCCGTTCAAATTTTTTGTGATCTTTTTGTGAGGTACCATCGGATTTGTTGGGTATAACGTCAATACTATCAAGGGATTCGGCAGATTTTACTTTATCAGAATTAGCCGTTCTTCCGATATCTGAAGATTGGCGGTTTTCATTGATTGACTTCAATTCAACTTTCTCTCTCATTGTTTCCTCATAAACAACGGAGTCTTCCATCGGACGTCCCGGGAATACTGCATTAGCGGCTCTTACGAGATTGTCATCCAGCCACTTATCTGTCATTGAAGAGATATCATATGAAAAATTTGAGAGGGATGGGAACTTTGTTAATATTTCATTAGAAACGATATCAATGTTGAATTTACTATCTACAAGATCAGGAAGAGAAAATCCCTGTTCACGTGTTTGTTCTTCCCGGATACGGCATATTTTAAGTATCTTGTGATCGCATCCATTATCTGAAACAACTGCAGTTTGGCACCCCGTGAATGACTGAGGCTCAATACTACATTGAAATGATTCAATGAATCCCATAAAAGGTGGTGTTTCTCCTTCGACACGAGCTAAAGTAATATGAGGGAAAGAATGAATGATCTTCCCTGAGTAACCTCCTTCATATAACATTTCCTCAAAATTCTTAATAAATAACTCAAGTTGAGATTCTTCGGAGTCGAAAGCAATCGTAATAATTTTAGGAAGGCCATGCTTATCGTGAATTGTTGAAAGCCTGCCCGGGCCAGAGTTTACCGGACCTGATTTAATGAGGAGCTTTTCAAGGCAATCATGGGAAAATTCAGTAAAGTTACAGGGTATTAATCCAAGAAACCTGATGATAATCTGATAATTTTCAGGTTTGACCCAGTAAAGTTTTGATGCAACTTCAGGGGCAAGGTGTCTACTCAATGAGAACTGGATTTCTTGAATGCGCTTAATAAAAGAAACGGGAAGTTCAAAAGAAGTAAAAACCCCGGGAAGTAGTTCATCCTGGATTTCAATTGATTCTTCCGGTGCTCTGTCTGACATAAAAAACTCCATAAAATTGAAATGAATTATACAATCAGTAAATCTTTGGCCAAAGTCCAGAAACAAGGAAGTTGACCCCATTAGATTGCGAGTATACGCAAAAAAAATAATTAAACAATATTAAAATCGTAGGGAATAATACCTTCCAAAAGTAAGGTAATCGAATCAATCACTTTGTTTACTGATTGGTTGCGAATTGAATCTCGGTCGCCTGAAAATAATGAGCAGCAATGATAGGTAACTGAGTCCTTGCAGATACAGATATGAACGGTACCAACGGGTTTTTCAGGAGTTCCGCCGGAAGGCCCTGCAATGCCAGTTATTGATACTGATAGATCGGTACGAAAAAGATCAATACAATTCCGGGCCATCACCAGGGATGTTTCTTTACTTACTGCCCCAAATTTTTCAATAATGGAGGCAGAAACACCAAGAATTCCAATTTTGACATCGTTAGAATAACAAACCAGACTTCCGATGAACCATTTGCTTGCTCCTGATATTGAGGTCAGTTGAGATGAAAGCATTCCGCCGGTGCAACTTTCAGCACAGGAAATGGTATAAGTCTCTAACAATTGAGCAAGTCTTAAAAGTTTATTCATATTACCAGTGGAATTTTAAGGGAACAAAAACAGGATTCAGGTATGGAGTGGAAAAGGGCACGGTATCAGGCTGCTACTCTTCAAATTTCAAAATGACGCAGGTGATATTGTCATTACCGCCATTTTCATTTGCTTTATCAAGAAGAGCATGAATAACCTTTTCCAGATTATCTGAACTTTTCATGATTTCTTCCATGCCCTTATCTGTAATCATTCCTGAGAGACCATCGCTGCACAGCAGGTACATGTCTCCTGGTTCGATCTTGATTTTTTGGACATCAACCTGAACATTTTCTCTCATTCCGAGAGCTCTCGTGATAACATTTTTGTGTGGGAAATTGCGAAGTTCTTCCTCAGTAATGTCTTTTTTAGCTTGCTTATATTCCTCAAGAAGAGAATGATCCACCGTAATTTGTTCAAGGGTTCCGCCCCGAAGTCGGTAGCCCCTGCTGTCGCCTACATGTCCCACCAGAAGAGAATCGCCTAATACTTGAATTGAAACAATCGTTGTCCCCATTCCTTTATATTTGGCTTCTGTAGCCTGAGATTGAAAAATCTTGAAGTTGGCCATTTTGATACCAACTGCAAGACGATTCTCTGCATAACTTTTTGTGGAATCCATTTTATAGGGCCAGGTAGCGTCCTGATCCGCTCTGGAATATTTAAAAAATTCCGTAACGGTTTCGGCAGCCATACGACTTGCGACTTCTCCGGACGCGTGTCCGCCCATACCATCACAGACTATGAAAAGTTGTTCTTCCTCAAGAAGACTGAAATAGTCTTCGTTGTGGTTTCTCTTCATACCGACATCGGTTTTTGCGACATATCTGATTCTCATTAAAATTCTCCGGACTTCATTATTATTATAGCCTTCAGTGAAAGTCAACGAAGTTTATCTGTTTTATTCCTAAAATGAGTAGCCTTGATTTACTTATTCAGTTCGTGTCCTGTAATTCGCTTTTTATCAAAATTGAGCATGTTTACGAAAATAAGCAATTCAGAACACTACAATAATATCAAGGTCCTCATTCTTAATATCCTGTGTTAAATTTAGTCGTTAACTTTAAAAGATCGAATTACAGGACATTAACTATTTATATCGTCGTTGCTGGACAGGCTGCCAATCAAATCATATTCAGAAGTATTTGATACTACTACATTAACAAACGACCCAGCTAAGTAATCTCCTTCACTGAGATACGTCAAACCATCAGTTTCCGGGGCTTGTCCAGAATGTCTCCCGGTCACGATCATATTTTCTTCATCGTAGTCTTCCACCAGAACTTTAATTTTTTGCCCTTTCATACCAGCAAGTAAGTCCCGACTGATATTTTTCTGCAATTCCATTATACTACGGGCTCTAGCAATGGCACTTTTTCTTGAGGGACAACTGAGTTTATATCCCTGAGTTCCTTCTTCTGGAGAATATGGAAACACCCCAAGATGATTGAATTTAAAAGTCTCAAGAAAACGCTTCAGTTCACGAAAATCGGTAATGGATTCCCCCGGATGACCAGTAAGAATCGTTGTTCTGAGAAAAATTTCTGGAAAGTCACTTCTGAGCTTTGAAAAGAGATCGTTTACGAAAGAAAAATTGTAGCCTCTCTTCATAAATTTGAGCACACTATTGCTTGTATGCTGGAGCGGAATATCCAGATACGGTGTGAAATGCTTACCAGTCGAAATAGTTTTTGCAATCTCCAAAACACTTTTTGACGGATACAGGTATAGTAACCTTATCCAGAAATCTCCATCAATATTATCGATTCTCTGAAGCAGATCTATCAGTGAATACCCCTTGTCCGTGCCATACATCGTTGTATCCTGGGCAATAACCACGAGTTCTTTTACCCCTTGCGAAAGCAAACTCTCAGCTTCGGAAACAATAATGTCAGGACTTATAGATTTCTGTGGGCCCCTTATTGATGGGATCGCACAGAAAGCACATTTTCTTGAGCAACCTTCTGAAATTTTCAAAAACCCGGTATAAGGGCTGAGGGAAGATTCCCTTCGGATGAATTTGTCAGGGATCCATGAATCAGATCGAGTTACAGCGTAACCATGGCCAGATCTCATCATTTCAATAACTTTATCAAGGTTTCCGCATCCTGCGAACACATCTACTTCAGGAAATCCATCTTTTAATTCCTGTCCATATCGTGATGGCAGACATCCTGCGACACAAACTGTCTGGAACTCTTTTTTATTTTCAGATATTTGCAAAATGGTATCGATACTCTCGATGCGAGCATCCTCGATAAAACTACAAGTGTTAATAAATATCCAATCAGCCTTTTCAATATCGTTTGTAATAACAAACCCTTCTTGCTTTATGCCTGAAATGACATATTCAGTATCAACACGGTTTTTAGAACAGCCTAGGGTGATGACAGCAACGGTTTTCATTGGTTCTCCATTGCATCCGAAATAAGTTTTGCAATTCCGATGGAAACGGAAGCCAGAGCATTCCGGTTGCAGATACGGAGTGATTGGCACATTATCCTGTAAATTTCAATTGAAACTGCGGCAATTTTCACAAAAGGTGTTTTATTTTTAAATTCGCTCGTAAAAACTGCAGTTTCATTGCGTTTCAAACAGATTTTGTAAAGACCATCAGTTGAAAGCTTGAATTTCTTAAAAAGGCACTTCCCCCATTCGATTTTATCTATACATTCAGAACCTTCAGCACAGACCAGTGAAAGGAGACTGAGTGATGCAGAGGGGATATTATTTTCATGACAAAAAAGATCCGTCATTACTAAGCTCAAGGGAGTAAAAGGAAAAGGATGTGAGCAATCCTGAGATATTGCTTGAATATTCAGTTCTGAATTGTAAAATACTCTATTCTGATAGGATTTTCTCACTGGTCTTGAAAAACATAATTCGGACGAATATTGTGTTTCCTCGTCGTAAATATCATTAATTGAAGAACTCAGAATGTTTTCAACAGTCTGATAATCAATTTTTATATATTTTTTATTCGAAGTATCCATAAAACACTCTGAACGATTGAGAGAGGGAAAGTAGTGACTGCCTATTGTCCTATTTCTGCAGTCCGATACATTTCTTAAATTTTTTACACTTCAGAGAAGCACAACTAAGTTGTTGTTTGAAAAGGTGCTGATTTGAACTGCAGCCTTCAATAAAGGAATCTCTTTCAAGTCTTTGTTTCTTAACGCATTTTGTTAACTTGTTGTAAAGTAAATCACATTCTTCAACAGTTGTTTTTTTGCCTGAACAGTTTATTGAAAGCAGAGTAATTACCAGAAGGAAATATTTATTCAATATAATCCCCACAGTCTCAAAGACTAAAGTTCATTCGCTGGAAATCCAGAGGGTGTTTCGTTATGAGTGCCTTCTTCCTCAACAGGCTCAGGCTTTCCAGAATTACCGACGGGTTTAGGGGGGGCTGTGGGTTCAACAGATTCATATATTGTTTTGACAGGTCTTTTGCGCACAACAGGTCTTTTTCTTACAACTTGTTTATTAGCTGTTCCACACACCAGTGCTCTACCAGTGAGACGAATAGTTAACATTGAAGAGTCACTGCTGTGCTGATATTTTTCAAGAACCACAGTGTTGACGCCCAGTTTGGATGCTTTGTTTCTCAAATCATTCATCGCGTAAGTCCAAACAACACTACCAGGTGCATTCGCAATAGCTCTGGCTTCAATAACGTCAGAACTTCTGCAGCCTGCCGGGTAAGTTTTTATAACTCTCACATTCCCGGCAGAATGTTCGAGAAACGGTGTGTAGACATTACCGTTATTTGTTGGTCCACAACCTATGGAAAGGACGGAAAATAATGAAATGAAAATGATTTGAACCTTCATTTTTTACCTCTTGTCTTACCTGAAATAATAGAACAGGTTTTCAGTCTTGATTTATAATAGCCCCGAACGATTAAAACGCAATGCTTACAAAGCATACCCAGTGTAAAAAAAAATTCACTTTCTGAATTGCTCAAAGTTCTGAAATACAAAAAATCAAATTTTTCGTGGATTTTTAGCTCAGGACTCTCACTGTTTTCAATGAAAACAGTTGTCATCCTTGACGATTTCCAGCAGAAATGCGTTTTTAACAAAAACCACAAGGTTCTTTTACTTCCGCGCTTCGCCAGGTGAGAGCACTATAGTTGTTTATTGTAGTGACCTGTTAGATATTTTAATAATTTTCTTCGCGAAGCGTACTACAGTTTTACACATGGATTTTTATACTTTCAACCTGAAATTTCCTTTTTAATTTTCTCCAGACCCTTTGATTGACAAAAATAAAATAAAAAAATACATTCCAATGTTGTGAAGAGATCGGATTTCTGATAAACATTTCAGATATTCAAGCTCTGGCTGTTTACGGCTATCGTTTGTTTTGCGTTTTTGCTGCGGTTTTTTTGACCGCTTTATCAGGAGGCTTAAATGTTCAGACTGCCTGCGCCTACAGAAGGTGGCGGTTTCCACGAGAGGGAAGCCAAAGTTCCAATTCATGAATTAGCACAATTCGGTAATCCCATTGTTTCAAATATTGGGTCGCCGTTCAACGTAAGAGTTGCGATTGGTCAGACACCGCGCAGCATATTGAAATTCCCCAAAGTTCCGACGATTCCCATTGAATTTCCAGTTCCTGAATTGGATTCCCAGCGATACAGCATGGATGGCTGGGATTTTGCGACCATTACAATTACACTGAGTGCTGGTAAAGCTGAACTGCTTATCAAAGGTATTTTTGGCAACGAGATGGATCCCCTTGAAGTTGTTGCACGGTTTTCGAAAACGGATTCTAATTCGACCACTGATGATGTTGTTTCCGTTACCGATAGAAACGCTGATGTTTCTGCAACCACATTGTTTGACCTTCTTCAAATGAGGCTTAAATCCGGCGACCCGAAATATGCAAGATTTTCAGATAATTATGAAACTCTTGATGTCGAAGGAATCATGGCAATGCTGACAAGGTATCTCAAAGACTATCGGACTGCAAAAGTTGAAGGAGAAGCTTAATGGCACAGATTAACCCGACTCAACTTGATGGAAATCCCGTTAAAGATCTCGTTATTTCAAATCTTCTTGCTGCCAGCGAAGATATTCTGAAAGCCAGTGGGCTGACAACTTTTGTTCAAAGATATGTCTATACTGAAAAGGAGACTAATTACTTTATTGAATTTGATAATGTAAGTCCCCGGGGAGAAATAAGACCACTTATTTTTCAGTTTGACCGTGAAGAAGCATTCACTGAAGGCTGGAAAGTTATCAGTCTTGAACTCAAGTTCGCTTTTGGTAGCGTCACATTAATGATCAACGGTAGTTATTACCGTGAGCCGGTACCGGTGGAACTTAAATTCGTATATACAATGAAATCTTCCGGTGTTTCTCATGACAGTATGATCGTGATTGATCGACGCATTGAAAAAGAGGAGCTTACCTCTTTGAAAGACGTAATGTCTGAAAAACTTAAGTCCGGTGACCCCAAATATGCCGGTTCTTCCGACATCTATGGTGAAATAGATACCAACAGGATAGTGAAGATTTTAAATCGATTCCTTAAAGACTGGTGTACTCGACACAGGTTTATCGAGAAAGACTGATTTTTTGTTAAATGTACAAAATATTACTTGTTTTCTTACTGATAACCGCAGGCTGTACAAAAACTGTAACTGAATTTACAGTTAAGACCTCATTCAAACCGGGTGAGCGTATTCTTGTTTTAAAGCCGGAAATCTCCGGTAAAGCGTATTACAAATCAGCTGAAGAAGCTCTTTCTGGAAGTATTACTGCAAATCTTGGCAATCTTGGATTTAATTATCTGATTGTCTGGGATGCAATGCCTCCCGTTTATGGAAAATTTTTCCACCGTATACACGAACTGTCGAGAGATATCTTTTCAACAGCGACCAATAATATTGAAAAAGCCGGGGATAAAAAAGATTACAAAGACGAGTTTATTGCTAACCTGGATCTTCTTGGAAATCGTTTTAACGATGCATTAAAAAAGAAACAGTTTGGTGAATGGACACCACAATACATCCTGGTGACGGGAATTGTCTACAAAGGTTCCACTTTCTCCGGTAGCCTCAAATTATGGGTTTATGGGGTTCTAATTGACAGGGTAACAAGAAATGTCGTATGGGGACATGCCTTTGACACAAGGTGCGGGGCAAATCAGGAACGTATGACGGTTGCCGCAATTAATTCAGGAAAAATTCTTGCAGTTGAATTGACCAACTGGGTAAAGAAATCAACAATAAAATCTTCAAAGTAAATAAATCAAAATTGAAAGTGAGGACGTAATGTCACAGGAAAAACCTATTGTTGTCGTTGCTCTTGGCGGCCATGCATTTATGAGGCATAAAATGCCACCAACTCATGAGGAGCACCAGATCAGTGCTCAGATCATCAGTGAAATTCTCATGGAACTCATAAACCGGAACTATAATGTAATAATAACGCATGGTAATGGACCTCAGGTTGGAAATCTCCTTATTCAAAACGAAATCAGTCAGTCACAGGTTCCACCTCAACCACTTGATGTCCTGGTTGCAATGACGGAAGGCAGCCTCGGCTACATAATGCAGCAGTCGCTTCTGAACGAATTGAAAAAAGTTGGCCTCGAGAAATATGTCGTTACTAAAATTACGCAAGTAGTAGTTGATGAGGATGATGAAGCATTCAAAAATCCTACCAAACCAATTGGCCCATTTCTATCCGAAGAGGAAGCACTCAAACGTAAAAACGAATTAGGTTGGAATGTTGTTGAGGATTCTGGCCGTGGTTGGCGTCGAATCGTTCCTTCACCGATTCCCATTAAAGTAATTCAGCGACATACAATTCGTGACGCTGCAAAGCAGGGACACATTGTAATTGCCGGCGGCGGTGGTGGAATTCCAATTGTAAAACGCCGCGATGCCTCCGGAAATGAATACTATGCAGGAGTTGAAGCAGTAATTGACAAAGATCTTACAAGTGCACTTCTGGCGAAACAGGTGGGAGCGGAGCTTTTTATTATTTTGACTGATGTGGAGCAGGTATACATCAATTTCCGCAAGCCCGACCAACAGGCATTGGGTGCATTAACCATAGAAATGATTGAAAAATATCAAAGGGAAGGGCACTTTGCTGTTGGTTCCATGGGACCCAAAATAGGGGCAGTAATGAATTTCCTCAGAGATGGCGGAAAACGCGCTCTTATTACGAGTCCTTCAGGTCTCAAGGATGCCCTCGCTGGCCTTACCGGAACTCATTTTGTGGGTCGAATCTGAATCCGAATAGTCTTAGTTCACTTTTTAATATTTTTTCGATGTCTGGTTGGGACTAGAACATATCTGTAGATAGTTCGTGTCCGGAAATTCGCTTCGCGAAGAATTTTATTAAAAATTCTATCCGGCCACTATTAATATTTTCGACGCCTTGCGGTTACTTTTCTGAGGGAAAAACTGACGAAAAATTTGAAAAACTGAATTTCAGGACAGTAACTAGATATCAGTCTTCAATCTTTAAAAACGAAACCGGTCTAAACCGCTTTTGACTTTAAAGGATCTAAAACAAATTATAGATTGTGAAAATGAATGATCTTTAAAAAATTCAACACAATCATATTACTCTGAAAGCATTTCTAAATGAAATTTATTTTAGTTTTACGATTTGGTGAGATATTTCTCAAAGGAAAAAACAGGCATTTTTTTAAATCTATACTAAGGCAGAACCTACTGAAAGCGCTTGAAGGTATACCCTCGGAGCTTATTGTCTATCATGGCAGGTATATTGTCAGGACAGACCATCTTGATGAGGCTGTTTGTGCTTGCTCAAAGATTTTCGGGCTTACTTCAATCAGTCCATCAATTTCCTTTGATAAAAATATAGAAGCAGCTGGAGAAGCAGCCCTTTCGCTGGTTCGTCATACGGAAAATATTAAATCATTCAAGGTTATTGTAAATCGAAGTGATAAATCATTTCCGATGAAAAGTCCTGAAATCGCATATGAAATCGGTGGTCTTATTCACATGACTGAAAATATTCCCGTGGATCTTCATAATCCAGGTCATGTTATTGAACTAGAGATCGGTCCGGATATTTGTTTCGTGTCTGCCCTTAGAATCGCTGGTCCCGGTGGTCTCCCTGTGGGAGTATCAGGCTCAGTTGAACTGCTGTTAAGTGCTGGTATTGACAGTCCAGTAGCTGGCTGGATGATGATGAAGCGAGGTGCTTTAATTAATGCGACAACATTTTACTCTCCCCCCTGGGTCGGAGAGGAGAGCCTTGAAAAAGCTCAAATGTTGTGTAAAACATTAAAGAAATGGCAGCCAAACAACCCCATGAAATTGACTGTTGTAAAATACGGAGAAGCACAGCGAATATTGAGAAAGTGTCGCCCAGGGAAACTGGCAGTAATATTATATCGAAGACTTATGTTGCGAGTTGCGGCTCAAGTGGCTGCAAATAATGGCGCCAAGGCACTGGTTACCGGCGAAAGTCTTGGTCAGGTTGCTTCTCAAACTCTTGAAAATATGATTGCTATCAATCAGGCATCCCCCATGCTTGTGCTTAGACCCCTGGTCGCTTTCGATAAGTCCGACACCATCAGTATTGCAAAGAATATTGATACGTTTGATATCAGTATTCTTCCTCATCAGGACAGTTGTACTTTATTTATGCCAGAGGCTCCGGAAACAAAAGCCCGTCTTGTGGATGTTATCAGAGCTGAGGAAAATGTGGATATGGACGCCATGGTTGCCGAGCTCATCGAGAAATCCTCAGTAATCGAAATCGAATAGTTGTTTTTAAAGTGTCACAAGTGAAAATTTCGAGTGAAACTTCTGGACTGCTTTCGGAATAATATGATTGTGTTTAATACTGGCAAGAACGTCCAATTTCACAATCGTCATAATTTGTTTTAGGAGCTTCAACAGACTGGTTTTATGAGGGATTTTTCATAATCAGAAGGGGGGGTAAATCCGAGAATAGTCATCACTGTGGCGGCATTATTTGCCAGACCGGGGTTTTCAACATTTTCATCGATTACAAAACGTTCCTGCGGGTCATAAACAAGATAAATGACTTTGTTAAGTGTGTGAGCAGTTTTTGGAGTCGGTTTTCCATTTTCCCCTCTCAATATTTCACCTTTTTTAGTCATATACATTTCATCGGCATTTCCATGATCTGCAGTTATTATAAGAACGGCGCCGGATTCATTGACTGCTTCAAGGATTCGGCCAATAGCAAGATCTACAGATTCAACGGCATAGAGGGCGGCATCAAAAACTCCAGTGTGCCCAACCATGTCTCCGTTTGCAAAATTCACACGAATATAATCAAACTCTCCGCTGGAAATAGCAGCGATAACTTCATCAGATACTTCTGCTGATTTCATCCATGGGCGTTGTTCAAATGGAACCCTGTCTGAAGGAACTTCAACGTATTTCTCAAGGTTATTATTAAACTTACCGCTTCGGTTACCGTTCCAGAAGTATGTGACATGACCATATTTTTGTGTCTCTGCGCAAGCGAATTGACGGATATTGTTAAAAGCGAGGAATTCACCCAGAGTTCGATTGATAGCAGGGGGTGAAACCAGATAGTTGGAAGGAATGTGAGTGTCTCCATCGTATTCCATCATACCCGAAAAGAGGACATCTGGCCTTTTTCCACGATCAAAGTAGGGAAAATTATCCTGTTCGAAAGCCTTTGAAATCTCAATGGCTCGATCTCCCCGGAAATTGAAAAAGATAACGGCATCCCCATCGGAAATGGTACCTACGGGCTTTTCATCAAAGCCGATAACAAATTCCGGTAAAAACTGATCCGTCGCTGAGTGATCTTCGTTGTAATAAGTTTGAACTGCTTCGGAAGCTGACTTGAACATCCGACCTTTACCGTGAACATGGGCATTCCAGCCTCTTTCTACAATTCTCCAGTCAGCTTCATATCTGTCCATGGTGACAACCATGCGGCCGCCTCCGGAAGCAATGCGATAATTTAAACCACCGGAATTTGCACTGGAAATGAAATTTTCAAGAATTTCTATATACTGGAGAGCAGATTTCTCGCCAACATCACGACCATCAAGTAATATATGGTAGCAGACATTTGTAGCACCATTAGTGACTAGTTCTTGGGATATAGCTATTAAATGATCGATGTGACTGTGAACATTGCCGTCTGATAAAAGACCAATAAAATGAACCACGGAATGTTGGCTCACTTGAATGATTTTTTTGAAAAGGGGAGTTTCAAAAATAGACCGGGTTTCAATGGCTCGATTAACAAGTTTTGCCCCCTGTTCGAAGACTCTTCCTGCCCCAAGAGCATTGTGTCCTACTTCGCTGTTGCCCATGTCATCATCACTGGGAAGGCCTACTGCTTTTCCGTGAGCGGCAACTAAAGTGTGAGGGCAGGTGGCAATAAGTTGGTCTAAATGAGGAGTGTATGCGGCTGCCACAGCGTTTCCTGGCCCCGGGGATGCAACTCCAACACCATCCATGATAATCTGCACAAGCGGAACGTTAATTCCAGAGAATTGATTGTTTTTTTCCAGTTTCATTTTTTACTCACTTGATTAAAAAGTTAATGTCCTGAAATACGAACTTTTTAAGTTTAAACCAAAATTGGACACAGGACATTAAGAATGAAGACCTTGATATTATCGTAGTGTTTTGAACAACATGATTTATTAAACATGCTCAATTAAAAAAATGAATTTCAGGGCAGAACTAAAGAGATTAGTCTGAAGCGGTAACGCGAGTGACTTCTTCGATAGTTGTAACACCTTCGACAATTTTTTGAACGCCGCTCATGCGGAGGGTTCTCATTCCAAGTTTTATTGCTGCGGCCTTGAGCTCAGCACCGCTTGCTCCCTGAATGATTAAATCCTTGAGTTCATCATAAGCCCACATTACTTCATAAAGAGCGATTCGGCCTTTATAACCGGTATTGTTACATACTCTGCATCCGCGCCCTTTATAAATATGTTTTATTTCAGCAAGTTCGGACTGTGGCATTCCAAGTTCCGCAAGTGCTTCTTTGGGGGCAGGAATTGGTTCGCGGCATTCACTGCAAATTTTACGGGCAAGTCGCTGAGCTAAAATCAGATTGACCGAGGCCGTTACAAGGAATGGTTCAACACCCATGTTCAGGAGTCGATTAATTGTAGATGGCGCGTCATTTGTATGCAGTGTTGAAAGGACTAAGTGACCGGTGAGTGCTGCCTTAACAGCGATTTCTGCAGTTTCAAAGTCTCGAATCTCACCGACCATGATGATATCAGGATCCTGACGAAGGAATGAGCGAAGAGAGGCGGCAAAATCAAGGCCGATGTCGTCATGGATTTGAACCTGATTGATTCCTGGAAGGTTGAACTCAACGGGATCTTCGGCGGTGCTGATGTTTGAATCGATTTTATTCAGTTCAGACAGGGCACTGTAAAGAGTAGTTGTTTTACCGGAACCCGTAGGGCCAGTAACCAATACCATGCCGTAGGGTTGATAAATTGCTTTTTTAAACAGTGATAAGGCTTCGGTTTCAAAACCAAGTTTGGTCATATCAAGTTGCAGATTGCCCTTATCTAAAAGACGGAGAACTATCTTTTCACCAAAGAGAGTAGGTAGAACGCTGACGCGGAAATCCATTTCCCGGTTTTTTCCAACCTTCAATTTAATACGACCGTCCTGAGGCAAGCGGCGTTCTGCAATATCAAGATTACTCATAATTTTTACTCTCGATATTATTGCATTTTTCATTCGAGCGGGGGGTTTCATTTCTTCATGGAGAACACCATCAATACGAAACCGCACACGGAAGAATTTTTCATAGGGTTCAATATGAATATCTGATGCACCTTTTTTTATGGCGCTAAGGAGCATGTAGTTGACATACTTGATAACTGGAGCTTCCTCGGAGGCTTTTTCGAGATCAAGCACATTAATGGCGTCGTCTTCGTTATCTGAGAAGGCAATTTCTTCATCTTCAAACTCAAAAATTGTCTCATCAAAGGTGACTGCTGGGGCATAATAACGATTTAAAGCATCTTCAATTGCTGTGTCAGCAGCAACCATAACTTCCATTTTATAACCCGGTACAGAAAAGTTCAGTTCGTCAATAGCGTTGATGTCACTCGGATCAGCCATGGCAACAATCAATGAAGAACCCGCCCGGTTAATGGCGATGACCATATGTCTGCGAGCAATGTTTTCTGGAATAATTTTGACAACATCGGGATCGATGTCCGTGTGAGAAAGATCAACGGGAGGAACTCCATAATGGGAGGCAATAAACCCAGTTAAGTTGGATTCATCTATCAATCCCATTTTTGCTAACGTATATCCAAGTCGTTTACCGGATTTACGCTGCTCGTCCTGTGCATCTCTTAGTTGAGATGGTGTGATTAGACTTTCTCTTAAAAGAATATCCCCGAGCCTTGAACTCATTATTTAACTCCTGGAATTACTGTGAGATTCAGGAAATTATTTAGCAGTCGAAGCTGTAATTTCCCATTGAAGAACGTATTTATTAATGTCAGCATAGGTCTTTCCAAAAACCATCAAGTAGTACCAGCCCTCAGTGGGAACCAGAAAAGTGAATTCTTCTTCAACTGCTTCTGAAGGGGTACTTCCTGTTTTCCAACTATAGGCATCCGGATTGCTTAGGTTGTATGTGCCAGAGTTAGGATCCTGATGGAAGAAAGAAATGTCTAAATTCCCATTAACTGCGTTTGTGTAGAACATACTCATATTAATGGTTTCACCCGCTTTAAGGTGAATTTTATAAATATCAATGTCTCCCTCACCACATATGACAAGATTAGATGAGGTAAAAGGGATGTCATATCTTGTCGGACAAGCAGGATTTACGATATCTCCGCACTGGAGCGTATAGGCAAGAGAAGGAACATTATTTGGTTCGAAATCCTGATCTGCATATCCATGAACAGTATTGAAAAAGTAGTCTGTCCAACAGGCTGGTTTTTGATCAAGACAAATTCCACCGTAGCAGGAGTATCCATCGGGACATTCCGGATTGCCATGAGAGCCACCGCATACAAATGGATTATCGTTCAGATCAGGGTTATAACATCCGTAAAAACTTAATACGGTTATAAAAAGGAGGAAAAGTTTTCTCATTATTTAGTGCCTCCGGGAAACTAAAAGTTAAATGATGTTCCGATGCCAACGGTGGAATCACCGAACATCGGAGTTATCAGGAAACTGGATCTTGCCGGTTTACCACCGGTAATAACGTCAAAACTAAGGGAAGATGGAATAATCTCCAAACTGTCCAGCCAGAAATAAACTGCAGCTGCAGCGGCAAGTGTAGCAAAGCCTGCAGCAATAAACATCGTGTTTTGATACATTTTCCCTTTGCTGTCATAATCTGCAATTGAACCAGAGAAAGGTACAATCCCTCCGGAGTATCTGGAGGTAGGTGGATATGACTGGGTTGTTTTTCCATCAGGCTTATAATTCATCTGGCTATCGCTAAGCAGGGTAGCCTGATTCTGTGCAAGAAACCCAAATGCGATACTGGCGCCTATAAGAGCAGCAGCGACTCCTGTTGTTCCAATGGCGAAATAAAAGCTCTTGGGTCTTGTTTTCCCATGTTCTGTTTTTCCAATATTGCTTATGCCGGGTGTTTTGTTTTCATTTCCACTTGCACCAGGATCTTTGACACCTGCCTCAACCTCACTACAGGCCATTTTACCACCGGGCTGTAGTGGATTTTTCTTATTAATGTCGACAATAAATGGGCTGGATTCGGTACCTGAACCAGCGATTTTTTTACCCGATACACCAATTGCTTCAATATAATACTGTAAAATTGAGCCAGAAAGAGCACTACAGGGTAAAATAAAGAAATAAATATCGTTTGAGTCAACTTTCATCTTAACTTTCTGATATTTATCCTGACCGGGTTTTCTATAGTAAATATAAAGCCAAGCTCTTTTGATATCTTCCGGAAGTTCAACTTCGAGTTTTGCAGGATGATTTGGCTGGGCTTCTTCAAGAGGCGTATGGATTAATTCACCTTTTTTGTATTTGCGAGTTCTTTTAACAGGTTTTTTATCAGGCGTTTTGTCAGGTGTTTTATCAGGTTTCTTATCAGGATCCTTAACAACAGGAACTACGACTGTTGGGTCAGCTTTAGCGCTTGCACCAAGTTTTTTCAATGCATCTTCCGCCTTTTTACGGAGACCTGTCGGATCATTGATGCGAGCTTCTTCCAGATATTTTCTGTAATAAGTTACAGCTTCTTCCTTCAGTTCCGCATCTTTGTAAATTTCAGCAATATAAAAAAGAATAACTGGCTTTGGAATTGCCTGATAGGCTTCCTTCATTGCCTTGATTGCCTGCAGATATTTACCCTGCTGGTAAAGCATCTGACCTTTTTCAAAACTGGCTTTGGCAATATCTTTCTTCGTTTGCGCCTGAGCGATGGACGGCACGGCACACACTAATGATATCACCATAAAAAGTTTCAGTATAGAAAATTTATGTGTCATACTAGACTCCTCAAAAACCAACATTTACTGTTACTTAAAATGGACTTACAAAAACTTTCATAGTCGGCTTCATATCCGGCTTCATAACTGGCTTCATAACCGGCTTCATGACTGGTTTCATAACCGGTTTCATAACCACGGGCATGGGCGGGGGAGGCGTCACCACCGGCTGCATATTTTCGACGGGTGGAGTAACGGGCTGCATGTTATCAACGGGCGGCGTTACCACCGGTTGCATGTTGTCAACAGGCGGAGTGACTGGCTGCATGGCATCAACTGGTGGATTGACTGCAGGCTGCATTACCGGGACTGGTGTTGGAACCATTGGTGAAACTACAGGTGCCATGTCGACTACAGGTGTTTTTTCAGGCGCACCATTTTTGATTATAACTTCTTTTTGTGGCACTACAGTGGGTTTGGGCGCCATTACCTTATTACCAATCAGTATACCTGCCAGACCGCCGATAAGAACACCCACCGCCAGTCCGCTGTAAAGATTTCTAGTGGCATTCGGGGCCTTTGATGCGGCGGCAGCAGCAGCAGCAGCAGTTGCTTTTGCGTTGCCTACTATTTCATTGGCGGCTTTTGCCTGAGATTCAAACTGATCTGCTCTTTTTTTCTCAGTATCAATTTGACTTTTGAAATCAGAAATTTTTTGTTCGTAGGACTTTTTAATCTCCTCCTGAGCTTCAGCTTTTATCTGCTTGACGATCTCCTCATCAAGTTCCTTCTTCTTAGCTTCAATCTCAGATTTCTTTTCCTGTTTAACTTCATTGACTTCTTCATCAAACCATGAACCAGCTTCACGAATGATTGCGTCCAAAGGGTCGTTTCCGTTCTTTTTCAGATTGCTGTCCACGAGGAACCTCCTTATAAGCGAGACCAAACGAATAGTATCATTAAACGATACTAAGTAAACAAATATATCAAAAAAAATCTACTGAATACGGAACCTATTTAAACCGAAAAACAAAAAAAGTCAGAAAATTTTGCATTTACTCGATGCGCGACAGATCTTAAACATTGAGGAAGATAACAGGAATACAGGATATTGTTAGAATCATAGAACTCGAAAATAAGTGCCAGCCAAAAGGATTCATGTAAAGATTCTGTTGTTTTCAGAGGATTTCCGGGAGTTAAAAATATTTTTGCGGCTAACCGATTCAAGAAAAGAAATAAAACACAGGCTAAAACGGCTGTTCAATGTCAATTTTCAATGTAGAGTCGAAAGTTGACATGCAAATAACAATTAAAAACAGGTAGTGAGAAGGGTAGAGTGGGTAGTGAAATCCACTGACAAAACTTGCAAAGAAATAATGTAATAAATAAGAAGAGTTATGAAAAAAATATAATAAACAGCTATTTAACGATTGCCGCGAATACGAAAAATTCTCAAAAGTAATTAAAAAAAAAGTAATAAAGTAACAAATCAGGATATTTAGTAACTTAGGGAAATAAAACTAACATAAATAAGGAAAAAAAATACATAAGATGCTGAATACAAAGAAAAAAGTACTTGCCAAAGATATTCAAAAACATAAACTGGGAAAAATCCATTGAATGGAATATATTCAAAATATTTTATATAAACGAAAATATAAAGAATATAAGAAATATAAAAATAACATCGTAGAAAAGTAAATATGTCTGAGTATCTTGATATGGTAATTATTGAAAAGTATATGACTGAATATGAAGCCGGAATATCTTCGTATGACGTTCTACGTATTTTCAAAGATTATGGGATTAAACTCAGTGAAGCAACATTAAGGAAATATATCCAATTGGGGCTTTTACCCAGAAGTCACAGAGTTGGGACGGGTGAAAAAGGTCGGAACAGAGGATCTCGAGGACTTTACCCATCAAGTATCTTGAAAAGTATAAATGATATTAAAAGAATGCTTGTAGAGGGTATGACTCTTGACGATATCGCAAGGGCGGCTCTCAAGTATCGAAGAGACATATCTACAATAAATAGAGATCTGGATAAGCTTATTTCAAATATGACCACTGAGGTTATGAGCCCTCATTTCGATGTCAGTCTCAAACCTGTGATCGAAAAAGACTTAAACAAAGCTAGAGATAATGCACGCCAACTTATTGAAACACTAGAAAATATAGATTCAACCATAACGAACCCAAAACCAACACTGTAGGAGAGAAACAATGAGCACTATCAGAGAACCCCGGGAAGTTACTGCAAAAAAGAATCAAATTGAAAGACGAGAAATTAAAGCAAAGCGAAAGGGTGCAAGGCCACGTACTAAACTCGCTAAAAGATTGACAAAAGAAGAGAAGAAAATGAGCTCTTTCCTTGCCCAGTGGATGGAAGAGGAAATGCCTAGAACAAGGGCTGAATGTTGCTATGGAATTCGGCCTTGCCCATATGTGAGGTGTCGATATAACCTTTACCTTGAAGTTAAGAAAAATGGCGCAATAAGCGGCAATCATAAGTGCGAACCCTGGGAAATGGAACATAGTTGTGCGCTGGATGTTTCCGAGAAAGGTCATCATACTCTCGATCAGGTCGGTGATTTTCTGAATCTCACAAGAGAGCGTGTTCGACAAATCGAGTCTGATGCTCTAGAAAAATTAAAAGATTCAGACGTTTCCATTGAGGAATACTTCGCACTGCTCTCAAATGCAAGTCCACAACTCTACGCTTATATGGACTACTTAAAGTACGCAAACCACGATTCTGGTGAATAGTTTGACGATAATAATTCTTGCTTTTTTGATTCTACATATAGCATTCGCCGGTAGAAGCAAATCCAGGAATGAATACTATATCGGTGATAAAAAGAATGGGTGGCTTTCTACAGGCGTGTCGATTGCGGTAACAGTCACAGGCGCATCTGCTATTTTCGGAACATTGACGCTAAGTTATCAGTATGGTTTGTGGGGATTCATATGGTTGATCTCCGGATGTATTGGCCTTACGATTCTTTTAATATTGAGTAGTAAACTGAGATATGGCGAACTGACATTTATTAAGTCGCAAAACCGATTTTTTGAGATTCTTCTGGCTCTGGTAATTTTAATTTCGTGGGTTCTAATTATTTCTGTGCAACTAAAAGTTTTAAGCTCAATGCTATCTACCTGGCTATGGGGTCGCTATTTTGCTGGATTTATTGTTGCACTGACAATAGGTGTTTATCTCTATAGAGGAGGTCAGAATGCTGTTATTAAAAGTGATAATATCCAGTTTTTTATAATGATGCTTTCTCTCGTAGTTTCTGTAATTGTCCTGCTTATTAAAACACCACTGTCACATGTCACATATGATAACCCAGAGTTTTTAGAAAAATATTCAATTCTGGCATTTCTCCCGGTAATCTTTTCCTACATTGTTGGTCCAGATATTCATGGGAGGCTTATAGGTCTGCCCTCTCAGGACAGACGGAAATCAATTGGTGTTTCGATATTGCTGATTTCGTTATTCTCATTAGGTCTTGTTATAGTGGGAATGCTCCTTCAGCGGGTATTTCCTGGTGTCTCCCCATCAAAGATCCCTGAGTTGATTGTTTTGAATGTTCCAGATTCTCTGCGGTGGCTCATATTGCTGGGGCTAACTGCTGCCATTATGTCAAGTCTTGACACAACCGTCTTTACTGCGACAACTATTTGCAATGAAAACCTTCTGAAGAATCGACCTGCTTCATCTCTAACCCTCCCTTTAATTTTGCTGCTTTCCCTTCTTACAACTTTTAGTAATCTGGGAATTATTGATTTGATGATGCTGTCTTATAATATTTATATTGGAATAATGGGGGTGCCGTTATTTATGAGTCTTTTCAGGCTGAGAATGCCACCAGAGAACGTTTTCAAAGGGATCTTATTTATAAGTGTGTTTTTTTTCGGAGTGTCTTTTTATCTGAACTTTAAATATTATTATATTTACAGTGCTACACCGTGGGCGTTCTATCATATTTGGTTGATATTATCTAGAATGCTTCAAACCAGCAAAATCTAAATCGATTTGTAGATTTTTAATCCACTGTAATACTTTTACTCACATTCTTGGGTACATCGGGGTGAACTCCGTGAGATGCAATCCCCAGTTTATCCAGGAACTCCATTTTTTTAACACTCATCTCAAGGGCCAGCATCTGTAAAACGATGGTGGATGTGAAAACGGCCAGAAGAGTATCGCCTGTTCTCGGCAAAACTATAAAGTTACTCCAGTAGCCTGTTGACCCGGCAGGGGTTTTCTCCGCCGCTACCCGAAGACCGGGATTCTCCTCAGCAATCATAATTGTTGAAGATCCTCTGATTTTATGAGTGTTTATCTGACTTATAGTTAGCCTAACGTCTCTCTCGTCAGGACCTGTAATGTAAATTAATGGGTATGGTATATTTATATCAGAAAGTGGGGTGTGGTGTTCAGTAGATTCAATAAAGACTTCTTCTTCTTCCCGTGACAGAACAAAAGTGTGCTTTTTGCCGGAGTAGAAGTCGGACAGGGTTGAAACAATTTTTTTGACTGATTTGATAGAAAGTCCTTTTTGAGAGCTCTTGTCAAAAATGTTATCCAGAAGGTTATTGTAACTGCCCAGTAGGTTCATGAAATGTTCGTAGCCAAATACAGTATTGAAACCAAGAATTGTATTGGGGCCATGTTTAAACTCGGCACCTTCGAATCCTTCAGAATGATTAAGCACAACCTCTCTAATTTTAAGAGCTCCTTCTTTGGCGACAGCATTGATCCTGGTAGCAAGAATTTGTATAGATGGGGCCATATAGATATTACTTGCAGCCTCTTTTACAGCTTCCGAAGATGTTTTCGCGGTTTCTTCAATCAGTCGAGGGATTGAATTGAGTTTTTCCAGTCGTTTATTTAACTCGGTTTTTAGTTTATCGGATTTCTCAGGGGAGATAAGTGATAGCTCTTCTGCCGTATTCAGGCCAACGCTTAGCGCTAGAGTATAGAAAACAGTTATCTGGTTAATAAAGCTTTTGGTCGCTGGAACGGCAATTTCAGGGCCACATCGCAGAGGTATTACAATATTTGATTTTTCCTGGGCGATAGTACTGTTTATATTATTTACAATTCCGACAGTGTGTACTTTGTGCCCCGTGGCAGAGATATCGTTAAGAATATCAATAAGGTCTTTAGTTTCACCCGATTGGGATACTGCAATTACAACATCATTGTCTTTCACCGTATTTGAATATCTACCCCGGAATTCCCCAGGTAAAATAGGGATTAGTTCTGTGGACGCAATTTCATTAAAAAACAAACATGCTGCCATCGCTGCGTGATAGGATGTCCCGCATGCGGCAAGGTATATATGATTGCCATTTTTGCGTGCATTATTAATCAGTTGTGAAAATTTTTCCGTTTCCTCAGCCAGCTCATCACATTCTAATTTTTCAAAGAGTGCATCAAGCAATCGTACAAAATATCGCTCATCTTTATTTGAGCAAAGATTGAGAAAATCAGCTAGGAGAGATGCCTCCCCACTGGAAAATGTCAATGAAAGCGCATCATTTCCATGAGGAAGAGGAGGAAAAGAGTCTGTGTTGCCCAAATAAATCTGATGAAATCGCTGGATGTGTTCATCATTAAGAAAAACATTCAGGTGGTCTCTGGATAATATAGAATCAGCAATAGTTTCAATGCAGTTATGTAAAGCTTCTTTTATTCCAGATAAATCTGCTTCGGTCGAGAGAATGGTTATTATTTTACGGTTGATTGTAGATCCACCTGAAAACTTGTTTATAACCGCAAGAGCAGTTTCACTTTGACTTGCAATCTCCTGCTCCATGAAATATTTATAAGGAGGCTTAAGTTCCGTATCTGTATGCCTCAGTTTTGATCTGACAGGTTTAGTAAAAATTTCATCCCCGGCAGTATGGTGCCCTTTGCTTGTACTGGAATAAAAAAGACGATAGGAATCGTGTTTGAATTCAATGAATTGTCCTTCTGATAATGGGATCAGTATTTTGGTGTACCTCAAGATGGATGAAAGATCGGAGCTTACAATGATAAATTTGCCCCGGGCATCCATGGCAATTCCGGAGTAAAGGCTGCTGCCAGACTTTATGCCCCATCCTGTTACAGTTACAGGATCAATCACTACAGCGGCGAAAGAGCCTTCGACAACTTCAGAAGCCCTGCAGATAGCAGTTCTCATTGCATTCGTCCTGAAATCAACATTGGAATCTGTTGATTTTTGCAACTCAAGATGGAAGAAGTGTTCTATCAGGTGGATCAGGATTTCTCCGTCATTGTCGGAAAGAACAGAATGCCCTTCTCGAACAAGCCATTCTTTCAATTGCTCAGTGTTTGTCACATTGCCATTGTGTGCTCCGTAAATAAACGTTTTGCATCGAACTTCATGAGGTTGTGCATTTATTTCGTCTACAGCCCCAAATGTAGCCCACCGGACCTGGCCGCAAAAAGCTTGACCTTTAAGGCGGTCAATTCCGAGATCTTTTGTTACTATGGAAGGTGCACCAATTGCTTTTAAAAGAGTAAGGTGATTTCCTGATTGAATAGCGGCTCCCGTTGAGTCGTATCCTCGATATTCGAGGGCTTTGAGCAACTCTGATGCTAGAATCCCCAAATCATCTCGCTCTTTTTCCGAAATTAATCCAACAACTCCACACATGGTTTTGCTCCTTCTGCCAAATCACTGCTGAGATATTCAACTATTCACTTTTCCATTACCAGAAAGAGCCAAAAGCGGTTCAAATGGCAATTAAGAGTGAAAAAACAGTGAGGTCCGGATATAAAATTATGATAAAAACAAAAGTCCCCGGATTTCCGGATTGAGACTTTTTAACAGAAAATGATTTAATATTGGAGAAAAAATAACGATATATAGTTACAGTGGTTTTTATTGATACTCGTGTTTTACACTTTTAATGCACTTTTTTGATACAAAACCTTGTGACTTCTCAGGAAATACTTTAGTATTCCCATGGCGATTTTAACGTAAAGTTTATATGAGCAGGAACTACTGTGACGAATTATTTGGAAAATAAACAGATAACTGAAGAAATTGTTACTTATTTTAAAGATATGGCATCCAGAATGGTGGACGATCCTAACCTTCTTATCCCATGCTATTTCTGTCAGGAATCCGTAGAGGTATGGGAGGCACTTACCGTAGCCCATCTTTTTGCGGGAGTTCCTGCGCATTTCAGTTGTCCTAAAGATGCATTTATGAACAGGCTTGTGGATCTCGGGCTGGAACCGGGTTATGATTTTGGAAATCTATCACAAAAGATTGACCAAATTATGGCTGATGGGGCGATGATCAGTACTGAGACTATTTCCGGTTCTTTTACTGTCCGCGTTTTTGATTCCTGAAAATACCTTTTTTATGTTGACAAAACCGTACTGATGTGGAATATCAGCTGGTACTTCGGGGCGTAGCGCAGCCTGGTAGCGCGTTCGGTTCGGGACCGAAAGGACGGAGGTTCAAATCCTCTCGCCCCGACAAAAATCATTAACAAAATAATTGATAATTCCGATATTAAGGTTTAGCATATAAAACCAGTTTATTAACCCTGTGGGTAATGATATGAACATACTTGTTATTGATGATGAGCGCGACATATGTGATTTCCTTTCGGATTTTCTGAAACAGGAAGGTCATGAAGTCAATACAATCTGCGACCCTGCTGAAGCGATGGACGACATCAGAAACAGTGGTTACCACCTGGTTGTTTTAGACCTGATGATGCCGAAAATTTCCGGGCTTGATTTACTGGAACAAATCAGAGATTTTGACGAAGATCTTGCCGTAATAATTCTTACAGGGTATCCATCCGTGGAGAGTGCAGCAGATTCGATAGCCCATGGGGTTAGTGCATATATTAAAAAACCTTTTAGTATTGAAGAGTTAAGAACCGCTCTTTACCGTGTGGCTCAGAAGAAAGGTCTTCTCCTTGAGAGAGAAACCGAACTCCATAAAGTTCTGGGGGAGACGATTCGGACAATGAGAAAGAGCAAGGGCCTGACATTAAAGCAATTTGCAAGAAGAACCCAGCTTTCGATCAGTTTACTTTCCCAAATCGAACGCGGCGAGAGTTCCCCATCCATATCTTCCCTTTACAAAATGGCAACAGCTCTTAGTGTTAAAATAAAAGACTTGTTTGGAAATTTTTGAAAATAACTGCTGACTCAAAAATTAGTTCGTGTCCTGAAATTCAAATTTGTCAAAGTTGAGCATATTTACGAAAACAAGCCTGATCCTGAGCTGATCCAGATTCCCTGTGCCCTGATTGTTTTTCACAGAAAGACAGAGAATCTGGAAACAGTGGCTAAATCAGGTCGTAAACATTCAACATCAATTACAAAAGTACTTATTTGAACTCACTTTGAGATTTTGATCCTTTTACACTGCAAGTGGTATAGTTAAAATTTGAAAAAATTCGATCAGGATATTTTTGACAAGAATGACTCGGTGTTGACAAAAGCACGGCGGTGAGTTCCCGTTGCAATTGCCTTATCGCCCTCACTTGCAATAAAGTGAAAATCAACTCTGTTTTCTTCCAGCCTGATTATTTTAATTTCAATTTTAATGACAGCGCCAATGGGTGACGGATATAAATGTGTTATTTCAAATCGCGTTCCGACACTTGTGTATCCTTCAGGAAGATTTGATTGTACTTTAATCATTGAGAAGTTTTCTACTGCAATTACAAGGGCTGCCGTTGACAACACTGGAACGGTTCCCGTCCCCAGACTCAACGCAGTGTATTTTTCTGTTACCTCAAAATTTTCAGTAAAAGCATCACCGTTGTTAAGATTTAAAAGTTCCATTATCATTCTTTCTCATTTGTTTTAAGGCGCGGAGCAGTAAAAAATTGTTTGCGCTGGGAGCTGGAGTAATGGTTTTTTACCGGCTGCCAAGAGGGAATTTTCCCGGGGCTGAAGAGTTTGGTACCTCGACTGTCAACGAAATGTAATTTTTCCTCTTCAAGTACTGGCTTCAAATAAAATAATCGTTTCAGATCGAAAAAATATCGTCTGGGAGGAGAGCCTGGATTGAATAAAACAGCGTAGTACTTCCATTCTGCTCGATTTTTAATATACCATGCTGCGGTGGAGTATTTTAAAAGTTTCCCAGTGGAATCTTTTATACTTTTAATTTCGGAAACAGGAGCAATCATACCACCAGCAACCCAGAGAAGTCGATATGGCGGTGGGGTAACAATATTAAACCAGCGGCGGCAGAAGCCTGCATCACAAAGTTCCTGTTCCCTGATAATCCACATTTCGTCCCTGTAACTGAACGAAAATGGACTGGATTTCAAGGGGGGGATTGAGACCGATGGGTAAAAATAAGAAGGTACATCTGCAAATAAACTGATCCCAATCTGTGGATATCCTTGAGTTTTTGCAAAAATTGTAAGTTGATTACGGTTACTTGCTGTTACTTTTAGTGCCAGCGGTGTGCCATCTGTCCTACAAATAAAAAAATCGTCCAGAGTTCTGGCTTTGAGTAGGGACAGTCCATTCATAAATGCATCATTTGTGTTTTTAAAAGGCCCCCAGAGCAGCCTGAATCCTTCTATTTCTGCATCGCTGGAGACAATGAGCGTATTTTTTAAACTCCCGCCTGATGCAGCGTCAAATTTAAATTTTGCTTCTTTAAGCCTCAGTAATTTCATGTCTTTGAAATTGCCAAGATGTATCCAGATGTCGTTACTTTTACCCGGTGTAATGGACATCAAAAAGGCAAACAAAAGGGGCATGGTAGACGTCCTGATGAAAAATCTATGAATAAAAGAATAAAAAGAAGCCGATTCTCTTGTTCAAGGTGAATAAGTCGAGCTTATTTTTTCTTTTTATCAAGCTTCTTTGTTTCGCCAGTTTTATTTACAGGCTTCTTTGATTCTTCTGTTTTAGTTGACGGATTTTTTGCTTCTTCGGGCTTGTCACCTGTTGCCGGAGGCGGATCTGCAGGTTTTTCCACTTTTGGAGGAGCAGGTTTTTTCGGGGGAGAAAGCCACTTTATGCCACCGAGTTTAGTTTTGATTTCAGAGGACAGACTTTCAATAGTTTCGTAAAATTTAGAGTACTGTTTGGCTTCATCAGGGTTAATACTCTCGCTTTTGATCTCAAGCTCTTTATCCTGACATAATCTGCTTATTCTAGAAAAAAGGCCCAGGGCCTTGATTACATCTTCGCGGTACATTGTTGCAGCGGGGTATTCTGAATTAATTTTAGTAGCGAGCTTAATAACGCTTTTTGCTGCCTTGTCAAGATGACCTTCTCGCCGAAGTTCTTTTATTTTATCAAGTTCATTTCTGATTTCCTGAGTAACAACGGGGGTTGTGTAGGCTTTAGGTTTCTTGGTGCAACTTGAAAGTATTATGGTCAAGGTCAGAAATAAATATAAATTTTTCATCTTCAATCCTTTTATGTCAGATCCTTGTTAAACTGACGGAGAAAGAATAATCCTGAATGCTGAAGTCTTTACAAACGCCTGATGTCAAGTCAAGCTGATAATCAGTGGAAACAGCCAGGACTTCATTTGAAATATATTCATTGAACAGTTTAAATGAGTCAATTATTTCCTTATTGTCAGATTTTAAACCAAGTTGAATGCGATCCTGGACTTCAAATCCGCTATCTTTTCGTAACCGCTGAATACGATTTATCATTTCACGAGCCAGACCTTCAAGACGAAGTTCCGGTGTAATTGTTGTATCCAATGATACACTTACAAGACTTCCTGCTTGAACAAGAATGCCTTCATTTGCATTTCGTGAAATCAAAAAGCACTCTGAGGTCAATTGTTCACCACAGATGTCGATTGTATCACCGGAAACGACTTTGCGGAGTTCATCTTGAGTAAGTCCACCAATTGCAGCGGAGATATCTTTCATTTTCTTGCCGAATTTGGGGCCTAGAACTTTAAGATTGGGTTTGGCTTCCAGAGTAACAAAATCGGATTCGTCCTTTGAGTAATGAATGTTCTTTATGTTCAGTTCATCTTTTATGACTGATTCCAGTTGTTCAAGTAGCTTGAGGTCATTAATATTTGAATGAATAAGAGTAATTACTGGAAGTGGTTGTCGGACTCCAATTTTTTGCTGCTCTCGCAGTACTCGCCCCATCACAATGCTTTCTTTCATGAGGGAGAAAGTGTACTCAAGGTTTTCATCCATTCTGGAATTCTCTGGTACAGGGAAATCCTGCAGGTGAACACTGTCTTTTTTATCAAAGCCATCCGTGAGGTTGCAGAAAATCTCTTCCGCAAGGAACGGAGTAAATGGCGCCATAATAACTGAAAAATGTTTAAGGACACTGAAAAGTGTCGCATATGCTTGGAACTTATCTTTGTTCTCGCCTGATTGCCAGAAACGTCGTCTATTGAGCCTGATATACCAATTGGTTAAATCATCAATAAATTCAATAAGAGCCGGAACGACTCGGTAAAGCCGGTAGGAATCCATTTCATTAATAACTATTGAATTGAGTGTTTCCACTCTGGACAGAATCCACTGGTCGAGGATATTTTCAGATGGCAGAAAGTCTTCAACTTTAGAACCTTCAAAATTATCAAGTTTCGCATAAGTGACGAAAAAGTTGTATGCATTCCAAAGAGGAAGCATAGCTAATCTAATTATGTCACGAACACCGGACTCTGAGAAACGAAGATCTTCCGCTCGGACAAGTCCTGAATTAATCAAATAAAGTCTCAGGGCATCGGCACCATACTGGTCCAGAATAAAATCCGGGGCTGGATAATTGCGAAGACGTTTAGACATTTTTTTACCATCTTCTGCCAGAATCAAGCCGTTGACCACAACATTTTTAAAAGCAGGGCGATCAAAAAGTGCTGTGGACAATATCATTAAAGTATAAAACCAACCTCTGGTTTGATCGAGACCCTCAGCTATGAAATCCGCCGGGAGATTTCTCTCTACATGTTCTTTATTTTCAAAAGGATAGTGATTCTGAGCATAGGGCATAGCTCCGCTTTCGAACCAGCAATCAAGTACTTCTGATATCCTGCTGACTCTCCCCCCGCAATCGGGGCATGTCCATCCCATGTGATCAATTTTGTGCATATGAAGATCATCAATGTTGCGTTGACCCGTCATTTCCTCAAGTTCTTTGATTGAGCCAACTACATGAATATATTTGCAGTTGTCCGATGCACATCGATAAATAGGAATTGGGGTTCCCCAGTATCTGTTTCGACTGATATTCCAGTCTCTGGCTCCTTCAAGCCATTTGCCAAATCGTCCATCCCGCAGATGTTCTGGAATCCAGGAAGTTTCAAGATTACACTTCAGGATACGTTCTTTAATTTCAGTAACTTTAACGAACCAGACCGGCATGGCCTTGTACATCAGAGGATAACCGCTCCGCTCGCAGTAGGGGTAACTGTGTACAATTGTTGAATGTTTTACAACACGTCCACGTTTTTTTAGATCCTGAATGATGAGGGGATCCGCGTCTTTTATATAAAGCCCCGCCCAGTCTGTTACTTCTTCAGTAAACTTACCGTCAAGATTTACAGGATCTACCAGCGGAATTCCTTCCCTTTGACAAACACGGTAATCATCCTCTCCATAAGCTGGAGCAAGATGAACAATGCCGGTTCCGTCGTCTGCAGTGACGTATTCATCAACTAGAACACGGAAGGCTCCTTTTTCACGATGACCTTTGAAAAAGTCGAAGAGCGGTACATATTCAAGTCCTTTAAGCTCAGAACCAGCTACTTTTTTAATGATTTCATATTCTGATTCTTTTTTAAAGAGAGTTGAAATCAAAGTTTCAGCTAATATATATATTGTATCTGAACTGAGGTCTCTAAGATAAACGTAGTCAATGTTAGGATGAACTGCAACGGCAAGGTTTGAAGGCAATGTCCAGGGGGTTGTCGTCCATATGAGAATTTTTGTATTCTCATCATTTAAAAGTGGCATTGTAAGCGTTATTGCAGGATCCTGTACATCACGATAATCCGCACTCGCTTCGAAGTTTGAGAGGGGAGTATGACATCCGGTGGAGTAGGGCAGAATTCGGTGACCCTCATAAATAAGCCCTTTATTCCACAATTCTTTAAAAACCCACCACACCGTTTCCATAAATTCTGGTGTCATAGTCAGATATCGGTTTTCAAAATCAACCCAACGACCTGTTCTGAGGACAGTTCTTTCCCATTCTTTGCTGTATTTTAGAACGCTGGCTCGACATGATTCGTTAAACTTATCTACGCCTATCTCACTGATGCCTTTTCCAACGATTCCCAAATCCTTTTCAACTTCCATCTCAACGGGAAGTCCATGAGTATCCCATCCGAAACGTCTTTCAACTTTAAAGCCTTTCATTGTCCAATATCTTGGGACAATATCTTTAATAATTCCGGCAAGCAAGTGGCCATAGTGAGGTAGGTTATTGGCAAAAGGAGGGCCGTCATAGAAAACATAATCCGGAGAATCTGCTCTCATGGACAAGCTTCGGTGGAATGTATTTTCTTCTTTCCATTTATTTAAAATCAGTTCTTCAAGTTGGGGAAATGATATATCCTTATCGACGGATCGCATGATTGTTCCCTTTCAGAGATGTCTATGTGGTTCGCGTCCGGAAGTTCACTCTGAGAAGAATTTGTAAAATCCAAACCAAGTAAAAAACCGAACGCGGTCTAAAAATATCTCGTTATTAGTTCGTGTCCTGTATATTTTAATCAAAATTGAGCATGTATATGAAAAATGCTATTCAGAACACTGGCATATAACTAATTGTCCCTATTGGAATCTAGAAATTTTCGAAATTTTATTTCCGAATAGAGACCAAATGGAGCCTTATAATGCATTAAGGTTTTTTATAGATCACTGTAACTGTGAGACAATGATAATCATTATCAGAGCTCTGGGTGACTTTCTTGTCGATAATCTGAATTTCGGGATTACTCCGGAGCCAACGGGTAATATTTTCGCCAAGTTCATCCCGTTCTTTGGCCTTAGTAGCAGTAAACACTTTTACACCGGTTTCACCAGCCAGCATAGTAACCTCCGCATATACCTGTATGCCCTGAAAAATTCAGGGGAATAATTATGAAAAGCGCCAGCTTAAAAGTTGATTTTATTGGAATAATAATGACACCAGAAAATCAAACCTGTTTCTACCGGCAGATCAGGTATGGATAAATACACACAAATTCAGTGAATGTAAACAAAAAACCGTGTCTTATAATTGTTAAGTAGTTCGTGTCCTGTAATTCGCTTCGCGAAGGATTTTATTAAAAATCCTAACAGGCCACTAGTAATATATTCAACACCTTGCGGTTACTGTCCTGAACAAAAAATCGGTGAAAAATTTGATTTTGGGTATTTAAGGACAGTAACTAAGTAGTTCGTGTCCGGAAATTCGCTTCGCGAAGAATTTTATTAAAAATTCTATCCGGCCACTAGTAATATATTCAACACCTTGCGGTTACTGTCCTGAACAAAAAATCGGCGAAAAATTTGATTTTGGGTATTTAAGGACAGTAACTAAGTAGTTCGTGTCCTATAATACGATATTTTCAAGTTAATGACGAATTTATACACAGGGCATTAAGAATGAAGACCTTGAAATTATTATAGTGTTATGAATAGCATGTTTTCCTAAACATGCTCACTTTTGATAAAAACTGTATTTCAGGACAGTAAGTAATAATTTGTTTCAATATTGCTGTTTTTAAACGTCCTGGAACTAATTCCAGTTGGTTCATTTTGTATACTGCGAATCAAATTTCTAGAATATGATGAATTAAATTTCTGAGTCAGCTTGACTTTTTTCATGATGAAAATAAGTTGGTTTGAATGGGGTTTTTCCCGGAAAGCAGGACGCATATGAATTTGCGATTGTTAGCTATGTGGACAGTTATTATTGCCGCACCAATGGCGTGTACCGGTGGTAAGAGTTCTTCCCGAGTTGCGAACAATAAATTTGAACACTCCGGAAAATACAGTTATCAAAAGATAACGCAGAGTGGTAAAGAGAAAATTATTGACCGGGAATACTGGAACCTCGACACTTCATCAGGTAAACTGGCCATCAGCCTGGAACTCATCAGAATGGGATACAGTCAGGGCGTATTTCCATGTAACGGTAGCCCTTCATACACTTTGAAAATCGGATATCGCATTAAAGACTATGAAATCAAAGGCAATGTGCTTACTGTTAAAGGTTTCGTTAAGGAAAATACTCCAAGTCCATGTGATGGTGAGCTTCCTGATCTAAAGAATATTCAACTTGAGTTTCTTCAGGGAAAACGAATATTTATTAAGGGTAACGAAAAATACACATCTCATGTTCTTCATAAACACGGCATTGAAGGGACATGGATTTACAATAGATCTTCACGTGTTGAGAACTCATCGGATAATAAATATGAAAATGAGGAGTGGTATCTTACTCAACTTAAAGATGGAACAATAAAAGGTTATCAGAATCGCAGAGAGACTAGAATTAGTGGTGATTCCGAAGCCTTTTCATGTAACGGCGAAAAGAAAATAACTTTATTTGCGAGATACGAAATTACAGGCAAAATTCAGGACAATGGTCAGGTGTTCCTGAAAGAGACGGCGTATAAAGTTGCCGGAAATGATCCGTGTGAACCTTCCGGCCGGAGATATCTTGATACATATCAGGGAATTCTGGTTGGAGATAAACTGATTATAAAGAGTACGGAGTCTTCAGCGGAACAGGAATTACAACGGTCTTACAGTGCCAGCATTCTGACAGAAAACGGAGATGAATAATGTTCAGTCGAGAATTTATAGAAAAAATACCAAAAACGGACCTTCACCTGCATCTTGATGGTTCAATTCGTCTTAAAACCCTCATTGAACTCGCAAAAGAGTACAGAGTTAATCTGCCTTCTTACGAAGAGGCCGGCCTCAAAGAACTCGTATTTAAAGATGCTTATGCGAGTTTAAATGATTATCTCAAAGGTTTTGCATATACGGGAGCTGTTTTGCAGAACGAACCAAGTCTCGAACGTGTTGCATACGAGCTGGGTAAAGACAATCAGGCAGAGGGCGTTCGCTATATTGAAGTCCGGTTCGCACCTCAACTTCATGTTCACAGACACTTGAACTCAATTTCGGTTCTAAAAGCTGTTGCTCGCGGCCTTGATCGCGCCAAAGCTGAATTCAACAACCGTAAGGAAGTTCGGGACGGGCTTGAGCCGGAGTTTGAGTATGGAATAATCGTATGTGCAATGAGAATGTTTGGAAAAGGATTCAGTGAATATTACACGGATCTCCTTAACGTTCTTTCTCACAGTGAGCCCCGTAGCGTATTTGCCCTTGCGAGTCAGGAACTTGTGAAACTTTCGGTAGAAGCCCGTGATAAATACGGGCTTCCCATCGTCGGTCTGGATCTCGCAGGCGCGGAAGATGGCTACCCCGCCGATGATCATATTGGGGCGTTTTCCCTTGCCCACAAAAACTTTATGAAAAAAACGGTGCATGCAGGCGAAGCATACGGCCCGGAATCCATTTTCCAGGCGATTACCGACTGCCATGCTGACCGAATTGGACATGGTTACTATTTGTTTGAACAGTCCATGATTAAAGACGGGGCTGTGGACGACAAAGAAGAATACATTAAAAAACTCGTTGAATATATTGCTGATCGCCGAATAACAATTGAAGTGTGTCTGACAAGTAACCTTCAAACTAATCCAGCAATTAAAGATTTGTCTCAGCATAGTTTTAAATATATGCGTGAGGCAAAACTTTCGACTAGTTTCTGTACTGATAATCGCACCGTATCCTCAACGACAGTTTCCAATGAGATAGAGAAGGCAATTAAATATTTTGAATTGACTCCTCGTGAACTCAAACACCTCGTAATTTATGGATTTAAACGAAGTTTCTTCCCAGGATCTTACATTGAAAAAAGAGACTACGTACGAAGAGTAATTGATTTTTATGAAAAACTCGAAGCAGAGTATGAAATTCAAAAAGTCTGAGCGAAGAACTCATTTTCACCGATTCCTGATTTTTATTCTTTATCATCAATAACAATTGGCAATAAATAAAAAGTGAATTTTTTCCATAGGAACTGATTGAAAAAACTACTTTTTGCTATATACTCTACCTGCTTGTTTTTTATATTTTAAAATTCAATTTACTGTGTAAAGGATTGGCTGCTTGCAGCCCCTGAGCCAATTTCTATGGAGGAAAATAATGCTTAAGAAATTATTTCTGCTAACCATTTTACTTTCGCTGTTTACTGCGGCGGGTTGTGATGATGATGATTCAAACAACTCAAACAACACGAATAATACCAACAATACAAATACAAACAATGTAAACGAACCAGTAATTACAAGTATTATCCCATCCCGGGGGCCTCTCGCTGGCGGAACAGAAGTTTTTGTTTACGGCCGAAATTTTACGGATGACGCATCGATTTTCTTCGGTACCGTAGAGGCTACACAGGTTACTTTTCAGTCTTCCGGGACCCTTCGTGTGGTAACCCCGGCTGCAACAAGTGCTGGTCTCGTTGATATCCGAATTGAACAATCCTCGGGTGATTTCACACTCAGTGGCGGATTCACCTATGATGAAAATTCCCAGACAGTGGATATCGCATGGTGTATTTTTCAGGCTCCGGCAACGACCACAACGACAGCCGGAACATCAACAGAACTTCTTTACGGCCGTGTCTATGCCGATGGTGTTACAAATCAGCCCGGCAAAGGAAATGGCGTAACTGCTCAGGTCGGTTACGGCCCTGCGGGTACTAATCCTGAAACAGTTGAGTGGACCTGGGTTTCCGCAAACTTCAATATGGATGTGGACGATGGCGTCAACGACGAATACATGTCCGCAATTACTCCCGTTCTTCCCGGTACTTACGATATGGCATTTCGTTTTTCCGGTGGTGCTTCATTTGTTTACTGTGATCTCGACGGTTCAGATAATGGTTTCTCGTCGGAACATGCTGCCTCTTTGGTTGTTACCGAACAGACAGAGCCCGTTGTCGGTTGGTGTAACATCCAGTTTCCCACCAGTTACGAAGCAACGACCGGGGCTGCAGGCCCATCAATTTACGGTCAGGTTTACATGGAAACAGTTACCGATGCGGCAGGTCAGGGTGGACAGATTACAGCTGAACTCGGATATGGACCTGTTGGAACAATCCCGGGCGTGGATCCCGGCTGGCAGTTTGCGCCAGGAACATATAATGCCGATTCAACAAGTGGCGCCAATGATGAATATGCTGCCACACTTTTGATTTCCCAACCGGGAGATTATCACTACGCATGGAGATTCGCTTACAATAACGGCCCATGGCTTTATTGTGATTCTAATGGTTCCGATGACGGATATTCCCCGGAACAAGCCGGACACGCTACAATCTCCGGTGAATCCACCGCTTCAATTGACTGGTGTAATATTCAGTACCCGGCAGCTACTGCGGCCCTGGCTGGTGAAGATACTTCCGTGTTTTATGGTAGAGTTTATTCTGCTGGAATCACCAACGGAAACGGACAAGGACAGGGAATTATGGGTATGATCGGCTACGGCCCTGAAGGTTCGGACCCCGATGTTTCCACAGAATGGATTTGGTCGGGTGCATCATATAATGTAAGTGTTGACGGTGCCGTTTCAGGGGATCTCTCCAACGATGAATACATGGCTTCCCTTAATATTGCGGAAGCAGGTCTTTACAGTGTTGCATTCCGCTTCAGTGCTGATGGCGGCAATACCTGGACAATGTGTGATCTTGATGGTTCCGAAAACGGAATCGATACTGCCCAACTCAGTGAACTGGAAATCTATGAACAAATTCCCGTTTCTGTTGACTGGTGCACATTCCAGTATCCTTCTTCTGTTGAAATGTATGCTGGAGCTACTTCAGAGGCTCTCTTTGGCCGTGTATTTGCTGCGGGCTCCACTGAAGGTGCAGGTCAGGGTGGCGGAATTACAGGTCAAGTTGGTTTTGGTCCCGATGGTACAGATCCTTCTGTTAGTCCAGGTTCTTACACGTGGGAAGACGCACTTTATAACGTAAGTGTTGATGGCCTCATCCCTGGAGATCAGGCAAACGACGAATACATGGCCATGGTTACAGGTCCTGCTGCAGGAACTTACAGTCTCGCCTACCGCTTTTCCCGTGACAACGGTTTAAGCTGGACATATTGCGATCTGGACGGAAGTTCAAATGGCGTTGATACTGCTCAATTACCATCATTAACAGTTACGGATCCTCCTCCATTTGAAATTTATTCCATATCTCCCGCATATGGTCCAATTGCCGGTGGTACTCTCATAACAATTAATGGTACTGGATTTGACGCCACTGCAGCAGTAACCATCGGCGGTCAGGTTTGTACAAACCTCACCTTAGTTGATTCTGAGAACATCACTTGTACTACTCCCGCTGGAGCCGATTTCGGGTATGAAAATTTAATCCTTACCGTTGGATGGGGCTTTACAGAAGTTGTTGATGGTTTCGGCTATCGCCCGATATTCACGCCTGCGTTGGATGGCGCAGTTTCCGAGTGGCCATCATCATCAGAATTTGCAACCAACACAGTAACAACGGATTGGACTGGAAATACACTCACATCAATGAGCGTTTCTTATGATGCTACTTTCCTGTATATTGCCGTAAGCGGCAGTGTTGAAGCTCAGAATGGACTCATCATCTTTATTGATACCGATTATGGATTTGCTACTGGTGTCAATGACATGTCTGATCTTCATGACAATAATGGCAACCTTGATAATGCTATTTCCGGTGTTTTAACAATCTCCGAGGCTACTTTCGGAGCTGAATTCGCCGCCGGAAGCATTGGTAATGGTACTGTTACTGCGGATCTCAACGATGCTGCAGGCCTTCGGAACCTATCCAATCAGGGTAACTTTGGTTGGGACGGTTCTACTGTTTTATGGGACGGAAATACTTCTGTAGAGATAGCAATTCCCCTTGCAACATTGAATCTTACAACTCCCCTCACAACTCTGGGACTGGTAGCTGTAATAACTTCAAATAGCGGCGATGCGTTGTCAAATCAGTCTCTTCCGGAAGGCATAAACGCTGGAGATATTGCTTCAGTCGTCTCCGTTGAAATTCAGCAATAGTTGTTTCCCAAAGCGATATGGCCCCCTGAATGCGTTCCTCATTTTTTCTCAATTCTTACCAGAAACCATCATATTTCAATTGAAAACGCATTAATTCTCTGTAAAATCAGAAGACCACCGGGAAGTATGTTTTCCGGTGTAAACTTTAAATTCAGATACTACAGGAGGACCCATGACCCAGGAAATAGACAACGATATTATTGACAGCCCTCGAGAACAGGAAATACCAATCATTCAACCACCGGTACTTTTCAAAGAAACTCAGGCCGTTATCCGCCAGTTAAGCTCAATGCTCGATGGAAAATTTATTGCTTACTGGAATTCCCCCGGTGGGAATGTCTGTGGTAACGACACTGTGGCAATCTATGAAATGCTTGAAAAAATTGGCAATCAGGACAGGGTTTATCTTTTCCTGAAATCAATGGGCGGTGACGGAAAAAGTTCTCTACGAATTGTAAACCTTCTTCGCCGATATGTTAAGGAAATCATTGCACTTGTTCCCCTTCAGTGTGCAAGCGCCGCTACGATGATTGCCCTTGGTGCCAATGAAATACAAATGGGACCCATGGCTTATCTCAGTCCCGTCGACACCAGTCTTGTTCATGATCTTTCACCCCTTGACCGGGATAACATGCGCGTAAGCATTTCTCTTGATGAACTCAAGCGAGTTATCAGGCTCTGGCAGGGGCAAAAATCTAATGACAACACTAATCCCTACGAAAGCCTGTTCACCTATGTTCATCCACTGGTAATTGGAGCCGTGGATCGTGCGGATTCCCTCAGTGTAATGCTGTGCCGTGAGATTCTGTCCTACCACATAAAAGAGCAGGAAAAATGCGAGAATATCAGTAATATTCTCAATTCAAAGTACCCAGCTCACAGCTACCCTATTCTAATGGATGAAGCTCGTCGCATTGGTCTTAATGCAACAGAAATAGATCCTAAAGTTCACGAAAAACTTCTCGAACTTAATGAAATATATTCAGAAATGGGTCAGCGAGCAATTACTGACTTCTCGGATATCAAGTACCACGATAATGAAATTCTGAACATCATCGAAACAAATGACCAGCAACTATATTATCAGGTGGACAAAGACTGGTATTATCGTGTTGAAGAACGTCGCTGGATTTACTTAAATGATGCAAGTTGCTGGCGAAAAGTTGAGATGCACCGTGGAAAAATGCGTAAATCCCGCGTCCACCTCTCATAGTCCATACTTTTAATTCCACATTCACTTCTTTTTAATAAACATGTCTTTCAAGGACTTTTTACTGCCATCATCATTTTTACTAATCTTTATCAATAAGAAGATTCCTGCGGCAGCGGCATTACTGACCCCTATAAAATGTCCGGTTCCATACCCCATCATATACATCCGGTTTCCGCAGTTGTAACCACACTCAGGTTTGATCAAGATATAGGCTATGAGAAAAGAAACCAGAATCAGAACTCCGTCAACACTAAGCAGTTCGTGTCCTGAAATTCAATTTTTATCAAAATTGAGCATGTTTAGGAAAACATGCTATTCAGAACACTATAATAATTTCAAGGTCTTCATTCTTAATGTCCTGTGTAAAAATTTGGTGTAAAATTGAAAAGATCGTATTACAGGACATTAACTAAGCAGAATTAATAAAAATTTTTTCCAGGTCAAAATTCACCCTCACTTTATGCCGAGTTAAAAATTGAAAATAACACCCGAGGTTACGGGGTGTGGCAGATGTAGTACATGTAAAGAGAGCAGGGGATATCATTCCATTGGCCGCCGGCCCAGGGTGCGATGTGACCACAGTCTTCGTTTCCGTCGTAATTGTTGGGTTCTCCCGGGGCCCAGGAACTGAAATCCATGGGCGTTCCATCAGTCCACGTAAATGTACCTTCGTTCGTGATATCATCGGTACCGATCCACCAGTTGGAATCGGAAGAGATTGCAAAGGCACCATTGACAACGGCATTTTGCATTTCCTGGTTATGAATGGAAACCAGATGACCGCTCTGAGATAAACAGTCGTCTTCCGCTTCTTCGTAAGTGGCGTATACAAAACAGAAAAGGAGGCTTCCACCATCGGGTGCCGGCTGTTCAAAGCAGTATGGACACGCAGGATTGTTGTCGATGAGGCCGTCGCAGTTATCATCACGGCCGTTGCACAGTTCCTCAGCTCCAGGGTAAATAGTGTCATCGTTATCATTGCAGTCAATACCGCAGCCAAAAACACCATCTCCGTCTTCGTCTGTATTTGAAGGATCCATGCAGTCAAAATGGGATTCGATATCAGACGGTCTCGATGCGAGGAAATCACGGACGCCCTGAACGGCATTGTGCATGTCGAATATTGAATACTCTTTTCTCGGATCTTCGTCTGCAGCATCACTGATAAGGTTTTCCAAAGCATCAATGTCGGAAATAAGATTGATATTATTAATAGTCTGGATTAGCTGTGTATAAGCCGTCCCGAGAGCTGTCCGGCATGGAATTGAGTTCATGCACATCTGCTGCATTCGACCGTTGCCGCCCCAGCTATAGAGGTAATCCTGGAAAATCTGGTCGATACCCCAGGGAATCCATACCCATCGCGAATCCGACGGGCGCCGATAAATGAAGTAGTTGTTCCTTGTCCATGCATAGCCGTCCCAGTGACCAAGAAAAATCTCTGTAGCAGCAAATCTGAGATAAGAATTCATGTCAACTGCCTGTGAAATTACTTCCATGAAATCATCCGGGTTTGTGATGGAATCAAGGAGGTCAGTGAGTTCCTGGATATCGGAAAACCCTACATCATCGCCTTTATCCTGATCAAATGAGGTGACCAGACCATCAAAAAGGTCACCACCGTATTCACCCTCATACAGATTTCCGTCATTATCGCCAAACCACTGGTCTAGAAACGGGTTGTTGTCTGTGGATTCCACAACTGTATAAAGACCGTAAAGGGTGTCATTTACATATACTTTCGCATATCCAGTCCTGGGGGCTGGTACGTTCATAGCTCTGAAAAGCTTGTAACCCAATTGCTCATGGATCATTGAAGGATCCTGCACCATGTTGTTCAGAGCCAGTTTTTCCAGTCCGAACAGGCGCTGTCCATCAACGAATTTATCGAGATTGAGTAAAAAAGCTGATTTTCCGTCCAATTGCCGGAAAGAACCATAGCGGCCTTTCAGACGAAGGCCTGAATCCAAGAAAGCTATTTCGGTTCCGTCCATGGTAAATGTTACATCGGCGTGTACATATCGATCACTTTCCGCGTAAATTGAGTCGATAGCCAATTGATTCATGGTAATGTGGACAGTTGAAATGAAATAATGGTTAAAAAGAGCACTGTCAGCAGTAAGTACTGGAATACATCCGGAGGTATCAAAAGCTTTACAATTATCGTTACAACCAAGAACGCCTCCAACAAAGCCATAAATATCGGTGCACAGAACCCCGCCTGTATCTGTTCCGTCGCAAATCTCAGAGTTCTCATCAATAAAATTATTTCCACAATAATCATAAGGTGTGTTATTCATATCAGATTCGTTTTCCTTTGCTTTACAGCCCATCAAAGAAAACGCCAGAACCGAAATTACAAATATAAAACGTTTAATATACATATTAAAATCTCCACTTTGAGAAGTTCCGAAATTAAGCGATTAAACATACCATAAAAATAATCGCTTACAAGTTCAGTCCATAACTGTTTTCGGAAATGGTCATCGCATGAGCAGTCCTGGACCGCTTCATGAATAAAAGGCTCGAGAGTAGAACAGTGAATATATTCTTCCAGCCTTTGTAGTTATACATTGATATTGAATGGTTACACCCTGAGCCTGACCCTGTTTACCTGACTTCCTGATTCCCTGTTAAAAAAATCAGGTATTCAGGAAATCAGTAGCAGGAACAGGAAAACAGGGGGCTCATTCCTGACGCATTTCTTTAAAACGAGTCACAATCGTATTACCTCGAAAGCGCTCTAGAATAACTCACAATCGTATTACTCAGGAGGCGTGTTAGTTGATATGGTCGCTCACTTCGTTTCGCTCAAAGGGTAAATTTGTCGCTCACTTTGTTTTGCTCAGTGACTTTTTCACCGGCTCAATTATCTTGAGCATTTCTGTATTGTTAGAAGTTAATGTTGTAAATGGAACGAAGGTCCGGGGTGAATTCTGTTCCTGTTAGAATTTCGTACAGTTTGATATATTTGAGTGAGGCTTCAATGCGAACTTCATCCGGAATCGGTGGAATTGGGCCGTCTCCGTTGTATCCAATTTTCTGCATGTAATGGCGAACAGTATCTTTATCAAGACCGCGCGGTGATTTACCCTTTTTGACGTGGTCGTCATAATCATCGGCATACCAGTAGCGTGAGCTGTCCGGAGTGTGGATTTCATCTATAATATAGAGGCTTCCTTCGTCATCAAGGCCGAACTCGTATTTCGTATCCGCTAAAATGAGTCCACTGGAAGCCGCCTGTAGTTGCCCGGCTTCAAAAAGAGCCAGCGCGGCTCGTTCTACTTTGTCGTAGATCTCTTCACTTACGAGACCGCCTTCGATAATTTCTCTGCGGGAGATATTCATATCGTGCTCACCGGCATGACCCTTTGTTGAAGGGGTAACCAGATTTACTGCAAGTTTCTGATGGTCAACCAGGCCATCAGGCAGTGTGTGACCGCAATACAGTCTTTCGCCCCGTTTATAAGCTGTAAGGATAGAAGTTGAACTTGTACCCGTGAGATACCCTCGGACAATGATTTCCACGGGAAGTGGACTAAGGCGCTTTACTACGCTCAACTGGCCGTGAGGTACTTCGAAGAGGTGATTCTGAATAATTCCAGCGGTTTTGTTAAACCACCAGTTGGCAATGCCATTTAAAACCTGACCCTTGAAAGGAATCGTTCCAACTACGCGATCGAAAACGCTGATTCGATCGGACACGGCAATGAGCATGCGACCGTTTTCCAGTGCGAAAATATCCCGCACTTTTCCGTTAATAATGGTTTCGAGATTTGGATACTGAATTTCTTTAATCGTTTTTCCAAGATGTTCTCTGACCGTTTCAATCATTTTGTTTTCTCCCGTATTTTTGAAAAACCGGCTCAATTGCGCGGGTTATGATCATTTTTGTATGCCTGATATGGTGGGCGAGATCAAAACACCTTCGGATGTTTTCTTCACCCAGAGCAGTAGATACAGTCTCATCTTCCAGGAGCAGATCAAGAAAAGACTTGCCTCCGCTACCGGCACTCATGGCGCAACGCTGAATTGCTTCATAGGCTTTTTGGCGGAGCATCCCAGTCTTCACGAGTTCAATTAAAACAGCTTCACTGTATATAAGGCCACCGGTCCGCTGGAGATTTTCCTTAATTCTCTCGTGATTCACTACACAGCCTGAGACAATGAAATCCAGTCTGCGAACCATGAACTGGGTAAGAGAAAGGGCGTCCGGGGCAATGATTCGTTCGTTAGAAGAGTGGGAGATATCTCTTTCATGCCAGAGGGCAACATTCTCAAGGGCCATGGATGCATATCCACGAACGGTGCGGGCAAGGCCACAGACGTTTTCGCTCAGAATTGGGTTTCGTTTGTGTGGCATGGCGCTCGAACCCTTTTGTCCCTTGCCGAATGGTTCAAAAACTTCTGAAACTTCAGTGCGCTGCCAGTGTCGGAAAGTGATGGCAATTTTCTCACAGGTCGCTGCAGTAATTGCGAGAGCACCAAATGCCTCCGCGTGACGGTCACGCTGAACAACTTGAGTGGCAACGGTTTCAGGCTTGAGACCCAGCATTGACAGCGCAACTGATTCAATTTCAGGGTCGATATTGGCGTAATTACCGACGGCTCCGGCAATTTTCCCGTAACTTATTGACTCAAGGGCCCGCTCAAGGCGAAGAATGTCGCGATCCAATTCAGCGGCCCACAATGCGAAAGTATTTCCAAGACTTGTGGGCTCAGCATGGATACCATGAGATCGTCCTGTGATTGCAACGGATGCGTGCTCTTCTGCTTTTTGAGCACAGGAAACGCAAAGTGCCTTTACGTCGGAAATAACCATCTCAAAGCCCTGTCGCAGGAGCATTGCAAAGGAAGTATCCAGAACATCACTGCTGGTCATGCCGAGGTGAAGCCAGCGGCTGTCATCTCCACATTGCTCTTCAATGTGAGACAAAAAGGCGATCACGTCATGGCGGGTGATATTTTCGATTTCAAGGATCCGATCCGGATTGAGGATCGTATTTTTGCGGATCTTTTCAGCGGTTCCGACGGGAACTATGCTGCTTAATTCCATGGCACGGCATACGGCCAGTTCCACTTCGAGCCACTTCTGAAAGCGAGTCTCATCGGACCATAACCCCATCATTTCCTTTGTTGAATAACGATTTATCATCGGATACCTCCAGTTGTTGGAAGCCATCCGAAACGACATTGATTACAGAAAATGAAAGATATGTCCATGAGAAATTGCATTTTTTACGGAAATTTTATAATAATACTTCGTACGGTGTCCCGTCCGTTGACCCAAACTAAAAGAATTGTCTGGTTTGATAGTTATTTCGGGACATTATAAAATGTTGGTAGTCGTAATTTTTTTTTAACTTTCCGGTGAATGAATTCTCCCCGGGTAACGTCAAGGGTTTTGCTGTGAAGGATTATGCCAGCCTTAAAGATGGCGAACTAATTGAACTAGCAGCTTCCAGCGATCAGTTGGCCTTTCAGTACCTCGTTAAGAGGCATTCTGGTTGGGCTTATGGATTCGTTGTGAAGACTGTCCGTGATGCGGAAAGCGCCTGGGATATCGTCCAGGAAGCCTTTGTAAGGGTTTACCGCAATCTCACGGAATTCAGGCAGGAAGCGTCCTTCAATACATGGTTCCACAGGATTCTATACAATCTTTGTGTGGATCACTGGCGGCGCAAAGGTAAGCGCCTTGAAGTCGAATACATGGACACTCTGGCATCAGATGATGCAGGGCCATCCGGCGGTTCAGGGTTTGTTTACAAGTCTCCCGAAAAAACGGCGAGACACCGCGAAGTTGTTGGACTTTTAGAGCAGGCCCTCGGCGCTCTCAGTTTCGATCACCGTACGATTATCCTCATGCGGGAAATCGACGGAATGAGTTACGAGGAGATTGCAGAAATTCTGGGCTGTCCCAAGGGTACAGTAATGAGCCGTTTGCATCATGCACGGAAAAACATTACTGATTTTCTGGTTCAGCGGGGCTATATATCATCGGAGATTTAGCCATGGAAAAGAAAATGGAATTCAAAAACGACGATTTAATTCTCAGTCAGTATCTCGACGGTGAACTTTCTAAACCTGAATCCGCTCGTCTTGAAGCTCAACTGACAGAGGACTCATCCCTTGCCGCCGAATTTGGCAGATTAAAAGCTGTCCGTGAAGCCTTTTCAGAAATGAAAGCTGATAAGGTTGAAGTACCTGATTTCGACCTTTTCTGGAACGATCTCAATCAAAAGTGCGTTGTCGTTGCACAGGAAAAAAATAGGGATCTCAGCGAAATTAAAAGACTCATTGAGTCTCAGTCACAAAAGTCCCTGTTTGAGCGACTTTTCAGCGTGTTTATCCCTGCTGCTGTAGGAATTACCGCTGCAGTTATTACAGTTTTTCTTATCAAGCCCGCTATGACACCGGTAAAAAAAGAACAGACTGTCGAATCTAAAAAAGCACCTGTTGTTATTCCTGCAGATGTCAAAACTGTTGATAACGGTAAAGAAAAATCTAAGAACCTCAAAACAGTTCATTTGCAGCCGGATCCAATCCTCGAAAACATTATTGAGTCCTCCGATTCGTGTATAATTGAAAGCATGCAAAGTGCCGAGGATGTCATAACAGCAGTTTTTAAAGTAGAAGATAAAGATGGTTCCATGGTCACGGTCGTCTGGCTTCCCGTGGACGAAAACAGTGAAGATGCAATATAGTTTCTCTCAATGGAGTCTTTGATATGATTCGTTTTTCCAGAGTTTTTACAATTATTTCGATGCTTATTGCAGGTTTTGCCTTGAATGTTCAGGCCCAGAAGAAAGACCCGGCCAATAAGCCTGCCTACTGCACGGTATATACAATCGCAGCTAACGAAAAACCTTCAAAATTACCTGCGGAACTGAAGTCTTTTGCTCACATATTCAGTAAAATGCCGTTTAAAGTGTTCAGGACCTTCAAACTCAAACAGAAAAACTCAATAACAGTTCATAATAAATACTCTGTTTCCAGAGTTTCGGCCAGATACAGTGTTGCAGTTAAACTTCTCGAACGCATTCTCGGGACAGCGGATAAAATGAAGTTCCGGCTTCAACTACAGGTTCGCAAAGTTGCCCAGAAAGATCCAAAAAGAACTTTAACAATTCACGATATGGTTATGAAACTTCATTCGGGCAAACCGGTATTTATTGCTGGTCCTAAAGACGGGACTGATACACTTCTTTTCGGTCTGATCTGCAAATAATTAATAAAAGCATTAAGTTCAGGTGGGTTGAAAAATGGTGTTTAACTTTTTCAGGAGTTCATGTATATTCTAAAAATTATTACGCAATCGTATCGAAAGCGCCATAAATGAAGAGGGTCCTTTATTCAATTTTAATTCTTACAATCATTTCAGGGCTGGTTTTGTCATGGTACATACCACGAAAGATTCGCTCTGTAATCCGTGATAAAGTTCGCAATGCTGCTGCAAGATTTGGTGCTCAGGTGGACGATTTTGAAGTGGATTTTTCCTTGTCCGCCATAAAATTGAAAGGTATTCGGTTTAAAGGAGACGGATGGGAAGTAGTAGTCCGCGAAGTGGAAGTAGAAAAATGGAAAATCCTCGGCTTTTTGCCTCCTGCCGTGGATATAGGAGATGTAAAGGTAAACGGCGTACATTTTCAGGGAACAGTTCCGGAAATTAAAAAAACTCCTCGAGCAAACACCGAGAATCGTACAATAAAATGGAAGAGTTTGAAGGTTACAGGTCTGTGGATTGATGCAAAAATGCCCGGGCTTACCCTTGGCTGCGAAGATGGAAGTCTGGATTTTAAATCGGGTCAGGGAGGGCACGCGTCATTATCAAATGTCAGTTTTCGAGGGGGGCGCCTTCCGCTGTATTTTGTAAATTCCGTTGATGTAGACTTCGAAAATCTACGAAAGATAAATAAAGTAAAACTGTCAAGTCTTGTGTGGAAGCTTTCCAGAGATCTCAACCTCTATACGGAAACCGTGGAAATAAATCCGGAAGATACGGTCACCATGAAATTCAATCTTTCCGGCCATTTCCTCCCACGAAAGGGCGAAGTAAAAGCCTCGGGAAGTTTTAACCGCCTGACAAAAAAGGTTTTTACCATTGTGCGTGTGTCAAAAGCTTCTGCGGGCTTTTTAATTCCACCGGCAATCCCCGTTTCTGACAGGGAGAGTGTTTCTCTTGACGGAAAACTGGTTATTCGAGCGGAAGGTAAGACGGCAGATGTTGAAGTTAACGGCACATTATCTGGTTTGAGTCTGTTTCATAAAGGGCTGGCTGAACGCAAAATAAGTAATCTCAGTGCAGAGCTCAATTCAAAAATGCACTGGAATAGAACTACAGATTTACTGCAACTGAAGGATACAGTAATCAAACATCGAAACGTCTCCGTAAAAGTGGAAGGCAAAGTAGAAGGCTTTTCAAAACCCAAGCCCGTTCTCGAGGGCAGGGTAATCATCGACCCGGTTCCATGCCAGGATGTTTTAGCTTCCCTTCCGGAGCCACTTTTTCCCAATATCACAAAATTTCAAACCAGGGGCAATTTCAGCACGAATCTTGGATTCCGCATTGATTTCGCACATCCCATGGGTAAAAACGGAGTTGTACTCTCCGGTGGCGTTTATCCCGATGGATGCAGGGTTCTCAAGACTCCGCCTTATTTCAGTGCCCGTCGCCTCAAGGGTAATTTCGGTTTTTCCATGCTTGAACCCGGTGGACAATATGTAAATGTCGAGGTTGATTCGGATTCCGACTGGTACACTCCCCTTGATCGCATTTCCCCGCACATGATTCAGGCTGTTTTAACAACGGAAGACGGACGTTTTTACAGGCATAAAGGGTTCATTACGAGTGAATTTTCTACGGCTCTTGCTAAAAACCTTGCCACGGGGAATTTCCGCTATGGTGCCAGTTCTATCAGTATGCAGGTTGTAAAAAATGTCTTCCTCAAGCGCAAGAAAACACTCTCGCGAAAACTGGAAGAGCTATTTCTTACCTGGTACATGGAGCGTTCGCTGTCCAAAAAGCGCATAATGGAAATTTATTTGAACATCATCGAACTCGGACCAAATATTTATGGCATTACAAAAGCTTCCAGGCACTTTTTTGGTAAAGAACCTGCTGAACTCACTCCCCGGGAAGCAATTTTCTTTGCATCCATATTACCAAGCCCGAAAAAACGGTATGTCTATTACTGCAATGGGGCTGTTTCTTCGTACTGGAACAAAGTACTCAATAATCTTCTCACTATAATGCGCCGTCGTGGTCGCCTTAATGAAGAGGATTATAAAGCTGCAATGGAAGAAGAAATCAAGTTTGATCATGCCAATTTTATCGGCAAATCCCAGTGCTATCACAAACTCCGCTCCTACGGTGGCCGTTGAAATAATTTACAAATTCAATTATTGTTTTTACTGTGAAATAAGCTAGTATATTTATTCCCTGATTGTTTTTTACGAACCCTCAAACCCAAATGGTGCCTTATGAAACTGATTGGATTGATTATAATCGCATTGCTTTATGTTTCCTGTGATGACGAGTCCAGTAATAATCCATCTTTTTGCGAGGATGGAGACGTCTACTCAGCATCCTGTGGTTTGAATGGACGAGGCGAGATCCTGATGACCTGCATTGATGGAACCTACACTGAAGGTGTCTGTTCTGATCCTGATGAGTGTCTTATCGGCAGCAATCAGACAGTTTCCTGTGGGTTAAACGGGCAGGGTGAGAGTGAGCGTAGTTGTGTTGATGGTATCTGGACTGGTGATGATTGTAATGATCCTGACATTTGCACAAATGGAGATGTCGTTAATATTGCCTGTGGCTTTAACAACAATGGGGTAATCGAAGAACTTTGCGTAAATGGGCAGTGGGAAACTGGGGAATGTGAAGATCCAGATGAGTGTCTTGAAAATGATATAAGAAATATTGTCGGATGTGGGATAAATATGGCGGGAACACTTGAACAGATCTGTACTGGTGGAGAATGGGTTGACGGAATTTGTAATGATGATGATATTTGTACAAATGGTTCATATAATTTGATAAATGATTCCTGCGGTTTGAACTTGAGAGGGGATTCCGAATATATTTGTGATGATGGACTGTGGGTTTTTGTTCAGTGTCTTGATTCAGATGCCTGCGTTGATGGCACAGTTCAAAATGTTTCCTGCGGTATTAATAATTCCGGTATAAATACGTTTTCCTGTGAGTCAGGCTCCTGGTCTGAAACTGGCTGTGTTGATGACGATGAATGTATTAACGACCAGATAGTCGAAATGCCGGAAGCATGCGGATTGAATATGAGGGGCACTAGTACACGGCAGTGCATTGATGGTCACTTTGTCGAAATTTCATGCGAAGATCCTGATATCTGTATAGATGGGATGAGTCAGAATTCCCCAAATTCTTGTGGTTTTAATGGTAATGGTGTTTTAGTTGAACATTGTGAGAGTGGGCAATGGGTTTTATTTATGTGTAACGACTCAGATGCCTGCGTCAATGGCGAGACCATGGTTTTCCCGTGCGGGTTTAACGGTAATGGCACATACACCTGGGTTTGCGAAAATGGTCAGTATGTACCACCTTTGGTTTGCGAAGATCCTGATGTTTGTCAAAATGGGGGATTACAGATTGTCGAACCAGATGTTTGTGGACTCAATGGCAGAGGAGATATGCTCAAAGACTGCGTTGGTGGCCAATGGGTGGATAACTCCTGCATGGATCCTGACATCTGCACAGATGACGAAACTCAGATTCTTACGGATTCCTGTGGCTTTAACAGTCGAGGTGAAATGCTCCAGACCTGCACTGCAGGCGCCTGGGCAGACACAAATTGTACAGATCCTGACATTTGCACGGATGGCGAAACTCAGATTCTGACGGATTCCTGTGGCTTTAACAGTCGAGGTGAAATGCTCCAGACCTGCACTGCAGGCGCCTGGGCAGACACAAGTTGTACAGATCCTGACATTTGCACGGACGGTCAAACACAGATTCTGACTGATTCCTGCGGCTTAAACAACCGTGGGGAAATGCTGCAGACCTGCACCGCAGGCGTATGGGTAAATACTACCTGTACAGACCCTGACGTTTGTATCGATGGTCAAACACTGATTGATGTTTGTGGTTTTAATAACCGGGGAGATCTTCTTCAAACTTGTGTTGGCGGCGGATGGTCCGATTCAAGTTGCAATGATCCTGATGTTTGCGTTGATGGAAGTAAGCAGAATGGAACAACCGCCTGCACTGATGTAAGACCAGGATTTTATGATCAGGACTGTAATGTGGGGCAATGGATTGATACTTCTGTTTGCCGTGCGACAGGAATTGACGTTGATATGATGATTGTTCTTGAAGATTCCTATTGGGCTACTTCTTTGGGTTGGACTGCATCTGAGAACTTTGCGGTTAATTTGGTCAATGAGTATGGCTCACACCCTCTTAATTTTGATTTCGCCGGTATCAAGTTCGAAAATCCGGTAAACTCCTTTTATAATTTTGGAATGCCTCAGGATATTCCATCAGTTCAAAGTGAGTTTATTGCCCAGAAATATAAAGCCGGATTTAGAATTACGCGGGATGCAATTCAAACAGCTATTGATGATTACTCTGTATACAGTATTACTGAACAGGATACTTTTAAACTTCTAGTCCTTGTAACATCAGGTCCGCCATCTCAGAGTCCCTGCGATCTGGCTTCGACCCTTGAAGATCAAGGAATTACAGTAGTTGTTATTGGAGTAGATTCAGCAAGTCTTTCGGATTACGAGTGCCTTCTGCCTGATTCGTCGTACTTTATACCCATTGCTTCATACTCTAATTTAAACCTGGCGATGAGTCCTCTGAGCGATTTAATCGATCAACATATTGATAATGATTCAGACGGTTTAAATAATGCCCTCGACAATTGCCCTGACGATTTCAACCCGGGGCAGGAAGATACAGACACAGACGGCATTGGCGACGTCTGTGACATTTAAATCATTAATGTATCTTTGAAAAATTTTTCCTGTTCAAACTACTGAAAATATGGTGATATAATTTCAACCCGGGGACAGAAAGTAGTGTCTTCGATATTAAAGAAATACAGCGATAAAGTTCAGAAAGGGTTTCAATATATGAAAATTACAGAGGATTTTATAAGGTCCGTAAGCATAAACGACTCTGCAATGAAAAACGGGCAGGATCTCGTAAAAAAAGGGAAGTTCATTTCTCTTTCAATAGATGAAGACAATGTTTTTATTGCAGGAAGCTGTCAGGGAAGTGGAAAAACGCCATATACCTGCAGTGCTGATTTTATAAATGAAGAATCTCCCGTTTTTCGGTGCTCATGTCCTTCAAGGCAGATTCCATGCAAACACGTAATGGGACTTTTATACGCACGGGCCATGGAAAAATCCTTTGAAACGGCCCCTGTTCCCGATGATATCCTCGCGAAAAGAGAGAAAAAAGAAGTTGCCGCTGTAAAGAAAAAGGAAAAAGTTGAAAAACTTGAGCAGGCAGCAGCTTTGGGGCCTGCTGAAAAGAGCGCTGCATGGAAACGCAATGCGATAAAGAAAATAGATACACAACTTACGGGGATTTCAGAAGTAGAGAAAATTCTTGTAAACATGGTTCAGGGTGGCCTCGGCGCAATGGATGCAAAGACAATTTCTTCGTTTCTGGCTCTGGTAAAAGGCCTGGATGCCTGGTACATTCCCGGATTACAGAATGAAATGAACGAACTTCTCGGGCTCCTTAAGTCATCAAAGGACGGGAACTGGACGGGAAAAGTAAATCAAATTTGCAGCCTTCAGACCCTCGTTTCCCGCAGCCGTGATTATCTTGAAAAAAAGAAAGAAACGCCGGAAGTTTTGGATACGCAAACGGAAATCGAAGAGCTCATCGGGCATGCCTGGAAGCTTGAGGAACTTGCTCAGCACAAACTCTTCGAGGATAATGTTAAACTGGCTGAACTTGCCTTTCATGTAATTACAGAACCGGACAAACAACAATGGGTCGATGAGAGTTTCTGCATTTCTCTCACTTCCGGGAGAGTTTTCCGCGTTGTTAACTACCGTCCTTTTAAAGCTGCAAAATATATCAAAGAGCTGGACAGTACTCAGGCAGTGGTTCTTGTTCCACGGCTGTTCATTTACCCAGCCCAGGCACTTAATCCACGGGTCCGGTGGGAATCAAACACATTTGAGGATTTAACGCCAGAACACTTAAAAATCATTCGTTCTTTTGCAATGTCCGACTTTGCCGAGGTTCTGAAAGCAGTTAAAAACCAACTTAAAAATCTCCTCGTCTCCAGAAATCCTGCGGTTTTTGTGAAGTGTGCATCACTCAAAGCTATTGAAGATCGTGGGGGGCTATATGAAGCCCGGGACGAAAAAGGTGCAGCGATAACCCTGCGTCCAAACTCATATTCTGGTTTGAATTTCATGCATCTTTTAGACGATCTTACAATCGATGAGGTGCAAAACGCCTGTCTGCTTTTACTGTTTGATAATAATGTGGAGGACGGAATTCTATCTGCTTCAGTTCTTTGTGTTGTTACTGATACCCGGATTATCCGGCTGGTATGAAAAGGGGGATATATTATGGGATTACCAGTACTTTTTGAAATAGATCAGGAATTGACAAGGCTTTTTGTTGCCGGGAGCCGACTTTCAACAGGCGATGCCGGCGTGCGTAAATACATACCCGCGATGGAAAAACTCGGGGAAAGGGTTCCCGTCTTTAAGAAACTCGCTTCATTAATGAAAGAACTTACTGAAAGTAAGCCTGAGGAGAGCGCATCCAAACTCATAGAGACTCGGTGTTTGCTTTTAGCTGTTATTTCTACTCAGGGGGAAAACGCTTCCGGCCCTAACCTGGATTCCTGGCCACAGGGGCAGATAGCCATGTCTGACACGACAATCTCAAGTCGTGAACTCGCAAAAATAATTGAGGCCCTCACAACATCTGGAAGCGGTCGTCTGGAGATTGTAAAATCAGCTCACGAACGGCATTTATTTAATGATCCCAGGACTCACAGAGCTCTGATAACGGGCCTCGGAGATAAGTTTAGCGAACTATCCGATTACATATCAGCTCAAATACTCCCGACCTGTGGTGAAATTTTGAAACCTCACCTTGAGCGGGACATGACTTACGATGGCGGTGCCCCTGAAGCTAAGCGTCTTCGTGCGCTTCACCGAATCGATCCTCTGGGAATGGTAGATAAAATTAAAGAAATCATGATCTCAGGTTCCGTTGCCATGAAAGAAGAGGCCGCTCGCCTTCTGGGAAACCATCCTGAATGCGGCAGTTTTTTATTGGATTTCATGAATGATAAAAAGAAGGAAGTGAGAGAAGCAGTTATGGCTTCTCTTATCTCCATGAATAATAAAGATGGGATAGATAAAATCCTCGAAATGCTCAACACTAAAAAAGCAGGGCAGGTTACGAATCCAATTATAAATGGGAATTCGCCCTATCTGGTAATAAGACTTATTGAAATGGCCCGGAACGCTGCTGAACTCATTGAAAGCAATAATGCGGATAAATCCGTAGCGGATAATTTTTATAATCTTGTAACTTATATGGAAAACAAGAATAGTGCTGATATTGCTGATTTCCTCATAACTTGTCTTGATAGCGGTACAGTCAAAAAGGCTTCCAGAGTTCTTTCAGAAAAAGACGATAAAAAACAGACGGAAAAACATCAACTTGAACTTACAGTTTTTAACATTATTCATTATATCGGTCTGCGCAAAGACTACATATGGAATTACTTCCTCAACCACTTTGATGAAATGAAGTCCAAAAAGTGGAAACCTGATACTATTGCTGCTCATGCCTTTGAAATTGGAATTGAGAAACTCGGCCCTGAGGAGTTTTTTGATACTTTTATCGATTCCGGAATATACGATAAAATCGCGGGAATTACTTCAGGACTTTTCCAGAATACTTTCAGGATTTACAGTGAAAACCCCGTGCCCTTCAGTCGACGATTTGCTTCCTATTTCCTTGAAGCCCGAAGGTCAGACATTTACCTCACATTGGCAACATTATACCCAGATGATAAGGAAACTCTGAAAAAAGTAATTAAGGTATTTAAAGACACCATTAAATCGGATTATTATCGCAGTTATGTGATTCTGTCCTATCTTGGTCGTAATAATCATCCGGATTACAAAGACTTGTTTGAATTCTATAAAGAAAAGTCACCATATAAATACTATCTGGAAGAGCTCGAGACCTATCTTCCGGAAAACAGAGGGTAATTGAAAATGGCAGATGTAAAAATACTCAGACAGAGTGCAGAAAAGCTTTATGCACACGAAATTGAAGCGCTGATTGCAGACGACCGCGACGAAAAACCCGCAAACTGGCGGATGTCGCCCAAGTCCGTACTCAAATTCATAACCGGGGGCAAAGCAGGCAAGGTGGAAATTACGCCTAAGTACATCGGACATAACCGCCTTGTGGAGATAGCTATCGCAACATTGCTTACGGATCGCGCTCTGCTTCTCATCGGGGAACCGGGAACAGCTAAATCCTGGCTATCTGAAAACCTCGCCGCAGCAATATGCGGTGATTCAAACCGGGTTATTCAGGGCACTGCAGGGACAAGTGAGGAAAGTATCAGGTATTCCTGGAACTACGCGCTTTTGATCGCCAACGGGCCCACGCCTCAGGCTCTGATTAAGAGCCCGATTCTGTCATGCATGGAACAGGGGCGCATCGCTCGATTTGAGGAAATTTCCCGTTGTTCATCGGAAGTTCAGGATGCTTTAATTTCCATTCTGTCAGAGAAATACATTTCTATCCCTGAACTTGCCACGGAAACTCAAGCAGTTCGTGGTTTTTCCATTATCGCCACGGCAAATACGAGGGATCGTGGTGTCAACGACATGTCAAGCGCTCTCAAGCGTCGATTTAACATTATAATACTGCCAACTCCTGCGGATATCGAGACGGAAGTTGACATAGTTCGACGCCGGGTTCGTGAAATATCCTCCGGTTATAACATTACTGCAAAAATTCCCGGCGATGAAGATATCGTAAAAATCGTAACTATCTTCCGGGAGCTTCGTCAGGGCCTCACAATTGATAAATCACAGAAAATCAAACCACCCAGCGGTGTAATCAGCACAGCGGAAGCCATTTCCCTTATCACAAACGGCATGGCTCTGGCTGCGGGTTTCGGTGACGGTAACGTATCGGAAAACGACCTCGCTGCAGGACTTCAGGGGGCCGTAGTTAAAGACGATGATAAAGACCGTCTTGTATGGAAAGAATATCTTGAAAACGTAATGAAAAAACGGGGTTCGGAATGGCGAAAGCTGTACAACGCGTGCCGGGAACTGAACGGTTGAACATATTCGGAGTAAGGCATTTATCGCCCGCTTCAGCTTATAATCTTGTGGCTTTTCTAAAAAAAGTTAAGCCAAAGTGCGTTCTCATTGAAGGGCCTTCCGATGCTACACATCTTATTGAACACCTGACAAAAAAAGGTGTGAAGATGCCCGCAGCGATTCTTTCCTACACAACAGAATCTCCGGTGCAGACGGTTTTATATCCCTTTGCTGAGTATTCAGCTGAATATCAGGCTATCCGCTGGGCAGTTAAAAACAATGCAACTGTGCGTTTCATCGATCTCCCGACAAGTGCAACGGTAAGACTCAAGGACCGCTGGATTGCAACGGAAGGTAAAGATGCAGAGAAACAGGTGGAATATCATAAAACAGAGGCGCATTTTTATGCCGATACAGTAAAACTCGCCGGGGAAAAGGATTACGAAACTTTCTGGGAACGTAACTATGAGCACTGCCTTGAGATGACGGCTTTCATGGAAAAAATTTCCGCCTATTCGGACACCATGCGAAGCTGTCTTGAATCAAAACAGTGGGAATCTGAAAAAGTAGAAGCATCATACAATATGGTACGTGAATCGTTTATGAAACGCTGTATTGCCGATGCTGTAGCAGAAGGTTATGAAGAGTCTGAAATTGTTGCCGTTGTTGGAGCCTACCATGTCAGCGGTCTTCGCAGTGATTTAAATCCAATGTCTGACGATGAAATAAAATCACTGCCCCATAATAGTGTCAATATAACTTTAATGCCATATTCATATTATCGTCTTTCAACGCAGTCAGGATACGGCGCTGGAAACCTCGCTCCTGCGTATTTTGAAATGATGTGGCAATGCATCAATTCCGGTGACCTTGACAGGCTTGCCCCACTGTATCTCAGTTCCCTTGGTGACATCACCCGGCGGGAAGGAAACTATAATTCAACTGCATCAGTGATAGAAGCTGTCCGCCTTTGTCATGGCCTTGTTTCCATTGCAGGCGGGATGTATCCAGCTCTGGCGGACCTCCATGACAGTGCAGTGTGCCTCCTCGGCGAGGGTTCTTTAGAAACTGTGGCTCAAGCGATGGCCAGAATAGATGTGGGGACTGCCATTGGGTCACTTCCTGAGGGTGTTTCACAAACTCCAGTCCAGGAGGACATGGCAAGACAGATTAAATCCCTGAAACTTGAAAAATACCGCAGTGCCGTTGCTCAGGATCTTGTTCTTGACCTCCGTGAAAATCGCACCGTAAAGAGCCGAGAAGCTGCTTTCATTGACCTTTCAAGAAGCATATTCTTCAATCGCCTGCAGTTGCTTGGCATCAATTTCTCCCGATATTCACACAATTCTTCCTCATCTTCCTGGAGCGAAAAATGGATCCTCCAATGGGCCCCGGAAGTGGAAATCGAAATTGTAGAGGCCAATCTTAAAGGGGAGACCATTGAAAACGCTGCGGCTTTTGTCCTGAAGGAAAAACTTGATAATGCGCAGATGATTGGTGAAGTAGCTGGCCTTATGCGGACGGCTTTTATATGCCGACTTCTCAGTGAGGTTCCCAACGGACTTATGCGTCTACAGACTCTCTGCACCGAGGGGACGGATTTCATCCAGATAGCATCTGCCTGTTATGAGATTTCACGCATTATTCAGTACCGGGATGTCCGTGCTATTGATACAACTCCTCTGATTTCTGTTTTGTCACAGCTGTTTCTCCGCGCCTGCCTTGTACAGTTTGAGAGTGCAATCGTTGATGATGATAACGCCGACAGTTTCATTTCAGGTATGGATTCAATGCATACGGTGTCACAAGAACAGTTCGAACACATCGACGACGAACTCTGGACAGCGAAAGTGCGGGAGTTATGCGATTCTGACAGCCGCAATGCAAAAGTGTCCGGTGCTGCTGCGGCGCTTTTAATGGAACGAAACCTCATCAATGATGCCGATTTGGGTGCGGAGGTTTCCCGTCGTCTGAGTGCGGGAATGCCCGGGGATCTCGCAGCTATGTGGTTTGAAGGACTCTGCTCAAGAAACCGTCATGTGCTTTTGTCCCGCATGAGCATCTGGAATCAACTGGACGCCTACCTTGACAATCTTGACACGGAGGACTTCCGGCGTTCACTGGTTTATTTGAGGCGGGCATTCGGGACTTTCAGCCCAAGGGAGAAAAACGCCATTATCGATATTCTGGCGGATTTATGGAATCTTGATGCCGCTTCTGTAGGCGAAATTATTTCCGGGGAGCTTTCGGAAGAAGAGGAAAAGAAACTGGATGAACTCAATGATTTCGATTTCGAATTCTGATAAGGGTGGGCGTTTTGTGGAATTTCAGAAAGTGCTGATACCATGGTAAAAGAAAAACTTAAAAAATGGCGACTTATTTTGGGAAAGGATGTTGATGCTGCTGCTCAAGGAGCTTGCGAACGGAGTGGTGATGGCTGGGATGGACTTTCTTCAGAAGAAATCACCATGGATGAAGCTCTGGCGGCAATTTATGATGAAACCAGCGGCGATGCCGGGGGCGCGAAAAGTCAGGGAAAAGGAGGGAAGGGTAAGAGTGTTCCCAATTTAGCAAAGTGGCTTGGGGATGTCAGAAGCCTCTTTCCGGAAAATGTCGTAAGTGTAATTCAAAATGATGCTATTAATAAAAAAGGTCTCAAGCAACTGCTGCTTGAACCCGAAACCTTGAGCACAATTAAGCCCGATGTCTCAATCGTAGCCACGATCATGGCCTTAAACCGCCAGATACCAGAAAAATCGAAAGAAAACGCTCGAATTTTAGTTCGTGCCGTTGTCGATGAACTCACAAAACTCATGGAGCAGGACTTGCGCCGGGCGGTAACGGGGGCTCTGAATAAAAAGAATCACTCACCGATTCCCTCTTTAAGTGGCATCGACTGGAAGCGTACGATTTCCAGAAATCTCAAACATTACGATAATGCAACAAAACGCCTCATTCCCGAAAAGTTCTGGTTTTACGAGAGACAGCGCCGCATGAAGGATTGGACAGTAATCCTGGATATGGATCAGAGCGGATCCATGGCGGATTCAATCATATATGCGAGTGTAATGGGTGCCATTTTTGCTTCCATGCCGGCTTTAGACACGAAAGTCGTGGCCTTTGATACGGAAGTTGTGGATCTTACTGAAGTCTGCCGTAATGATCCCGTGGATGTACTTTTCGGCGTTCAACTGGGCGGCGGTACGGATATTAATAAAAGCGTCGGTTACTGCAGTCAGTTTATTGAAAACCCTCGTAAAACCATTTTTATCCTCATATCCGATCTGGAAGAGGGTGGTGTTGAAGCTGGGCTTATCCGTAAACTTACGGAAATGCATGAATCCGGTGTGAAGGTAATTGCCCTTCTGGCCCTCACGGATTCCGGAGTTCCGCACTACGATGAACGCATTGCAAAAAAAGTCAGCTCCATCGGGATTCCCTGCTTTGCCTGTACTCCCGATCGCCTGCCGGAACTCATAGAATCAGCTTTAAAAGGCAAAGACCTTATAAAACTCGGCTCCGACATCCACTCCCGCAAAAAGTAATCAACCAAACCGCTTGCGGAATAAAAGGATCAAAATCTGAAGTGAAAGTTTCAATACGACTTAGACCCAATGCTGCTCGGTTAAGGCGTATTAGTTGATATTGTTAACAAAACTAAATGCAGTTATAAGGATTTAAATATTTCAGGGAATCAGAAACAGAAACAGATTCAGGAACAGGGAATCAGGGGTCATTTATATTCAGTAAATCATTACTTTATAAAGAATTGCATACTCATGATCATCACGAATAAACGCTGGCTTTTTAGTCAAGGGTGATG
>JAHJMN010000012.1 GCA_018821305.1 Myxococcota bacterium
ATGATATTGTTTCCTGCACCGACGATGTTTGTGATGAAAACCTCGATTTGGTAATCCACACACCAAACAATGCCCTCTGCGACGACGGACTCTTCTGCAACGGAGTGGAAACCTGTAATCAATCAAGCGGCTGCCAGCCAGGCATCCCGCCGGTCCTCTCTGATGGCGTTGCCTGCACCGACGATGTTTGTGACGAAAACCTCGATATAGTAATCCACACACCAAACAATGCCCTCTGCGACGACGGACTCTTCTGCAACGGAGTGGAAACCTGTAATCAATCAAGCGGCTGCCAGCCAGGCATCCCGCCGGTTGTCGATGACGGTGTTTCCTGCACGGACGACGTTTGTGACGAGAACCTCGATATAGTTGTCCACACACCCAATGACAATAACTGTGATGACAACGATGCCTGTACATCAAACACCTGTGACCTGGTCAATGATTGTTCCTACGATCCCCTTCCCATCTGTACCGACTGCAATATTATCGTATACGACAACGGCACCTATGACCTCCTCAATGGTATCGATGGTATCAAAACTACATTTTGGGACGTGGATGGTATAATTGACGACTTCCTGATAACTTCCCCCGCGGACTCCTGTGGTTTTGAACTTGAGTTTATGACAAACGCAGTCTCATCGCCCCAGTTGAAACGTATCCGCATCCGTATCTATGAACTCCCGGGAGGCATCTTTAGTGCAGGACCATTCTCAAGCGCCGTCCCCATCATTGATGAAACCTTCCAGGAATCCAATGGTTCTCTGGAAATCACTGATACTGGTGACACTGCTTTCACCTTTAACATAATACGCTTTCGCACCCTGGGTACGCTCGCAAGCCTACCAACTGGCAACTACGGCATCCACGTTACCTTCCCCGACTGGACAGATGCCATCATTTACTGGGCAAGCGCCCCAAGTGGAGGCACCTCTGACTGTTCCGCAGAGTGGGGCTCCAACATTCACCTTCCCTTGGACAATTGCAGCAGTAGTGACCTGCAGAACCTCTCCTTCAGATTGTACAGCAATTAATTGCACATCCGAAGCAGCCCCTATGTCAATCCCCCCTTTTGTAATAAATTCAGTTTATTCAGTAAATTTAAATAAAACGAAATCAGGTGAACTTGTTGAAATAACGTATTTACTTCCCTTTATTTTATCCAGTACAGGTATAGAGAAATATCCATTAAAAACAGTAATCGGAGCGACTGCCAATAAACTCCATGCTCCATCTGATATTGAACTCAGGGGAATATCTTTAATCTTACTCATTGTTTTTGCTTCAAAAATGCGTATCCCACGATAATGAAAACTGTACAGGTATTTTCCCGAAGGCGAAAGAGCGAGAGTGTATGTATTCCGGTGTGTATTAATACGACTGATTTCTTTTCCTGTTGAAGTATCGATTCTTATTATCAAGCCAAGTTGATGAGATGAGATAAACAAACTTTTCAAATCCTTGCTGAAAACTGATCCGTAAGTAGTTACAGGCACACTGAAATTTTTATGTTTTTTATTTTGTACATCGATTATGTATCCCTGCGGCTTTGGGTTGCTCAAGTATCCATTGGGATGCCTTTTATCCTTCTCATCATACTCACGCATGAAAATCCTGGATAAGTCATCCGAAACAAAATAACTGAGTCCAGAACTATCCATGCGACCTTTTTTTACTCGAGTTGGAACAGACACTGAATAACTCCAATCCATCTTTCTCGATTTTACATTCAATCGAAGAAAAGTAACTTTGGGGCCATCAGGCCTGGTTACAGGTTGAAATCTTGAAAAAAAGAGAATCGCTTGTTGTGATGAACTACTGGCAACTGGATAAACAGTTTCGCCAATATTGATCTTCCATGCCACTTTTTTCGTTTTGGTATCAAGATGATAGTACCAAGTGGATTTTACTTCTTTGAATTGTTCATCCAGAATATAGGAATTAGTAACCGGGCAAAAATATTTCCCTTTAAAAGGTTCATAAATCCCATTTTCTCCTCGCGGGCATTTTGGTCTTCCCTTTCCTGTTTTTTTGAAATCACTGCGAACAAGCAGTATTCCAGCTTCCTGTTTTATGGCATCATAATAAATAAAGTTTTTAGAATACCAGGACCAGTATGTGCCCTTTTCCTTCAGCAAACGGGCTCTCTCGTAAAATCCGGCCCCATAGGCAACTTTGGGAGGAACAGGAATACCCGGAATTTTCATTAAATCGGCAAGCTTAAGTTGTTTATTATTAATGATATCCATAATTGAAGGAGAATACTTGTAGTAGTCCGGTTGGGAACATAGAATTTGAGAATTTTTCATCTGAAATTGATTGAGCGTAAAACCTTTGATTTGTCTTATTTTCTTTATTCCCTGAGAATGAGCATTAGTTGATATAATGGTCATAAAAATTATCAGGCAAAAAATATTGATTACTTTCATTTGATTCCTTCCAATGTCATAGTTGCTCTTTTATAAAAAGAAGGCGGATTATTATAATAGTCACTGTTCTGAAAACCGTATCAATGACGGCATCTTCTCTGACATGTTCATTCTTTTTTTGATTTTATCATAAAGTAATACATATCAATTAATTTACTCATTTTATTTTTTTCGATACGATGTATTCAAATTCTGAATTTGTGAACGGATTTCCTCATATTGTTAATCATTGTTTACAAATTAGACCGCTTACGGAATAAAAGGATCGAAACGAGAAAAGTGAATGTTTTCATCCTGCCATTTGTAATTATGCTTTGATTTTGAATGGTAAGCAGTAGCAGCAACATGAAGGCAATTTTTGCTTTGCAAAAATGCAAGGGGAAAACAGGGGGCTCTTTACTGGAGCATTTCTTTAAAATGAGTCACTATCGTATTACTCAGGAAGCGGTATAACTTGTATCAGTTTAAAAATCGTTAAACAGGACGGAGGGTACGAAGGATGGGGGATTTTCCGTAACAAAAGGTGTTAAATCACCTCCGGGCCACTTTTCCATGCCTTCGAGGTAATTTTTAATGTTGAGGCCTGCAATAATCGCCATGTTTTCACGCGTTTCACAATTTGCGGATCCAAGATGAGGCTGCAAAAAAGCATTTTCAAGTTCCGAAAGCCCTGGAAATATTACGGGTTCTTTTTCATAAACATCCAGACCGGCACGGAAATTACCGTGATTTCGCAAATGCTCATACAAAGCCTGTTCATCGATCACGCTTCCACGCGAAACATTTATCAGCAGAGCATCTTCTTTCATTAATGAGAGTTGTTCTGAACCAATAAGATGGTGTGTTTCTTCTGACAAATTCACAAAAATAGCCGCAATATCAGAGTATTTCAGTAAACTTTCCAGAGTTACAAATGAAACGCTTATCGGATTAAGACCAATTGAAACCCTCATATCGCTTATTTTTCCGATTTTTTCTTCAAGGTCCGGTTTCCGAGTTCGGCTGTAATACATGATGTTCATTCCGAAACCAGCAGCCATCTTCAAAGCACAGTCAGAACCTATTTTTCCTGCTCCAATGATACCCAGAATCCCTCCCCTGAGGTTTTTTCCCGTTAACTGATCGGGAGCCCACCCTTGCCACTGGCCACCTCTCACAAGTCGCTCACCTTCACCAAGTCGCCTTGCACATCCCAGAATAAGTCCGCATGCCAAGTCTGAAGTGGCGTCAGTTAATACACCGGGAGTATTTCCAACCTGTATCTGTGCCTGCTGTGCAGCTTTCAAATCAATATTATTTACGCCTACGGCATAGTTGCTAATAATCTTTACACCACATTCTTTGAGATATTTTATCTTATCCCAGTCCCAATTGTGTTTTAAAAGTGAGATAACACCAGAATATCCTGCGGAAATTTCTTTATCAATCATTTCCATCGTCAGGACATTCTCATCGGATGGCAAAGTAACGCTGAAGCCACTTTTCAATAATATATCGAGCCATTTACGGCCATACAGAGCGCTTGTGGAAAGAATTGCAGGCCCGTTTCCTGTGTGTTTTATCCAGACCGCTTCCTGCGTAATACGATTGTGTTGAATTTTTGGAATATATTTCATTTTGACACTCGCCATGATTAGGTTTCGTTCCTTTAATACAGGAAGCGGTCCAACTCATTTCATCCTCGCTTTTGAATACCTTGAGTAATTGGAAAATTAGTGGCCCGGTAAACGGCATACAAAGATGCTACTACTCCCAGTAAACTCATCCCAACAATGGAAATCAACGGCGTCAGTATTTCCACCGATGCATGAATTCGATGATTGAAAGCACCTCCGGCGATTTCAAGGGGTTGTCCTCCGGTAAATACCGAAGGATCCAGACCGTGAACGGAAAAGTACCAGTTCGCCAGAATACCTGCAATAGCACCCACTAAGGATCCCAGAAAAGATAAAATCAGAGATTCCAGAATAATCTGCCTTCGAATAAATGATGTTCCTGCCCCCACGGCCTTGAGAATGGAAATTTCCCTTATTCGTTCCATAACCGACATATGCATGGTATTGGAGATTGTGATTGTAATTATTATAAAAATGAAAATTTGAAAAATCCATACAGAAGCATTGTGATAAGCAATAAACTGCTCCACTGTGGGCATAATTATGCTCCATTTAAAAACACTTACATCCCGGGAGGAGATAACGGATTTAACTCTGGAAAGCAGCTTTTCATCAGAATACCCGGGGTTGCTGACAGCAATAAAATTTGCTCCATCAGTTATGTTCATTGCACGCCGCATACGCACAAGAGGAATTAAAACCATAGAAGGATTAGAGGCATAACTATCAGAAATAACAGCACTTACCGTTGTTCTTATTATACTTTTTTGGATCCAGTCTTCGATGAAAATCACTACGCTGTCCCCGGGATTCAAGGCAGCTTTTTTTGCTCCGGATTCAAAAAGAACTATGCCCCGACCATCAATTTTGCCGGAAACGATGAATTTCTCCGGTCCATACTTTCCCTCTTCCTGCTGGAAATCAATTCCCACAAGAGCGCCCGCCTTAAAAAGCCCTTTCTCTGACCTGTAAGTCCCTGCGGCAAAAATTCGTTCAGAAACAGTGCAATCGGGAAGTCTTTCCTTTATTAAACTCCGTATTTTACTGGAATCTTTGAGTATATTGATAGGAATCTGCTTTTTTTCCCAACTATTTGCGGAGACCATAACCTGACCCGCTCTGAGTCGAGTCGAAATATCTTTGAGCTGCCGATAGCCACCATCCGCAAGGCCACGGAAAAAAACGAGGACGGCACACGCCGTAAAAACCGAAGTTGCAATGATTCCTGTGCGGATTTTTCGCCGGAGAAGATTTCTGAAACTGTACCTGAAAAGTATCAATTTTCCTCCACAATATCCATAGCTGCAGGACTCTGGGATGCTTTTATTGCGGGCCACAAACTGGCCAGTATCGTGACGACGGATAAAATTATTACGGGTTTTATTATTACATCAAGGGCAAATCTGGCTTTCCAGATCGGTTCAATCACGAGGCCACTCAACTCAAGGCCATCTTGCATCAGAAAAGATAAATCTATCCCGTATACACTTAAATATTTTAGTAAACCTACTCCTGCAGTGCCCCCGATAATCATTGAAAAAAACACCAGAAGGAAAGATTCAATGGTTACCATTAAAACTAACTTCGAAGGAGACATGCCTAAAGCCCGGAGCATGCCAAATTCTCTCTTCCGCTCCATAACAACCATCATCATCGTGTTCATTGTCCCCATGGCCGCCATTAACAAAATAATGGAAAGTATCATTATAGACAGCCCTTCATTGAAATCAACAATTCGGGCCAGAGAAGGAAGGGATTCCCACCAGGGAATTACCCGGAATTTTTTATCAAGCTTCCTTTTTATAACAGGAATTGCCTCTTTTGTGGGAATTCCCCTCGTCTTTACTGCAATTTCATTGGCATATTTGATTTTTCCGTATGGATTTTCAATTCTTCTTAAAACATTTATTGGAACAAGCACTTCCGAGCTATCAAGCTGTTCAATACGACTCTTAAAAACCCCACCTACAGTGAAATTGTTATCAATGGGAATCCCATCTCTGGGGGCAAAAATAATTGTGACTTTTCCCGTAAGTGAAGTTTCAAGTTTTGAAAGCAACTTCTGGCCTAAAACTACGGTTTCGCCGTCTGTATCCCACTTTCCTTGCGTTATTTTCTTATGGAGATCAGATACTTCCCTTTCCTTTTGAAAGTCAGTACCCGTAAACATTATCTGCTCGCTGATTTGATGTATAAGTTCTCCATCCCCGTATGGAATATTATTCTCAAGTGAACAGTCATTTATTTCTACAGTTTTTTTATCACTGGAGATTCCCTGAACAATGATTGAAATACAGGAAGTACCATCAGCTGGCACGTCAATCATCATTGATATTCCAGTAGATAAATTGTATTTCTCCGGAATATACCCATCACAACTACCGGATGAATTTTTCCTGACTGCATTACACTTGCGATAAAGAAAAGGAGCTTTTATTCGTTTCTCTGCGTAAATCTTCGCTGGATATCGTAATCGCTCAACCCATTTGATCTGTTTTACAGAATCAAGTCCGGCACTGACTTGTGCTACCGTAAAAGTGCTTTTTTGAAATGAGTCAGGGCTCGATACTGAAACAGTGATGTCTCCATTTCTGAGTCCCGTTATCCCCGTTTTTAGAGCTCTACTGACTCCAAGAGCCAAGCCGAATGCCGGAATACATACCAATACCCCGAATCCTATGGCTGCCATTGTGGCAAATGTCCTTGATGGATTTCTGAAAAGGTTGCGGAATGCAATTCTAAAAATCACGATCCATTTGCCTCAAGTCCGAATTTCAAACTGTCCGTCCGGTAATATTCCCACCGGAAAATATAATTGTAAATCAGATAAATCCCTGCTCTGAATACACTTGATAGATTGGTTTCACGGTCTATAAACCTGGTAAATATTGATGAATGACTGAAAAATCGCTCCCAACCTGCGGCACAGGCCTCCGAAAGTTGCTCAGGAGTCATTTTTGCAGGTATAAAAGAAGCACGATTCATGCGGTAATCGGGATGAAGCCACCAGCGACCGTCAAAAAGCAGCCGTCCTTCGTCTGCCAGCATTTGGTAAAAACGTGTCCCCGGATAGGGTACAAGCATATTAACCGCAGCGAATGCAAACTTCTTTTCTATAATGTATTCAATAAGATTAGCGATTGTTTCCGGAGTATCGAATTCATGTCCTACTGTCAGAGCCGCCCAGCTTTGAAAACCGTAATCGCGAAAAACTTCAAGGGCTTTATCAAGGCTGTTATTTAAATTGGGAATTTTGTTCATGGATTTCAGATTTTCCGAAACCGTTGATTCTACGCCGAGAACATGACCGACACATCCGCTGCGGGCCATGGTTTCCATGAGAAGCGGATTTGATGTCATTTCAATACTGGCCTGACTACCCCAGCGTATTTTCAGAGGAATGAGCTCTCGAAACAGCTCAACAGCCCGATTTTGATTTGCTGTAATATTATCATCCACAAAGAGCACCGTTTTCAATTTCTGTGTTGAAATCTCTCGCACTACCTCGTCGATCCGTCGGTGATAGTGCTTGCGGTTGAAATAAACCGCTGGACCGCAGAAACTGCAATCCCACGGGCAACCACGGGAAAACTGAACAAGTTTCAGTGGAAGATATTTCTTTCCTTTGAAAATATCACGATCCGGCAAGAATCCCGCTTGTGGAGCAGAATTTTGTCCAAGATACCTGGGTTTAAGTTGTCCTTTTCTCATATCACTGATGATTTCAGGCCAGACATACTCACCGTCATAAAGACATATGGAATCAACATGTTGCGCTGCTTCTTCCGGAATAAGCGTCACATGAATACCGCCGGCAATAACCGGAATGTTTCTCCTCCGGTATTGAGCAGCAATTTCCCATGCACGTTTTGCTGTGAAAGTCTCGACGGTAATTACAACGAAATCGGTCGGCTCATCAAAGGGAATATTTTCCACCCGGTCGTCATAAAACGCACGGTCAACGTCGGGAGGTGTGATTGCACTCAGCACTGCAATTGATAAAGGTTCAACTGTAGCCCTCTCAGGCTGATCAGGTTTCACTCGTCCGATACAGGGTCTTATAAAGGTAATTTTCATAAATTTATATCCCGATAAAATAGGCGTTTTTTGTCCACAGGCAATAAACTATATTTTTTTAATATTAAAAACAGACATTTACAACAATTAAACTTCTCATCTGGAAAATATTTTCTCCAAAAATAAATAATAAATTAAAAAAAAACTTGATCATCTTTCCATTTGCGCTAATTTTAGACCAGTGGTCGAACTTCAGTTGTGACTCGTGGTCACACCACCAGTCGGACTTTTAGTCATTTGACCAGAACGCTTTTTTCATAACACGAACGAGGTAGTTTATGCCCGGTCCACGTTTTTATAATCTTTCCGAAGAAAAACAATCTCTTATACTTGAGGCGGCTAAGCTCGAATTTATTGAAAAAGGTTACAATGATTCATCCCTCAATCGAATTATTGAAAAAGCCGGCATCAGTAAAGGAGCAATGTATTATTACTTTAATGATAAAAACGATCTTCTTGGCACAGTTTTAGAGAACGCCATCACGAGTCTTGTGAGCAAACTTGGTACAGATTTCATTTTCTCCTCCCGGGAGGATTTCTGGGAAGTACTAAAACAACTGATGGTAAAAGCAATTGAAACACCTGAGTTTCATGAATGTCTGATAATTACAAGACAGATTCCATCCCGATATCTTGAATCACTTTTTCATGATCATACCTATCCACAACTTAACCATCTGTGGATCGGTTCAATAATTGAAAATGGGCAGAAACTTGGTGCCATCCGGGATCAATTTCCCGGTGACCTTGCTTCGGAAATTACTTCGCATCTTTTCTCAACGCTTGATACCTGGCTGATTCCGTACATTGACCACATCGATCATGACGTAATTTCAGAACTTGTGGATGCGAACATCGAAATTCTCAAAGCTATTTTTGCACCGGGTCATGTCTGTGACGGAAACAAATTCCTTGTGTTCCGCCGATTAGAACGCTTACGGAATAATACGGTTGTGTAGAATGTTTGAAATATCATTTAATTTCAATATTAATGCAATTTGTTTTCGAGTCTTTTATTCCGAAAGCGTTCTGGTTGATCTCTCTGTCGCAGGAGTAAAATTATGAATTTTTCAATCATTGCAGCAGTAATCATAGGTAGATCGTGTCCTGTAATTCGCTTCGCGAAGGATTTTATTAAAAATCCTAACAGGCCACTACAATAAATTCAACACCTTGCGGTTACTGTCTAAAACGTATTTCCGCAGGAAATCGTCAAAGACGACAACTGTTTTCTTTGAAAACAGTGAAAGTCCTGAGCAAAAAATCGGCGAAAAATTTGATTTTCGGTATTTCAGGACAGTAACTAGGTATTTTTACAGCGGATTTTTTCATTTTTCCGCGAAAATTTCACTGGAGGCTTCAAATGTACCGGTTTTCACTCCTTTTTGTCCTGTTTCTTTTTGTCTCTCAAAATGCCCATGCTGCAAATTGGGGTAAATGCAGTGCTGATACGAAAACAATTGTGGATCAGGCAGATCGAATCATGTTTTCCAAATCATCCGCTGGCAAAATGACCATGGTTGTTAAAAAAACAGGATACAGTTCCTCCATGACCATGAAATTCTGGTCCGAAGGCCGCGATAAAATGCTCGTTAAAATTACCGCTCCCGCAAGAAACAAAAATACTTCTACGCTGAAAGTTGTTAACAATGTGTGGTATTACATGCCCAGAACTGATCGCATTGTAAAAGTAAATTCATCAATGATGGGTGAAAGCTGGATGGGAAGCCATTTCACCAACGATGATCTGGTCAGGGAAACTCAACTTTATAAGCACTACACCTGTGATTCAAGGACTGATACGGCGGGCGAAGTTATCGTAACTCTAAAACCCAAACCTGATGCTCCCGTCGTATGGGGCAAAATCATCATGAAAATAAGGAAGAAAGACAATATTCCCATTGAATCCGGTTATTACTCTGAAAAAGGTGTACTGAAGAGAACCATGCAGTTTTCCAACATTAAAACTGTAGATGGACGAACTGTTCCCACTGTAATGACACTGAAACCCGCGGGAAGTGCAGAATACACTCAATTGACTTATGAAAAAATACGGTTTGACGTTGCAATTCCGTCAAGTTACTTCAGTCTGCGTGGCCTGAAAAAATAGTTTTACACAACAGGGCTCAAGATAATTGATACAATGAAATATAGCCATGAACAATCGAATAGAGCGAAATGTAATGAGCGGAATGTTTTCAATGCCGAAGGCTTGGAAATGAGCGAAACAAAGTGAGCGATATTCTGGCCGCTTTATATATGGAAATGATTGCAGCGAAATGTAATGAGCGACAAACTCAACTAAGGTGGGCATCGCTCTTACAAAAAGGTTGGGAGGTTAGGTTATCGTGAAAACATCAATCACGGATTCTGAATCAACTAAGCGAGGGAGAGGCAACTTGGGTCTACTTTTTCGAATGGGATGGCGCAATCTCTGGCGGCAGAAAAGGCGCAGTATCATTACACTTGCGGCAATGGCAGCGGGTGTAGCAATCTGCATTCCGACATACGGCCTCATTGCTGGAATGACAAAGTCAATGACCGATGGCATAACCCGAATGCACCTTGGAGACATTCAAATCCATCACAAAGGATATCCGGCGGAACGAAAAATCAGGCAGACCCTGCCCTTTGACGGCCTGTTTGACAAACTCAAGAAAACGAAAGGCATTGTCGGAGTTGCCCCGCGTGTCTACAGTGGTGGAATGGTCAGTGCTGAAAAGACATATAAATTCAATATCATTCCGTGGTCGGGCAATCCACCACCGGGGTTTAAGCTTCTGAGTGGAAAACTTCCATCGGTCTGCAATATCGTAATTCCTGAAAATTACGGGAAAAAAATCCGCGCCACTCTCGGGTCTGTTTTCATGCCCACACCTTTTCCGAAGGATACAAAGTGCGATTCTTTCCGCATTTCAGGTTTCTCAAGCGGAGATTCCGATGCGGTAATGTTTGTTGATGTAAAATATGCGGTAATGTTTAACCCCATCGATGCAGACAAAAAACCGGATACAGAGAAAAAATCCACCCCCGTTGACAGTGATGATGATATCGACAACCTGCCTAAGCTTGGTGAAACCCCCAAAACTCAGGGGGCCATAAGCGCTAAAACAACTCAGAAATTTACAGATAACGATGATGATATCGACAACCTGCCTAAACTTGGCGAAAATAAAGAACCAAAAACTGAAAATAATATTATTAATAATCAATCACTTCCGAAAATAATGCATTGGAATTTCATCAGGTCAAGAAGCGCTCCCGTTGGGATTTCCGCAATTTTACCTGCCGAAGAAAAACTCGTTACAGACTCGTGGAAAGCAATAATCAAGGGGTCTTACCTCAGCAATGATTTTAAAACAACTGATGGAACACCGGAAATCGTTATCGGTTATCGCCTTGCGGAGCAACTGAATGTGGGACTCGGAGATAAAATCGGGATGGACAGTGCTACATCTCATTTCTATCCCATGGACCGAATTTATCGCGTAAAAGGAATTTTCAAATCCGGTTCTCCCACCATCGATCGCGCCATTGTTTTCATACACATTGAAAACGCCTGGGACAGTAAATTAATGGATATCAAAGACTTTGAAAATCCTGGTTCTTCTGCCCGGGGTGTGCATGAGTATGCAATTCATGTGGAGGATCCCGCAGCAAACGCAAGGTATGTAAACAGAATAAATGATCATGTTCCACCCATAGCTATGGTTAGAACATGGCAGAAAGTCGATCCCGGCTTGGCAATGATGATTCAAACCACCGACGTCATGAGCGTTATTATTTTATTCATTATATTAATAATCGCTGCCTTCGGTACGATGAATACAATGCTCATGAGCGTTATGGAAAGAATTAAAGAGTTCGGTGTCTTGAAGTCCATCGGGATGAAACCGTTCAGCGTAGGACTTCTCATCATGATCGAAACCCTGTTTTTATCCGTTACAGCGTCGATTCTGGGTGCCATTGGCGGAATTGCAATGAATTCATGGCTTGTTACAAATGGAATTGATTTAAGAAAAGTCTTGCCCGAAGGCTATACATTTCAAGGTGTTGTACTGGATCCTGTGTGGCGGAGTGTCTGGGAAACAAAAGCCGTACTGGTCCCCATAGTTCTTCTTTTTGTAATAAGTATTCTCGTTGCTCTCTGGCCAGCTTTTCGTGCAGCCAGAATTAAACCCGTGGAGGCTTTCCGCCAGAATATTGGCTGAACTCCCTGATTTCAGGGGGTGGGAGAATTGGTGAAAAATGCTTATTTTTAAAATCGCCGCAAGAAATATATGGCGGAGAAAATTCCGTACAATAATTACGATGACAGCCATTGGTATAAGTTTTTCCATGTTACTCTTTTTCGAGCAACTTCACCTCGGGCAGCATGAAATGATGGCAAATTCAGGGATGAGGCTGTCTGCGGGAAATATTGTCATTCAGGGTAAAGGATTCAATCAAAATCGAGAACTAAGTTCCAGAGTCCGGAATCCTGACAAACACATTGAGGTCCTTAAGAAAAACTTTAATTCCCTGCATATCATAAAACGAATTTTTACCAGCGGAAACCTTACGAGTCCTGACGGAAATATCGTCGTAGATACAATAAACGGAACTGAGCACGCTCAGGAAGGCAAGATTTCTGACCTCAAACCCAAATTAATTGCTGGTAAGTGGCTGAGTGGAAATGCCGGCGAAATTGTTATCGGAGCCGTTGCCGCGAAGCTTTTGAAAGTGGAAATTGATTCCAAAGTTCAACTGAGCATGCCCGATCTTGGGGGAAATGTCGTACGTACAGCTTTAAGGGTCCGGGGTATCTTTAAAACCGGCTCCACAGACACCGATCGTGGATATGCTCTTGTAAACATTGATGAAGCTGCAAAACTACTGAACCTGGGTAATGCCGTTTCTCAAATAGCAATTTTCACGGATCTTGAAAAGTCCACTCAAGTGACTCATCAGATCCGGAAACTAATCGATGACCCGTCCCTTGAAATCATGGACTGGAAAGATGCTCTTCCAACCCTTTCTCAATTCATGCTCGTGGATAAAATATCCATGTATGTTTTTCTTATTATTATTTTTATTATCGTTGCTGCCGGGGTTCTTAATTCCGTTCTCATGAGCGTCATGGAGCGTACAAGAGAATTCGGTGTCTTAAAATCGATAGGAATGAAACCGACTTCCATTTTGAACCTGATTATCATAGAAAGCGCCCTGGTGGGCCTTTTGAGCATAGTTTTCGGGTTTATTGTGGGTCAGACAATCTCATATATTGTGTACAGATATGGCATTGACCCGGCTTCTTTATTTGGCGGAGAATCCGTTGAAGTAGCGGGAGTCAGCATGACGGAGAAAATTCGAACAAAAATAACCCTGTGGTCCGTTGTCTGGACAAGCGCATCGGTGCTTCTTTTGACGATAATCAGCGCCATTCCACCGGCTCTCAGAGCCGCAAGAATAATTCCGGTGAAAGCCGTGAGAGAACTATAACACTTCAAAGAATTATGGAGTCTAAAATGGATATTATTTCCCTTGAAAAGATAGAAAAAACCTACATCCAGGGCAAACTTGAAGTCAAAGCTCTTCGAGGCATAGATCTCAATATCGGCACCGGTGAGTTTACCGCCATCTGCGGGCCTTCGGGCAGTGGTAAAACCACGCTCCTGAATATCATTGGATGCCTTGACAATCCTACTTCAGGAAAAGCACTTGTTACAGGAAAAGACATTTCCACGTTAAATGCGACTCAACTTTCAAATCTGCGCCTTCATCGAATCGGGTTTGTATTTCAGGCCTACAATCTAGTGCCTGTGCTCACGGCATATGAAAATGTCGACCTTGTTCTTTCACTTCAGGGAAGGCCAAAAAATGAAAGAACAGAAAGAGTTATAAAAGTCCTTAAAGAAGTTGGGCTCTCAGACCTGGCATCTCGAAGACCAGCTGAAATGAGTGGCGGCCAACAGCAGCGCGTCGCCGTTGCCCGAGCCCTCGTGGCGGAACCAAGCCTGATTTTAGCTGATGAACCAACGGCGAATCTTGATTCTCAAACGGGGAAATCCCTCCTGAAACTTATGCGGCAACTGAATGAAGAGCATGGAGTTACATTCCTGTTTTCAACTCATGATTCCATGGTTATGGATTTTTCAAGACGAATTGTACGCATAGTCGACGGCACCGTGGCAGAAGATTATGTAAAAGATTCCCGTGGGGAATCAATTGAAACTACTTCGATTAACCAGCAGGTATAAACCATGTTTAAATACCTGATTTCTCTGACCATAGCTGTCATCCTCAGTTTTCCCGGTTCCAGCCGGGGAGCAAATATCCACGAATCAGATAATCTGACAATGGATATTGATGGAAACATTAAACTTTTTAACATAGGGCTGCATATGAACTGGCCCCCCATTGCTCTTGCGGCGGGCCTTGGCTGGGATTCAAAAAGTGCGTTCATGGGCATGGGGGAAACTCGAATCGGGTTTTCCGGAGCATATAAAGAAGATGTTTTTAAATGGCAATTGCAGCTCAAAGGTGCCTTCGGTTTTTACAGCCAACCGGGACTCATGACGGCTATGGGAGGCGGATTAAGCAGCTATGAGCCATCTTATCTGTTTCCGATGCAGTATACTGATAATGATGACCCGGACTTCTTCCTTTCAGGCCTTGTGGACCGTGCTTTTTTCAAATTTAAACTTGGAAAATTCGATTTCATAGTCGGACGTCAACCCATTGGTCTCGGCGTAGGCTACATCTGGCAACCGGCGGATCTCATGGGTACTTTTTCGCCCATCGAAATGGACAAAGAATACAAACCGGGGGTCGATGCTATCAGGATAAACTTAAGCCCCGGTAAATTTACGGAAATTTCTATCATCGGTGTCGCCGGTGGCCCACCCTGTCGACACATTTCCTGGCCCACTGCTGCCAATCCACTGCTGCCATCCGTGTGGCAGACACCAACGGGCAATTCATGCAGTCCCGGACAGGTTCGATACGGACAGGATCACTCAAGTGCCGCCATTCGTGCCAGAACGACCATGAAAGAATGGGATTTCGGTATTCTTGGCGGTTACGTCCGGGGAGATTTAATTGCGGGATTATTTACAAGTGGAGCTATTGGTAAATTCAACCTGAAAGCTGAAGCTGTTTTTACGCATGATCTTGATCCTGCCGAGGCAGGTGATCCCTACTACAGCTCGAAAAACAATTATGTCAGGGCCGTGGCAGGGTTTGAATACAGTTTCAGTACAAAAAAAGCCCTGAGAATTACCGGGGAAGTTTATTACAACGGTTTCGGTACAACTGATCCTGCCAATTATATGGACACCCTGAAATCTGCTCGAAGCTCCCTTCACGGTGAAGTTTTAAACCCGGGAATGTTTTACGCAGCTTTCGCAGCAATGCTCGAAGCTTCTGATAAAATCAAAATCAATTTTATGACCATGGCAAATCTCCTTGATCCCTCATTTCATTTAAGTTTAAGTCTGGATTTCCGTCTGGACGATAACTCATCGGTTTTCCTCGGAGGCTATTTGCCCATCGGTGAAAAACCCGAAATCCTGATTACTCCGGAAGGGGCAAGCCTCAACCTTAAAAGTGAATTTGGCCTGTATCCCGTTATGGTATTTCTCCAATATAAAAGATATTATTAAAATATTTCTATGTCCACAGCCTTAAATTCCATTTAAGATCATAAAATATTTGAAAAATAAAAAGAAAATGTTTGATCATAAATTCTCGATAATATATAAATTGGCCTATGGTAGATCCGGTAGATCCAATCATTGGGAAAAGTATAGGTAGTTTTGTTGTTCAGAAAGAACTTGGAACAGGTTCTTACGGCAGCGTTTACCTGTGTGTACACCCTACAATTGGGCGCAAAGTTGCGGTTAAGATTCTGAATAACGCCTTCAGCGGAGACGAGGGTATTATCCATCGTTTTATTGATGAAGCTCGGGCAGCTAACCAGATAAACCATCCAAACATCATCCAGATTTTCGATTTCGGACAGTTGGACGACGGCCGTTTCTTCTGCATTATGGAATACATCCAGGGGCGGGAACTCGGGGATATACTTCAGAATAAAGGAATCCTCGACATAAAACAGGCCGAAGCAATCCTTGCACAGATTGTTTCCGGTCTCGATGTGGCCCACCACGAAGGGGTCATCCACCGGGATCTTAAGCCTGACAATATTATGGTGTACCGCGACAATGCCGGGATCAGAATCAAGATCCTTGATTTCGGTATCGCCAAACTTATGGAATCCAAACAGGCCACAAAACTGAAAACAAAAGTCGGCTCTGTTATGGGAACTCCCGCTTACATGGCTCCGGAACAGGCTCGTGGTCTTATCGACAAAATCGGCCCTGCAAGCGATGTTTACAGTCTTGGTGTCATAACATACGAAATGCTTTCGGGAATTCTTCCCGTTGAAGGTAACAACGTTCCGGATCTTTTAATGAAACTGATCCATGAGGTTCCCAAACCTCTGAGTTCTGTCAATCCTGAAATCCCGGAAGCTGTTTCCCGGATTGTTGCAAAAAGTCTCTCAAAAGAACCCGGGGACCGTCAGCAGTCTGCCCTTGAATTCTACAATGATTTCGAAGATGCCATCACCGAAGATCCCATGTATGCCGCTACTCAACTTGATGAGCACAACGATGACGAGATAAGTGATGTTCCCTGGTACGACTACCAGATGGATTACGATTCCAAAATCGGATATTCCACAAAACCCGGGGAAATTGAACCGGAAATGTTCGGTGAGGAAATCCGCAAAGACCGCGAAGAATACCTCAAAAAAGAACACCGGCCTGCACCGAATCTGACTCCTCGACTTGGAGAGATCCTGCGCAGTTCCATGGCTCCGAAATCAACACTGATCCTTCAGGAACCACAGCAGCAGGATGAAGCTGGCGTCATTGAAACATCCGACGAACCCGTTCATGATGAGTTTGACTATTATCGTCAGATTTCCGAGAAAAATTCCCAGATTAAAATTAAAAAGCAGCAGGACGAAGAGACAAAACAACTCAGTGAGTCCAAATCACCCCTGGAAACCATCACTTCTGTTCTGCTTGTAATTATTCTTGCCGCTGCCATTGCTGTGGGTATATGGTTCTTCTTTTTCCAGAAGGACGAAGCTGAAACTTATCCGGAAAACCGGAAACTTAAAAAACCTCCGGCAAAGATCATCGAAATGAAGCCCGAAGAAATGAAAGCACCTCCACCGGAGCCTGCCATGGTTGAAATGGGACCCCCTGCCATGAAAATTCAGCCCGCTGTAAATCCCATGGCGGAAGCAGGAATGAACGAAGATCCTCCAAACGGCGAATGTACAAAGATCTGGTGTATGGCTAAAAATTTCAGCCATCCTTGCTGCTGCGATAAAAATCTTCTTCCCGTTGATCCCGCTGCAGCCCTGACTGTCATAGCCAAAGCAGCGCCTGCTCTGAACAAATGTCTTTCTGCAAACACACTTAAAGGCAAAGTAGCCGTGAATTACACAATCAATTGCAACGGCGCTGTTATTTCCGCAACTCAGACGACATATAAAGGTTATCCCAAATTCGATGAGTGCGTTAAAAACGCCATCCGCAGCGTCCATTTTCCGAAAAGCTCTTCTGTGTCCCAGTCTTTTACCTACTCATTTGGTGAATAGTACCAATGACCAGATTGCGTCTGGAAACCATTCTCAATGATATAAAAAGCAATCCAACCATCGGAAAACTTACGGATTTTATGAGTTCAGTAAGTATTATGGAACTGTCCTCGTATCCACAGTTTGTATCTGATTTCTGCCAATTCTGCCTTGATCGCGATGAACCTCTTTCCGTCTGGGAATGGACGGGAAAAGCTGTCATCAGGCCGGAAAACTTTACTTATTTTGACCCGGTGCTGGGGCGGATTCATCTCACAGAATTCGAATCCACAGTAAAAATTGAATATGCACACTCATGCCTGAAAATGGGCAATATCGAGAAAGCTGATCGCCTTATCCGCAACATCTCAAATAATATTTCTGAGTCCGCGGTGATAAAGCGAATTGCAGACTACCACATCGACTCGTGGCTGTCTTCCGACTACAGCGACACAATAAAAGAAGTCCAAAGCGTCCTTGAGAATTTAAATCTGAACACTCCCGATGGCTACTATGAAAAGGTTCTTCAAATAATCACCTTCCTTTCCGACGATAGCCTGACAGCTTTTACCCAAACCGCATCAATGTCTGCAAATCCTGCGGATATTCTTGATGCAATGCTTTGTGTAATCAAGTCTGTGTCACCCCAATCATCGGTTTTTTCAAACTTCCGGCAGGAAAGACGTCCGGCAATACTTAGAAAAAATCGGAAACTCCTTGGGAAAATTTGCAGTAAGAAGAATCTACCGATTGATTTTATTGATGAAGCTATCCCCCCGGGAGACATTATCCTTTTTGCGGACCTTACATGTTCTCAATTGTATAATCCACAGTCCACTTTTCCCGGGGAGCTGCATTCTTACCTGAAGTCCCTGAACCCCGTGGAAGGATTCTCCACTGCTTCTTCCGGTTTTGACCTTGAGTTTCAAAAAACCCTTCTTTCTTTCTGCGGTGAAACATCCGCTGTTTTTCCCTATAAACCCGATGATTTCGCCGCAAGCCAAACCCTCCCCCCCGCAGTACGCGAGCTATACAATGAAATAATAAGCGAAGGGGGAATAACTAAAATCATTACCGGGGGAAAAAAGGCTCAAATAGATGAAGCTACAGCCTTTTATAATATCCTGTACACTACAGGGCTCAGTGTTATTAAAGCCCTGCGCACAGGGGGAAGACTGATTCTTATCAAACTGAAATCAGAAAACGATGTTGAAAATGCCACCCATACGGCACTGGAACAATTATGGGCTGAACTCAAGAATACCTGTTTTAATCATATTAAAGTCATCGAGAAAGTTTTCCGGACAGGGGGCAATTGCTCCTTCCCGGACAAAACCCGTGGGGAATCCACAAAAGACACAATGATAGCATCCATGTTTTTTGCTGATTCTGAAGGATTTTCTAAACTCACGGAAGATCAGATTCCCGTTTTTATGAAGGTTTTTTTAGACAACGTCACAAAAAACCTCGAAGGATTTGAAAAACCCGTGTGGATCAACACCTGGGGTGATGCCATTTACATGGTTTTTAAAAATATTTCCGAAGCGGCTTTTTTCGCCCTGGAACTTCAGTTATCACTTGCTGACCTGGATTGGACGGCTTACGGTCTCCCGGGGAGGATCAACCTGAGAATCGGGCTTCACTGCGGCCCCGTTAATATTGTGGCAAATCCCTTGACGGGTAAAATGAATTACACGGGAAATCATGTAATCAAAACTGCCCGTCTGGAACCCGTCACGCCCCCGGGAAAAGTCTATGTAACAGAAGGTTTTGCCGCCTGCTGTAGCGCCCTCGGAGTTCCAGGTTTGCATTTTTCTTATGTCGGAAGGCTTGAATATTCTAAAGGTTTCGGGTCTTTTCCCGTTTACCTGCTGGAAAAGATAAAGCCAGGTTAGTGTGAATAGTTTGACTTACGACTTTAAATTTTCCCGAAAGTCTCTTTCGGGTCACAATCGGAGGAAAAAATGAAATTTGCCAGACTACTGATCCCTGCCCTGATACTGCTGCACTCCTTCTCAGCTTTCGGCGCCGAAGGCATGTACCTTCCGGAGGATTTCAGCAAACTGAAGATAAAGGGTGTTAACGCACCCGAGCTCGCAGGACTTAAAACCGCTGTGGCGAAAGTAGCCCGGGGGGGAACCGGTTCTTTTGTAAGTTCTGAAGGTCTGCTTGTGACAAACCATCACGTTGCCTACCGCTGCATTGCAACCCTCAATGCATCGGAAAAACATCGGAATATCCTTAAAAACGGATTCTACACTGCGGATCGCAAAATGGAAATCCCCTGCCCCGGCTATGACCTGCTGGTAATTCAAGAACTTGTGGATGTTACCGACATCATCAATAAATCGTTCCTTCCACGGGACCCCCTCAAAGTCAAACTTCGCAAAATCATCCGCAAGAGCGAAGAACTTGCCTCCGCCTGTGAAAAGAAAGGGCAATACTGTGAAGTAAACTCCTTCCAGAGTGGCCTTCGCTGGATCATGAGCGTCCACATGAATATCCGGGATGTCAGGCTCGTTTACAGCCCTTCTCTCAACGTTGGAAAATTCGGCGGCGACATCGACAACTGGCGCTACCCGAGACACACCGGAGATTACACATTCTTACGTGCATGGGTTTCTCCCGACGGTAAAAGCGCCGATTACTCGAAAAACAACGTTCCCTACAAACCCCTTAAATTCCTCAAAGTATCCACCGAAGGTTTCAAAAAAGACGATTATCTTGTAGTTGCGGGCTTTCCCGGGCGTACCAATCGTTTTGCCACAAGTGTGGAAATCGACTTCCTCATGAAGACCGAAATTCCCACCCGTTTAGCATTTTATAAAAAGCTCCTTTCCATCATTGAAGACCCGAAAAACGCTGGCGAAACTCTTCCTTATGAAGGACTTAAAGCTGGGCTGAATAACGCAACGAAATACTATGGGGACCTCACATCTTCACTGACAAAATTAAATCTCACAAAACTTAAAACTGCCGAAGAAGAAAAACTTGAAAAGTCTCTCGGAAAAACCGGTACTAAGTATCGCAACACCATAAAAGAAATTGAAAAGATACTTAAATCCGCCTCCACCTGGTACACGAAAGAAATTATTTTCTCCATTTTAGAACGACTCACCGCTTCCACAAAGGCTGCTGTAACCCTCTCCCGATGGGACCGATACAAAAAAATTCCCAGTGTGGAACGCATTGACGAACTGTACCGGGATCGCAACCTGTATCGCGTCAAGGGCTCCCTCAAGTCCCTGGAAATGACATCATCAAGGCGTATTGAAATCAAATTCCTCCAGTATCTCCTCGGGGAACTGAAAGCAAAAATGCCCAATGATCCCTTAATCCGCAAAATCGACGCAATTCATAAAAAATACATGAACATTATGAAGGCAGAAGCAGCCCGCAGGCTCATGACAATTAAAGACTACTACCGTTTTGCCCTCGTTGAAGACTGGACCGATGATGGGCTTCTTCAGTTCCTGCACATTGCATTTGCGAAAACATCCATTTTCAGTTGGACTCGCCTCCCGAGAGAATTCAAAAGAACCAGAATCCAGCGTCAACAATATTTCGACCTCAAAGCAGGACAGTTAAGCAAAGTCAATGATCCTCTTGTTGAATTCGGCCTTGCTATTGATCAGGAAATCGCCGCCCACAAGCAGAAAAACGCTGACTTCTATGCCCGTCTTCCTATGGATGTTAAATCATCAATGATAAAAGAATACCTGAAACCCGCTTATTATGATGCAAACTTCACTCTGAGATACAGTTACGGTAAAGTTGCCAACTACACGGATACTTCAAACGGCAAAAAGCACCCTTACTTAACGGGCTTTTCTGCCATGCTCGCTAAATACACGGGAAAATACCCCTTTGATCTTTCATCCAAAGTGAGAATGCTCGGCAAGCAATCTTATTTGACATCGTCCGTTTATGACAAAGTTATCAAAGATATTCCTCTAAATTTCACCACAAAACTTGATACAACAGGCGGCAACAGCGGCTCCCCGGTTTTAAACGGCAAGGGTGAACTTGTGGGCCTGTTGTTCGACGGCACCCCGGAAAGCATTGCCAGCGACTACATTTTCGGTGATGACCAGCGAAGCATCTGCTTTGACATCCGTTTCGCCATCTTCCTCCTGAAACACCAATTAAAAGACAGCGTGTTACTAAAGGAAATGAACCTGACCCCAGCCAAAATCTAACGCAATAAATATTGGAGGGAAATTAAAATCCCCCCAAAGGTTTAATGAGCTTTGAGCCAATGAAATGAACCAAATCCGAAATACAACAGAGCGAAATGAAATGAGCGGAATGTTTTCGACGCCGCAGGCGTGGGGAGTCCAGAGGGGGCATTGCCCCCTTTGTGCCGATTCAAGGGGGATTGGGGGGAAATCGGAATCCCCCCAACTGAGAGGTTTAAGGAGAGCTGCGCTCTCCTTGATTAAATATGAGAAGGTTAATTTTAATAATAAAAAAGGCATTTTCAAATAATGCACAAACAGAAATGAGCGAAACCTGAGTGAGCGATATCCTGGCCGCTTTATACATAAAAAACACCACAGCGAAACGAAGTGAGCGACTAACTCGTTACTGTCCTGAAATACAAGAAATCAAATTTTTCGCCGATTTTTTGCTCAGGACAGTAACCGCAAGGTGTTGCAAATATTACTAGTGGCCGGATAGAATTTTTAATAAAATTCTTCGCGATGCGAATTTCCGGACACGAACTAACTCAACTAAAGTAAGCATCGCTTTAAAAAGGAAGTTAAAATGAAAGCTCTTCACATCGAAGCATCACCTGATCAAATTGCACCTTTTGTAATGCTCCCGGGAGACCCCCTGCGGGCAAAACACATTGCGGAAACATTTTTTGAAAACCCAAACTGTTACAACCAGATCCGCAACATGTTCGGGTTCACAGGAAACTGGCAAGGCCAGCGCGTTTCCGTGCAGGGAACCGGAATGGGTATTCCCTCCATGAGCATTTACGTAAACGAACTGATTCGGTTTTATAACGCCAAAACTCTCATAAGAGTCGGTACCTGCGGAAGCATTCATCCTGACCTTAAATGCGGTGATATCATTCTTGCACAGGGAGGATGCAGTGACGGCAACATAAACAATCACACATTTTCCGGCATGAACTTCGCACCCATAGCTGACTTCGACCTTCTGCGCAAAGCAGCCCGGAAAGCTGAAGAACTAAACCTGCACTTTAAAACAGGCAACGTCCTCTCTTCCGATGTGTTTTACAACGATAATAAAGATTTCTACCGCATCTGGGCGGACCACAACGTCCTCGGTATCGAAATGGAAACCGCAGGCCTCTACACCATAGCTGCTAAACACAAAGTCCGCGCCCTTTCCATTCTCACCGTAAGCGACAACATCCTCACAGGCGAACTCTCCACCCCCACCGAACGCCAGACCTCCTTCACCACCATGGTCCACCTCGCCCTCTCCTGCACCAAGGTATAAACCCCAGAACAGACATGAATGACGTCACCCCTGAATCATCATGCGACTTTGAATGAACGGATCATGAACTGAATAGTTCAGGGATGGGAGATGAGATAGCGGCCATCAGCCTGACGAACCACAAGAGTATCTTCATTAATATTCACAACGGGCAGAATGCCAAAAAGATCAGAGGACCAGGCGCCGGAACTGAAAAGACCGGTGGTAGGCTGAACATAAAAGAGGCTCATGTCATAAAGAATGCCGCTGTAAGATGTAGGAGTACCTGTACGTGTCCAGTATCTGTCCGGGCCCGCACGACGTTCCGTAGCAGTTGTGGGATCGGAGAACCAATCCAGAACGGGACCGTCGCTGGATAAGAAAGTTCCACCAAGCTCTGTACGGGAAGGTATGAAAACATAGTTGTCTACAGTTCCTGACGAAGGTGTAGACTGTGGATTATCAAGGGCCCAATCCACGGGAGTAAGTTCAACTATGCTCTTGAACTCATCGGAAAAACTCTCATAAACGCCTGTAACGTCGTCATTGAGCCAGGTCCTCAATGTGCAAGCTTCCCATTTATTGTACCAACCACCATCATGGAAACCACGGAGTGATACAATCCCGGAGCTCATAAGAGTTACTGTTTCAGGGAGATAGGCGCGATGGACTACACGCCACTCAATTGTATTTCCATCAAAATTCCAGGTATCATCATAAACGATTGCGCCCAGAGCGAGAAACTTAACGGGAACCGGGCCGTAATTGCACATGTGAGTAATGCTCTCAGAACCGGCAACGCATACACCAGTTCCATCGTCGGCGCAAATTACAATACGAAGCCCGCCTTCAGTACAGTCGCCCTCAACACCAGCGAAGGATGTTGAAGTAATTATTGGAGTAAGAGCATCGGTACCATCCGTTCCAGTTTCACCGTTACAAACATAGGTTGTTGTCTCAGAACCGGTAACGCATACACCAGCTCCATCGTCGGCGCAAATTACAACACGAAGCCCACCTTCCGTGCAGTCTCCCTCAACACCCGTGAAGGGAGTTGTTGTAATTATGGGAGAAAGAGCATCGGTACCATTTGTTCCAGCTTCACCGTTACAAACATAGGTTGTTGTCTCAGAACCGGCAACACATACGCCAAATCCATCATCAGTGCAGGCTTCAATACGAAGTCCGCCTTCCGTGCAGTCTCCCTCAACGCCATCGAAGGGAGTTGTTGTAATTATAGGAGAATTAGCATCGGTACCATTTGTTCCAGCTTCACCGTTACAAACATAGGTTGTTGTCTCGGTGCCTTCAGCACACGTGCCAGTACCATCATCGGTGCAAGCTACAATCATCACACCACCGTCGCTACAATCACCCATGGCCCCTTCAAAGGGAGTAGCGGTCACAAGTGGAGGAGTTGCATTTTCACCAGGGGCGCCATTGCATATAATTTCATCCACTCCATCGACCGTGAGCACAACGCCCCCATGAGGGCATTGTTCTATTGTAGCACTCACCATATCCACGTTAGAACCACTGGATGCGGTGCCGTCATCGCAACTGATGGCCAAAAATGTCATTGATAAAACCATTGTTGCAAAAATTAAACCTTTAAAAATCGATTGTTGCATTACAGTCTTCTTTCGTTTGAGGAAATAACGTTTTCCAATAATTTGAGAAACAAAAAAACATCATAACATAGCCAGTGGCCGAAATAAAACAAAGAAATAGAATTTTTTTTACACAAAGCAAAATAAGAGCACAATCAACGAAAACCCAATTTTTTTCCGGGGGGAACCATCTCGATTCGCTCGCGAAGGATTTTATCAAAAATCCAACGTTTTGTAATCGCATCGATGTGAATGCTCACAGGCAAATCCAATCATTGACAGTGAACCTGGGGATCATAAACCTGAATGACCACACCCCTGAATCCCCACACAATATTGAATGAACGGATCATAAAACGGATTTACGCGAACCTGAATGCAACCCACCACCCCAAAAAGAAACACCGGATAAAGAGCCACAACGTGGCTCACACACATTAGCGAAGGAATTAAAAATGCCAAAGGCATTGAAAATCCCTGGTACGAAACCACCAACACACCCTTTTCCCCTTCAAGTGCGCCGCCTGCGGCGGCGCACTTGAAGGGGAAAAGGAAATGGATTCAAACCAATTCCCAGAGCTGAAGCACTGGGCTAATTAAGGGCGTTCTACGAACGCGGAAATTCCGACGTTTTATAATCACATAGACATAAATGACCTCACCCCTGAATCCTAATCAGCACTTTCCACCGTTACCCCCATCCAGACATTCTCCAACCATTCCAGTCGTTTTCCGGGATTGGGTCAGGCAGTCATGGGGAATGATCTTCTTGACAAATTATATTGCGGAGATATAAATTTTCACACTATGCTTTTTCAAGGAATTTTTATAATCAAAATACAATTGAAAATAGTAATGAGCAATGACTGAACAACAAATAGAACAAGGTCTAATCCAAAAACTGTGCGATCTCAAATACACTTATCGCCCGGACATCAGAGACCGCGCCTCTCGGTAGCCACAACTGTTCCACTACCACCTCACGGAGCATCCGAATGAATGACATCATCCTCTATACTACAGAAGACGGTCGCAGTCAGATCAAACTCAGAACAAGGAACCAATCCGTCTGGCTCACCCAGCGCGAGATGGCACTTCTTTTTGATGTGAGCACGGATAACGTAAGCCTGCACCTTAAAAACATCTTTGCACAGGGGGAGCTCGATGAGCATTCAGTTACCGAGGAATCCTCGGTAACTGCCGCCGACGGCAAAAACTACCTGACCAGACTCTACAATCTCGATACTATTCTGGCCGTGGGCTATAGAGTGCGTTCGCCGCGCGGTGTGCAGTTCCGTCGCTGGGCAACCACCATCCTCAAGGAATATCTGTTAAAGGGCTTTGCTATGGATGATGAACGTCTGAAGAATCCGGATGGCCGGCCGGACTACTTCGACGAGATGCTGGAGCGAATAAGGGACATCCGTGCTTCTGAAAAGCGTTTTTATCAGAAAGTACGCGATCTCTTTGCACTGAGCAGTGACTATGATAAAACGGACAAAACCACACAGACATTCTTTGCCACTGTGCAAAATGTGCTGCTTTACGCAGTAACCCGGAAAACCGCCGCTGAACTCATTACCGACCGAATAAATCCGACTGATCCTCATTTCGGGCTACTCTCCTGGAAGGGTGCCACAGTGCGCAAAGCGGATATCCTTGTGGCTAAAAATTACCTTACCGAGGATGAGATCGACACATTGAATAGGCTTGTGGTCATCTTTCTGGAAACCGCTGAACTGCGGGCAAAAAGCAAACAGGTGACAACCATGAGTTACTGGAGAGAAAATGTAAATCAGATCATAACCTCAAACGGCTTCCCACTGCTAAATCACTCAGGGTCCATAAGTCACGAGAAGATGGAGAGCAAAACAAGCGCACTTTATCTCGAATACGACCAGCAACGCAAACTTAAAGAAGCAAAGGAAGCAGATCAGGAAGACGAGGTTGACCTCAAAGCCCTCGAAGACGAAATCAAAGAACGTCCTAACAAATGACCAAAAAACCTGGTAACGCACAGTGGGATATAGTTGACCAATTGCGCGGTGCTTTGAACGCGGATGACTTTCGCGATTACATGCTATCTTTCCTTTTTCTGCGCTATCTGTCTGACAACTATGAGGTGTGCGGTGGGGTAATCACATAGACGTGAATGACCACACCCCTGAATCCTCACACATCCTTGAATGAACGGATCATTCGCCCTGCCCTTATCTCAACAATCATCCTACGGCCTGTCGTGGGAACTCGTCCCAGGTCCGACCGTCGAGCTCGCGACCAGCGGCTTTCTTATTAGTTCGTGTCCTGAAATTCAATTTTTGTCAAAATTGAGCATGTTTAAGAAAACATGCTATTCAGAACACTACAATAATTTCAAGCTTTTCATTCTTAATGTCCTGTGTATAAATTCGTCATTAACTTGAAAATGTCGAATTACAGGACATTAACTTATTAACACCACCCCATTGTTTAAAGAAAAATGAGATTTTCTGCTTTGTACATTGATCCCGGATATCTTTTACCCACAAAGGATTCATTTTGCGGGCTCCGGGCCCGGATTCACCACCGGCAATTACCCAGTCAATTCCTGATAAATCAACTTCCGGAATCCCGGAAATAAGGGGCTCCATGCTTATAAACTTCACGAAAGAAGGCACCGATTTCAAATCATCAATACGATGAACATAATCAGCACTTTCCACCGTTACCCCCATCCACACATTCTCCGGCCATTCCAGTTCCCCCGCCATTTCCGCCAGTATGTCTGACCTCTTCGTAAGAACCTGAAACGTATGCTGCTTTGCCACCGTCATCACTCTGAAAATCTCCCGGATAAACTCTCCCGGAACATCCTCATGAAACAAATCACTCATACTGTTAACAAAGATCATCCTCGGCTTTTTCCACAGAAGCGGATACCCCACAACACCCTCATGACACCGCACTTCAAATCCATCTCTATAATTTACCTGCCCCATTGCCTGAAGCCGCAACGCCATCCTCTCGGCATAACAGTTCCGACACCCCTCACTGATTTTAGTACACCCCGTAACAGGATTCCAGGTAACCTCAGTCCACTCAATCCGAGTACTCGCCATGATTGGGTTATTCCTATTTGGGGATATTCAATAAAACTACAAAGCTTGCCATTAGTTCATCATATTTGATAGGAGCATTATGACCTTGAAGTGCTTTATACCCTGATTCCATCAATTCTAGTAGCGAAATATTTTTATTGAATTCTTTTTTTAGGTGCTGCTGGGTATTAAAAGTAATATCAGCGATACGTTCCGGTTTTTCTTTTGTACGTTTTGATAATTCACTAATAAGAAATTTAAATCTTTGAACAGAACTGTGGTTCTTATCGATCAATTTTCCTGCATTTAAAGAAGCTAATCTATATTCAAGTGTTTCGGGAGTTTTCTCTTTTTTTACAGAAGTCCCACATGATACAAATAGAATTGAAAATATCGAAAAGAAAAAAATATATCTCATTATCTGCAATCCTTACTTTTTATATCGTCATTGGTATTTTGTATTAAATCAGGCCCACTACTAATGACACAAAAACCATCTCCAACTTTTTTTACAAAAATCGTATTTCCCCATGCGTCCTTTAAATCAGGTTTCTTGATCATTCCTGCTTTTATTAAAGCATTTAATAGCTCGGGACCGGACATTCCTTTATGTTCAGGCTCCTCATTACTTTCAGTCATTACTGAAGAAATATTATCCAATTTAAGCCTGGTGGTTACCTCTTTAGCTTTCTTAAATTTCCCCGAATTAACTTCACTCTTTTTAGGTTCCATATCAAGGAAAGAAAGCCTATTTGTAGCAAGTAAAAGATTTTCACAATTATAAGCGTTTTTCACTTCCTTAAATAAATTCCTGTTTTTATTGTCCTTAAAGAATCTAAAACACTTTTCAACAAAAACCTCTTCCTCTGCCATGAGAGGCAAAACTTTACATTTTTTTAATTCTCCAAAAAGCTTTGTACAAAACATTTTATCTTCAGGTTTTTTGTTGCATCCCGAAAACACAATTATCAATACTGCCAAAAATAAAATTCTCATTTTCACGTCCTTTTTAAAACTATCTATTGAAAAGAATTTGCTGTCAACATTTTCTTTAAAACGACATTGAGAATCTCAAATAATAAAAATTTATTAAAAAATCCATCATGAACTTGATAAAGTAAAGAAATGGTTCAATTGTTTTGGACAGCATCAATACCAGAATCCAGGTAAACAACTGGAAACGGTTTCAAAGTGATAAGCAGAGTTGAGATTTACGCAAAACGTTTTTGGGGAGGACTCTCAAAAGGGAATGTCCTCATCATAATCAAAAGGCATAGAATCTTCCTTGTGTCCGACTGGAATAACTATGCTGAGCAACCTTTCTCCTTGCGCTAATAGTTGATCATAAGTCATTATAGTTACACTGCTCAATCGGTGATTTAATCCGTGTAGTGCCCGTAACTTTTGATCTTCCCAGCCCTTAGAGCGACCAATAATGATTTCGATGGGCGGAGTCAAATATTAGTACCTGCATATCTGGGCGCTTCAATTCGACAAGGTCTCGATATCCTGCAATTACGGTTGGAAGTAACAGATCCGTAAAAAATATTTTGTTTTCCAATGTTCTGAATTTGGGGACAAATTGATAATGCAATCTGGTTTTTTCAAGAGTAACTCTCTGTTCTTCCACAAAAACGTTTTCTTTGACGTAGTTTTAAACATTTATATCTTCTGCATTTTTATGTGTTTATTACACTCTTCTATTACATAATCTGGAATCATATCAAATTTTTCTGGACTCAATTGATTAATATATTCATTTTCTACATGATAAGTTTCATTTATGAATTTCTGAATTACTGAGTTTTCTACATCATAATCAAATAGCCTAAATACTTGCAGTTTCTCATAACCATTATCGCACGATAAGTAAAGCGATTTCACTTCTTCGATATTAGATGCTCGGTTCACTAACAATTGGTATTTAAAACCATTTATGGAGTCATCTATTGATGAACACCCTGCTTTAAATCGACTACTTTCCATTGTTGGATATTTACCATTTTCGCACTTTGGCTCACGAGTGTCAATTGCAATTGGTCGTTTGTGTAGCAAATTTGACAATACCTGATATCCATCTCCTTTTTCATCCGTTATTTCTAGTAACCTTCTCAAATAGACTGCCTTAACAAGAACATCCTTATTCGAAGCAAGAGCGCCCTTGCATATTTCTGAGAATGTTTGAATGTCCCTCTTCTCAATAACCACCTCTGAAATTTTGCCCTGTTTGTATTTCAAAAATGCGGCTTTAGTTTGATTCTGAAACTGGCTTGCGACAGCCTTAATGGTATCAATTATTGGCTCAACATCATGAGTCAGCATTAATACTGTCTTCCCTTTAAAGCAGGATTCCGCTTTTCTTCTGAAAAGCATTTCTAGTATTGCGTACTTCTTGTTCTTATCAAATGAGGATATTGGGTCATCCAAGATAATAAGATTCGGTTTCTTCGCCAGACATTCGTACATGAATAAAACAATAGCAAAAGCATTCCGCTCGCCGAAGCTAAGATGCTGCTTCCCGCCACTTAGATGATCATCAAAATCCATGTGTAATAGTCTTAGTTGCGATTTTGCATCATCTCCAGCGATTTCTACTTTGTATTTGTAGCCGGCATAAGCGAGGAAATCATTTATATCAGATTGATGTTTTTGTATTACTTTCTTCATTATCGAACGGAGAGTATTTAGTTTTATTTTTAAATTTTCAGCCTCTTCAATTAGCTCGTCAATCGATGAATTTATTGACAAAACAGCCTTTCTGGTTTTCTCAGAGTCTAATCCAGAAAAAAAGTCTAGTTCCAACTTGTAAGAACTGAGTTTTTCAGCAATCATCTCTCCGGATTTAAAATCAAATCCGGTCAGGGTTCTCAACTTCTCGAGCTTTTCAACGAAGTTATCTATTTGCATCTTAATGCCAACCAAAAACTCTATGTGTTCATTTTCAAGGCCATATTTTAACATTGTTATTTTTTCGAGCGTTGACCTTGCATTTTCTGAAAAATATTCCCCCAGCTTTTGTATTACATCAATTATTCCGATCAAATTCTTAATAACGGTTTTGTTATATTCTTCGCTGACCTTTTTTATCTGCTCTCTTTTACTTGTTGCGTCTACTGTACAAAATGGGCAGCTATCTGATAATTCCGTGAATTCATTTCCTTTGATCTGCCAATCTATCCAACTGATATTTTTATCACTCTGAATAAATGGGGAATATTGCTCAAGTCCAACTGGAATATGTTGAATCTTGTTTCCTTCTGCCAAACACTTCATACCAATAGATGATTTATTTAATCCAGTCTTCGTTAATTTAAATGCACCACCAAGTTCTTTCAGTTTGGCGATTAGATTTTCAAGACCTTCGTTCTTTAAAAACAATGATTTGATTTTTTGCATAATGATTTCTATATCTCTTTCCAACTTCTTATAGTTATCGTTCTTTACAAAAACATCAAAGCTATTACTTACAAGTTCATCTGGCCGAAACACAATGTTGTTGACGTAATCCTCATTAAAACACATCACACTTGAGATTTGGTTAGCTCCCGCCACCTGCGGAACTAGACCATCTGGATTAGTCTTCTTTAGTTTGAACGGCATTAGCTCTTTGAGATTATATTCATTATCAGACATACAACATTGAATAGCCTTCGCGATAGTGCTCTTTCCTGCACCATTGGGCGCAAATTTTATGTTTAACCGGCCTTCAACTATCTCAATACTCGCGGAGTCCAAGTTGTTGCAATTTTTTATTTCGAACTTCATTTCGCTCCTTTATATTTGATTGAAGATACTCTTAATGTTTTCTTTTTCATGCACAACCTATATCTTTTTGTCATTTATACCAATATTATCTAGGCTAAAATACAACTCAACAAAACTGTATCTACGAAAATTTTATAACGAGTTTATGCGTCCACTAACTTTTTTAGTAACCCGAACTCGTTTTGTCAAGGTGGAAAACCTAAAAAATTTAAGTGTGTTTATCAGCAAGTTTTTGAATATATTAGTTCCCATTTTGAGTGGAATTTCAATTTAATATTTTGATACAGATTGGTTTCGATCTTCAAATGAAGACTACTAAACGAACTTGATTATTAAACACCTTGATTTTCCATGGGTTCGTGGTTTTCTTCCTTGGAGACAGGGAAAGCGAATGAATGAAATTTTCAAAGCAATCAAGAGTGATAGTGATCGGTTAAGGCCTCCAGACATCATAATGATTTTTTAAGATATAAAACAAGAGAACTTACATCGATTAGGAAACCAAACTAATCTGATTTTATGCGGTCATTTAAAACAACTATCGTGGGCTTTTTATATTTGTGAACACTTATGACTATATCTACGGCAGGTGAACACAAAGCCCTGAGTTTGGTCCTGGAGGGAGGCCGAAAGCAGTATCAACGCCTGTATTCTTACGAAGGTCATCAAGCAATGCTTTTGCAGAAATTGATTTACCTACCTTTAGCTCAGATTCTGCGCGTGGATTCTGCACATTCTTCGCCCGATAGACGACAAGCTCTGCGATTCCATCTTCAATGGCTCGCAGGCAGATGGCACGAATATAGAAGCGGTTAAACTCACCTTCTGCAAGCATTTCGTGCGCGTTGCAACGCATTTTAGGCCTAGAATAACTACCATTTTTCAGTTTACGTTGTTTTTCATAAAGGTTAAGGAAATTCAAAATTGCTTCACCTAACGTTATGTCGCTTCCTTGTCTGGCCGCTTCACGAATCAAATCCGGATAGTTTATTTGTCCCATCTGGTTTAGATTGTCGCTTATATAGAGGTCATTATTAGAAATATCAAGTTCGATCTCTCTCAACATAAGATTCCTTGTCCGTTCGTCCAACTCTTTGTAATTCAGTGCCATTGTTGTCTTCCTCCTTAATCAATTAAAAAGTTTTTTGTACCCCGCACAACCATTGCCGCATCATTTAAACTCCCAATCAGAAATATGTTCTGTGCTTTTAGTTTTATCCGAACAACTCGGCCTCTTCTGAACTAGGATTGATATATATAATTCTTTTTGCATTTTATAAAAACGTACAGTACGGAAATAAACTGTGGGTTTTATACTGTTCGGTTTATAATGACGAAAGCCTTTTCTAATGCAATAAGTTTGCAAAATTTTGTTAAAGTTCGATTTTGATTATAAAAACTCCTTGTTAGAGGAAAGTCTGAAAATCACTTTTGTACGCTTCTTTTAATTTTTTAGTAGCTAGAAACAGTTTTGTCAAGTTAGAAAATTGACTTAATTGAATTTATCCCTGACGAGCGGAGGGAACGGCGTTTTGTAACTTGAATCTGGGAGACATAATCACATAAACCAGAATGATCACAATATTGAATCCGCGGATCATGAGCCTGTGCCTGCACAGGCGAAAGCTTATCAGCCCGGTTCGTAAGAGCCGGGTTCGAAAATGCACGGACCCCTTTCCCCCTTTGCTTGCGCCGCCGCAGGCGGCGCAAGCAAAGGGGGAAAAGAAAGGGATATGAACATCTGATCCCAGAGCTGAAGCACTGGGCTAATTAAGGGCGTTCTACGAACGCAGAATTTCCGACGTTTTCTAATCACATCAACGTGAATGCTCACAGGCAAATCCAATCGTTGGCGGTGAACGTGGGGATCATAAACATGAATGACAACACCCTGAATCCTCACACATCCTTGAATAAACGGATCATAAAAAACACGGAATTACGCGATTCTGAATGCAAACTTCCGACCCTAAAAAGAAACACCGGATAAAGAGCCACAACGTGGTTCTCACACATTAGCGAAGGGTTCAAAGATGCCAGCGGCATCAAAGATCCCTGGTGGGCGCCGGGGTAATCACATCATCCTGAATGACCACACCCCTGAATCCTCACACATCCTTGAATGAACGGATCTTTAAAAAAAACGGAATTACGCGATTCTGAATGCAATCAACCATCTTCAAAACGAAACACCGGAAAAAGAACCTGCATCGCGGGTTCCACACATTAGCGAAGGGATCAAAGATGCCAGCGGCATCAAGGATCCCTGGTGGGCGCCGGGGTAATCACATAGACGTGAATGACCACACCCCTGAATCCTCACATCCTTGAATGAACGGATCATAAAAACACGGAATAACGGAATAACGCGATTCTGAATGCAACATCCCGACCTCAAAAAGAAACACCGGATAAAGAGCCACAACGTGGTTCTCACACATTAGCGAAGGGATCAAAGATGCCAGCGGCATCAAGGATCCCTGGTGGGCGGTGGGGTAATCACATCAGCCTGAATGACCTCACCCCTGAATCCCCTTGCGACGCTGAATGAACGGATCATACAAAACACGGAATTTATTATTTCGTTACACGCAGGTACCAGACGGCAGCCCTTAAGACCAACCATCCGTATAAACTATACTTCTGGGGTATCGGGGGTGTCTTCGTTGCGGGTGGGGGAGGAGATGCCCATCATGATTCGGAGTTGTTTGTTTGGAACTATTGTGCGGGCGGTTTTTGCCCAGTCCTGATACCATGCCCACATTTCCTCACGGGAAAAAAACAAACCAGAGTTTTCTTTTACCTTCAGGCAATAATGGATTGAAGAAACTTTTGCAACTAGAATAGATTGAAGAAAATGTTAAATATATGTAAATGATTGAGGTGGTAAAATACCATATGCTTCTTTTAAATCTAATCTTGGTGAGTATTCTACCGCATCTTTTATTTTAATAGCGAATCCGTAGTCTTTGTTTATAAAGTAGGAATAAAAAAATTCAGATGTTATTCCAGACTGATCACATGTATTTTTCCACAACAAATCTAGCTCGTCACATTCAATCCTTTCAATCTTGAATTCTCCAATAACTTTTTTTATTGGAGAACTAGCATATACTACAACTGTATCTATTTCCTTTTTAAATATTTGTCTCCTATATTCATATTTTTTTTCACCAGAAAATATCAATGCTGCAAATTGTGGTTTAATTGATAATAAGGCTTTCATTTGTTCCAGTCTCCTTCAAAATTGTTAAGAATTGTTTCTGCGAGAGTTGTTTTAAGCCTCTGAGCTCATCTTTCTCACCAGTCAGTATACCTAGTTCTAATAGTCTCTGTCTATTTATCCTTTTTCCCGTTGGAAACGAGTGTGTGTAAAGAAAATAAATAATAAATGGACGCATCCTCGCATTCCAGTTCCAAAAATCACTTAACTCGTCGTCAGAAAATACACTTCGCTTTCTACATTTTAAAATAAAATCATCAACATCTTTAATATCGTCGATTTTACCCTCAGCAATTGCAATTGTAGTAATAACGCTACTGTAATATGCACTTCTATCTTTTGCAGCTGTTCGATAGAAAATAATAATATCACCTTTAGTTATACTCCTCTCGAACGAGCGAGTAATGTATACTTTACTTATTGCATTGCGGTGTGGTTGATTTTCAATAAAATCATATGGGGATTCGGTTGTAAGTATTGAGTCTGGGAGTAATTCAGTATGATAATCAGGATAAATGGGGATCATAAAAATATTATTTTTTGTTGTGATATATGGAAAAGTCAGCCTAGGATTACTTACGTTAAAACTTGGTCTAAAATCGCGAACATAGACAGCTTCTTTTTTTTCGTCATTGTTTTTTTCACCATAATATTTAAATCCCCAATCTTCTAGTAAATTTATAAGTCGCAGTTGTTCATCAGTACTGCGGAATAATGTTACATATATTTCATCTACTTTAGCTATCAAAGCATTATCAAAAATTATTTTTATAAACCGTTCTCCAAGTCTAACCCCGTTATTCGAAACCTTGAATGTACCAATCTTAAGTCGTTTTTTTCTACTAAATATTGGAGTTATATCCGAATAAGACTCATCTTCATTTTCTATTTTTAAATATAGAAATGATAATATCTTACCTTTATTTATTGTTACGTAAGCAGTTTCATCTGATTTTCTAAGGAACCATTTTTCAAAACCTGGGTAATCCATTCGGAAACTGTCAAAGAAATCATCAGCAATTGATACTTCACTGAAATATTTCTTGGTTACAGATAGTACTTTATAATCAACAAGCTCAGGATTTTCTGATAAAATCTTTTCTAAAAATGAGTCAATTGTAAAGACTCGTTCTGATATATTTAACGCAAAAGCTTTCTTGTGTATTTTTTTGTCTTCAGTTATTAGAAAATCAACCCTACTCAGATAGACTTCATTTAATAAACAAGTATCATTTTTATCATTTTCATTCAGATCATATAGTTTTGCTATACTTATAACTTCAGGAGCAAGATCAGAGTTCGATCGTAGTATCTTGTAACTATCAATTTTAACTCTCAATGAATTTGCAGTTTCTTTATTACTATTTTTTTCTATCTCATTTATTGTTATAGAATGCACACATTTTAAGTACTTACCCTTATCCAGCCATCTAAAGAGAACACCAATGTCTTTATTAAGTACGCGGCTTGCTTCCCTATGAATAACTATATTGGTATCTAACAGTACTTCCTTCATTGCAATTTTCCTTTACCAAGTTTACCAAATAGCTTGCAAATCTTATTAATTGTAGGCCAAACAAAATAGAAGAATATAGACAGCCCTATACTAAGTGAAATATAAACTTCGAGGGGCAATCTAGACCAAAATTCGCTTGAAAAAAATGAAACATGATTATCAAGTTTAAATGAAGGGATGAAAAGTAAAAAACCGCTAATAATACTTACAAGCATTGCTAAAGCAAATTGTCCAGTACCTATACGTTCTTTCGTATATACAGAAAAGAAACTATAACTTTCTTCTCCCTTTTGTTTATTAAATACAACAATATACTCATCTTTTCTTATTCTCTTGTCTCCTAAATATTTGAAAGACGGATCATACTCAAGAGTTCGTATATTTTTAAGTGAAACACGATCAAAGAATGATAACTCATATGTGTTTGGAATAACATTAAAACAAAAACAATTTTTAATTTTAGAAAGAACTTTTTCTTGTAAATTAAGACTAGTAGGTAAATTTCTGCGTTCATTAATCTTTAGATCATAAAGAATGCTGGATTTACTAATACCTGTTTTTCTAGTGGAAATTAAATTTAAATCAACATTGACTGAGATTCTAAAATAGATATGAGTTTTGTTATCACTACCTAATTTCTCCTTAAGCATTCTTGTGTTAATCAGTATTTTTAGAATGTTTTCTTTTTCGATTGAATTGTCTAATATTACTGGAAGAATGCATAGTGGGTCCCGAAAGGAGAAACGGTGAACAACACCTTTTTCTCTAACCCCGCCATCTATATAAATATTACTCTCAATCGCGTCGTTAAAAATAAACTTACTATTTTCCGGATCTTTTAACCTTTCGTAAAGGTCAGTTCGCTCCATGGATGAAGTAAGCCAAGGAAGATACAAATAAAGAGCAATGTCATCCGGATAATCGTTTTCGGAACTAAGCTCGCCACCAAATTCAACAAGAGCAGTATTATTTTTAAATTCCCAAGTGCAAATATGAAAGCGTTCGAATTCAACAGAAAAATCCTTGTCATTAAAAATAAAAAAGTTATTTTCCATATTTACACCTGCCCAAAGGGTTTTATGTGGAGCTGTATTCGATAACAAAAACATTTTCCACACCTAGCTCGTCCACTATACTTTACCTTTGTATAAAATAAAGCTTTTTGTAATTCTGAAGACCCAGAGTTGCAATATTTTTCTGATACCTCATCAAATTGTTTACTATTAAAATTCTATGCCTATGACTTTCCGCAAGATGTTTTCCATGAAAGATCCTAGCGTTGTAGTAGTAGGATGAATCATTTATATCGATTGAGATGCTTAAATAAATAAGTACTGATTGTTGTTAAAGTTCGGATTTTAATATTTTGCCATTTAAAATTCATAAAACTCATTTAAGACCATAGACTGAAAACAATCAATCTTTGAACTACTTTTTCAAGGTTATTATCCTGACGGCCATTATTGTTTAAGCCACTAATATACAAAACTCATTTAAATTGTGTATTTCTGGAAATTTTATAACAAGTTTATGCGTCCACTATTTTTTAGTAACCTGAAACAGTTTTGTCAAGGTGGAAATCCATAAAAGTTAAGTTTGTTTATCGGCGGGTTTATGAATAGAGATCTATTGGAAATTTGAAAAGGATCTTTTTTTATTATTTCGTCAAAGGCGGGTTTCCAAATTCAGGTCTGATTTTAGACGTCCTAGCGCTTATACTTCGGGGTTTTCTGGGGTTTCGGGGGTGTCTTCGTTGCGGGTGGGGGAGGAGATGCCCATCATGATTCGGAGTTGTTTGTTTGGAACTATTGTGCGGGCGGTTTTTGCCCAGTCCTGATACCAGGCCCACATTTCTTCCCGGGCTGCTTCCAGTTCAGCTTTGTTTATCATCCAGGAATCATCGGGGGTATTTTTACCCTTTGCCTGATCAAGAAGGGTAGTTACTTCGTTGATTTTTTCATTTGTAAGACCACGCTTGGCTAAAAGAGCCATGGCATCGGTCCAGGGAGCAGAGGTTTTTCCGGCAATGCTATTAAGGCGGTTTGTAAACTCATTTACATTTGCCACAACTTCAATTCCGCTTGTTTTATTGAGATTTGTAAAAAGTTCCTTGTGTACTTCGGGGTGTTTTCTTGAAAGGGCTGCATCTGCAACGTCAAACCAGGTGTTTTCCCAGTTATCAATAGCTGAAATAAGATCGGAAGTAGCACCTACATCCGGATTGGATGATGCCCCGAGACTACGGCCTGTGGCTTTTTCAAACAACTGCCATCCTTCTGTTAATTCTGCTTCGTCAAATCCGCGCTGCAGCATGATTGAACGAATCCTTGTGTTCTGCATTTACATGAGGAATTTTAAAACTTTTGAATATTTTGCTTCGTATGAGAATCTTGGCATCTAGTGCTCCTTTCGTTTAGGGGTACAATAAAATAATAAATGCTACATTTTACAACACAATATTTATAGACAATGTCATTTTTATTACCGTCACACTGTAATTTTTCAATGACATTGTATTTGCTGCCTTTTTGGAGAGATCTTTTTCTATGTATCAGCACATTTACTATTATATTCAATTATAGCAGCCATTTTCCGCAGGGATTTTGAAATATATTTTCTGTGCTAATTTCTGTTATTTGTACTCCAGGATTTTGCAGAATCCTTGTATTTTTGTTTCTTTTAAAGGATATGAAAAGAGTACAATTCTCGTACCGGTATTTTTAACCTCATCCCTCTTGAGAAAGGTCATTTCCCCCGATAAAAATGCCGGTAAAGTGTTCCTTAACGCATATTTTTTAATCACTCAAAAAATTTTTTATTGCTGAAATTGTGACCTACCAGTCTTCAATGCACAAAAAGAATGCTTTTGTGATCACTTTTGTGGCTTGAGCGATAATAAATCAGGGTTCAATCGTCGCTTTTCTTATTTCAAACGCAAAACATCATCCGTCTTCCTTCATTTCCCTACATTCAAATTTCGCGTCCCTCAGTCGGGATGAACTTCATTTAAAAGGGAGGAACTTTTTTTCCGAGGGAACTGACCACTGAAGTCCGGGAAATAACCAACCCAAAGTGGGAAATGACCAGAGAAAGCAGGGAAATGAGGTTATTAATATTTTTTTGATGTTTAAATAAAGTGCAGGCAACGGAAAATTGTTGGGAACTAAGGATTCAAGCCGCAGAGTTAACCATTAAGGCCGGGGAAATGACGTTTCAGCATAGGTCTGGTAACTCTTCATGCAAGGGAAACGACGTGTACACACCCAAGACCCAATTGCCACGGGCGGGGAAGAGGTGCCTGATAGCAATTTTGCCAGAAGGCGTAATGTGATTCCGGGTGTCCGATTTTCCGCGTTCGTAGAACGCCTTTATTTAGCCCGGAGTTTCAACTCCGGGATCAGGAGTTAAATCCTTTCCTTTCGCCCTTTTGCTGCGCCGCCGTCGGCGGCGCAGCAAAAGGGCGAAAGGGGCATGCGTGTTTTCTTACCCGGCTCTTACGAACCGGGCTGATAAACTTGCGCCTGTGTTGGCACAGGCCCATGATCCGATCATTCAGCATCGGCGGGTGGATTCAGGGGTGTCGTCATTCACGTCTATGTGATTGCCCCACCGCCCACCAGGGATCCGTTCATTCAGCATCGACGGGTGGATTCAGGGGTGTGGTCATTCATGTCTATGTGATTACCCCAGCGCCCACCAGGGATCCGATCATTCAACGTCGGCGTTTGGATTCAGGGGTGTTGTCATTCAGGTCTATGTGATTACCCCGGCGCCCACCAGGGATCCGCGATGCCGCTGGCATCTTTGATCCCTTCGCTTACACCGTTTTTCGCAGAAAAACGGTGAATGTGTTGAAACCGCGTTGCGGGTTCTGGTTCCGTGGTTTCTTTTGAGGTTGGTTGTTTGAATGCAGTATCGCGTAATCCTGTGTTGGCACAGGCTCATGCTCCGATCATTCAGCATTGGCGGTTGGATTCAGGGGAGAAATATTTGTTTTAATTGAAGGGATACCAGTTGTCGAGAGATCCTGTGTACGGTACATCAAGAGAATCAGGGTCTTCCACGCTGCATACATCTTCACCATTTGATACATCCGGAGCATTAAATCCAATATCGTACTCCCAACCATCCAGCCACCCTTCAATGCAATTTCCTATTGTAAATAATAAACTACCGTCATCAAGTTCCTTATAAATCCAATTGATTACTGTATTTGAATTACAGTCGACTTTGGGAGCCACACACATAGAACCATAGAATTTTCCAA